>CAYYRT010000191.1:0-2179 GCA_964474055.1 uncultured Acidimicrobiaceae bacterium | reverse complement strand
CCCGATGACCAACAGGACATCGGCCTGTCGAATCGCCCCGCTGACCACGGGGTGGACGGCCAGACCGGAGTACCCGATGTAGCTGGGTGAGTCGTTGTCGATGTAGTCCTGGCATCTGAACGAGGCCACGGTGGGAATGTGATGGGCCTCCACGAACTGCTGGACGAGACGCCCGGTCTCTGCAGTCCACCCGCCCCCGCCGACGATGGCCACAGGACGCTCTGCCCCTGCGATGAGGTCGAGGCAGCCCTCCATGACCTCCTCGGAGGGCGAAGGAGGCGTTATGACCTGTGGGCTCATGTCGGGCACATCGGTCTCGGCAGTCAGCACGTCCTCAGGAAGCGCGAGGGCCACGGGTCCCGGACGACCACTCTGCGCCACGGCGAAAGCCCGACGAATCATCTCGGGAATCCTCTCCGTCTTGTCCACCTGAGCCGACCACTTGGTGAGCTCACTGAAGAACACGCGGTGGTCGACTTCCTGAAAGGACTCCCGCCCCAGGAAGTCGAGAGGTCCCTGTCCGATCAAGACGACCATGGGTGTCGAGTCCTGGTAGGCGGTGTGGACACCTACGGAGGCGTGGGCCGCGCCAGGCCCCCTGTTCACCAGGCAGACACCCGGCTTGCCCGTGAGTTTGGCGTATGCATCCGCCATGTTGGCCGCCCCCGCTTCGAGCCGGGCAGTTATCAGATCGATCTGTCCGCGATGGGTGTAGATACCGTCGAGCAGGCTGAGGAAGCTCTCGCCGGGGACCGTGAAGACCTTGTCTACGTCATGGATGGCGAGCTGGTCGGCGAGGATCCTTCCCCCGTCACGCACCCGGCATCTCCTCGACCGCGACTTCGAGGTACACCGTCGCCTTCTGCAGCATCGGGCGGTCCTCGTCTTCTGGATTGACGTAGCGAATCGTTCTCTTACCCGCCCATTCAGCGGGGAGCAACAACACACGGACGAATGCCGATGGCTCCGAGGAAGACGCCACGGCTAGCACCGGCTCGGGACCGCTCTCGAACCACGGGTCCCCAGGTCCGTGTGTTCTCGTCGCCCCTCCCGTAGTCACCGTCAGCTCGCCGAAGAGCAGCGATCTGATGCCCGGCCCGGGGTGGGTGTGGCCGTACGCCACGCCCCCCGGTGGGAAATCGATGCGATCGCAACGCATGACCCAGTTCTCGGCCGGGGAGGTGTCGATGCGCCGACTCAGATCCGCGTCTGGAGGTACGTCGGCGGTCAACTGCCAGACCAGACAGGACCCCGTCACCGAGCCGCTCCCGAACGACGCCGTCTCTCCCTCCAGATCGAACGCCATGACTGCCGGCCCGTCGAACGACACTCCTTCCTCGTGTCTCTTCAGCGAGAGGTAGGTCAATGGAAGTACTGGCCTCCGTCGATGACCATGGTCTGGCCCGTGATGAACTCCGAGCCGGGGCCGCAGAGGAACACGACCGCACCGACCACGTCCTCTGGAATCTGGTCTCTCTTCAGCGTTCGGGACGCCACCGAGATCTCAGCGAGGGCATCGAGCACTTCAGGATGCTCCTTGACACCGTCGGAGATGGTGAATCCCGGAGCGACACAGTTGACGAGGACTTCGTCACCGCCCAACTCCTTGGCCAGAGCGCGGGTGAAGGCAACTACCGCGCCTTTGCTCGTGACATAGTGGAGCAGGAATGGGACACCGCGGAAGGGCGTACCCGACGAAATGTTCACGATCCGGCCACCGCCGGCCTCCTTCATGTGAGGCACCACGCTGCGGGTGGTGACGAACATGCTCAAGACGTTGATGTCCATGACCTGCCGCCACTCGTCTACGGGAATCTGGTCGAAGGGCCTCATCTCGAGCGAGGCGTAGATGCCCGCGTTGTTGATCAGGATGTCGATCCGCCCATGCTCCCTCAGCACATGATCGACCGCCCCGTCCACCGCGTCGGCGTCGGACACGTCGACCTGCAGTCCCAATCCCCCGTCGTAGCTCGACGCCGCCTCCTCGGCCCCCGCCAGGTCGAAGATGACGATGCGGGCTCCCTGTCGGTCGAGACCGTCGGCTATCGCCTTGCCGATCCCTTTGGCTCCACCCGTGACGATCGCGACCTTGTCCGAGAGGCTCATCGCAGCGGGGAGAACGCGGTCGGGACCAGAATGCGGTTGCGCTGGGTGTGAATGAGCGGCTGGATCTTGGCCA
>CAYYRT010000190.1:0-5855 GCA_964474055.1 uncultured Acidimicrobiaceae bacterium | reverse complement strand
GATTGCGAGATTCGAGGCGGTGAATACGTCGCCTACGACCGCGCCGACTACAAGACGGCCTTGCAGGTCTGGCTGGATGGGGCTCAGCGAGGAGACGCCAAGTCACAGATGTACGTGGGCGAGATCTACGAGAAGGGCCTCGGGGTGCCCCCGGACTACGCCGCAGCGGCGCAATGGTATCGCCGCGCCGCCGAGCAGGGCTATGCCCCGGCCGCCCTCAGCCTAGGCGTGCTGTACGAGAACGGGCTCGGCGTGCCGAGAGACCCCAAGCAGGCGGCGCAATGGTATGGCCGCGCGACCGGCGCCACCTCCGTCGTGGTCGATGCCTCCGGCGCCGGCCGGAACGACGTTCGGCGACTGGAGGCACAGATCGAGACGCTTCGCGCCGACCTTCAGGCCAAGCAAGGCGAGCTGGATCAGAACCAGAGGGGTCTCGCCGAGGCGCGTCGCGGACTCGCCCAGGCTCAGGGTGAGTCGCAGACCACGCGCGCCGAGCTGGACCGCCTGCGCCGCGAGCGAGCCGCCGTCCAGGGCACCGATGCGGCCGCGGTGGCGCGTCTCAACGACTTGCAGCGAGCAATCAGCGAATCGGAGGCTCGCCTTCGCGACAAAGAGCGCGAGACGACCACCCTCCAGGCGCGCTTGACGCGCGCCCAGGAGGACACCGGCCGCCAGCAATCCGACAAGGATCGGGAGATCCAGCGGCTGCGTGACCAGCTGGCCCGCACCGAGGCGGAGACCGCGACGCAGCGAGCCGGCTTCGAGCAGCTCCGGCGGGAGCGCGAGCAGGCGGGCCCCGAGATCGAGCTCACGCAGGTGCAGATTGTGGAGCCGCAGCTCGTCGCGTTGACCCGCGACATCCGGGTCCAGCCGACCAAGACGGCCAGCGCGGGACAGGGCCTGGCGCTGCTGCTGGCCGGGAAGGTGAAGGCGGCGGGAGGCCTCCAGTCCCTGTCCATCAATGATCGCGAGGAGGTGGTCGACCGCGACGGCTTCTTCAAGGCGCGGGTGGCGCTCAAGGGGACGGAGGGCGAGCGCGTGCATCTCGTGGCGCTGGACCGCGCCCGGCGCAAGGCCAGTCTCGAGATGATTGTCCCGGGCCGGGTCCGCGTTTCGACCACCAATCCCACCGCCGGCGAGGGCGATCGCTCGATCCGGCCGGCTCCCAATCTCTCGCTCGGGGCCTACCACGCCCTGGTCATCGGGAACAACGAGTACAAGGGATTCAAGCGCCTCAAGACCGCGGTCAACGATGCCGAGGTGATCGCCGGGATTCTTCGTGATCGCTATGGCTTCAAGGTGAAGCTCCTGCGGAACGCGACGCGAGGCCAGATCCTCTCCGAGCTGAACGAGCTGCGTCAGCGCCTCACCGACAAGGACAACCTGCTGATCTACTATGCCGGTCACGGCGAGCTGGATCAGAAGAACCAGCGAGGGTATTGGTTGCCGGTCGATGCCGAGCCCGGCAACACCGCGAACTGGATCTCCAACATCGACCTGAGCGACATCCTCAATCTCATGGCCGTCAAGCATCTGCTGGTCGTGGCCGATTCGTGTTACGCCGCGACCTTGACCCGCTCGGCCTCCGGTCGCCTCGAGGCGGCGATGACCGAGGAGGAGCTCACCCGCGCGGTCCAGAACCTCGCCAACAAGCGGGCCCGGCTGGTGTTGACCTCCGGCGGCGTGGAACCGGTGCTCGACAACACGGGCGGCGATCATTCCGTCTTCGCCCAGATCTTCATCGACACGCTCAGGACGAACGACGGGGTCTTGCTCGGCCGTGATGTCTTCCAGCGGGTCCAGCTGCGGGTCAACGCGATGGCTCAGCGCTGGGCGGTGCCCCAGGTGCCCGAATATGCCCCGATCAAGTACGCGGGCCACGAAGGCGGCGACTTCTTCTTCCTCCGCACCGGGACATAGGCGCCATCGGTCCCCTCCCTGAGGCCAGTCGATGGAGAATAACCCGTCCGAATGGCTTCCGCTGTTGCCCTGGACCCACATCGCGCTGGTGCTCAGCGCGGGACTGAATCTGGCCCTTCTGATCGTCCTGCCCTTCCGGAGGGCCATCAATGGCATCATCGTCAATGTCTACCGCCGGTGGGGTGAGCGGCAGGACGAGCGGCAGCAGATCCTCCGAGAGCTCTACGCGAAGATGGATACCGTGGGCCACGACTATCTCTTCGCGCTCGTTGCGGCCGAGATGGCGCACGGTGCGGCGGCCGGTCCTCTACGGCAGGTGCTGCTCGTCAGCAGCACGCACTAGCGCCCAAGCTGGAAGCGGTTCAGACGTTCTTGGCCCAGCATGAGCTGGATTTGCCGAGAGACGTGCGGCAGATCGTGGAGAAGCTGCGGATGGAGATGATCGTGCCGGCCGGCCAGACCAACGCGGATCCGAGTGCGATCCTTCGCCACTCGGAAGCGGTAACTCGGCTCACGCGCGCCGTGAAAGGCGCGGTCACCAGTCATATCCAGCGCGGCGCCTGGCCGGGGATGCGATTCGGGCGGCGAACAGTACCTTAAGACCCTCCGAGGGTCGGCTGCCGATCGGCCGGCTCGGCCCCCGGCTCGTCGACGACGATCTCGCGCGGCTCGTCGCCGAGGCCGCTCAGGTGCACGTGGATCGTGCGCGCGGGCAGGAACAGCAGCAGCTTGTCGGGCCCACTCCACCACGGCCACCCCGTCGCCGTGCAGCATCTCCTCGAGCCCCAGGTCCACCAGCTCGGTGAGGCTGCCGGTGCGATAGGCGTCGAGGTGGTAGACGGGCAACCGGCCACGGTACTGATTGACCAGGTTGGGCTGGTCACGTTGGTGGTGACGCGGAGCCCGCGCGCGAAGCCGAGGGCCTTCGCGCGGATGACGAACTCGAACTCGTCGCATTCTCGCAGTAGAGATCATCGGTTTCTTGGTAATGATCGCGCTGTCATGGGCCAACGAACTCTTCGGTCTCCCGTACTTGATTTTCGGAAGTGAGCACCGGGTGAATTGGCCTGAGAGCGTGCTAGAGACCGTTACCATGCCGCGTATGCAACTTGACGTCCCCTCCTGAATGGGCCACGGTCGCTGCCAGGTCCCTTCCAGTCAATCATCCGGCCCTCGGGGAGGCGTTCAAATCTCAGGACCTGCCCCGCTGGAGCGGCCGGCGGCGGGTCATTCACCGCCGTGCAGGATCGCCTCGCTGGGCGGGTCGAATCCGGCTGCCCCGCGCCCGGCCCCGCCGCACGCGTCCGCCTCAATCATGGAGCCCGCGGCTCAGCCTTTTTCTCGGCGTTGCCCCCATCACGCTCCGTCGGGGCCCCGCAGCCGCGCCTCCGGCGTACCATGCACCGGAGTGTTCTGGAGTGATCGGAATGCGAGTTAGACACAAGCTCGCCGGGGTCTCGAACCGGGAGTGACGCCGGCCATCAAGTCAGACACGAAGGCTCAATAACTCAGCAGGAACTCAAGCGTCAGTGGTTGCTTCCACAATCCAGTGCGGGCCCCCGTAAGCACGAAGTGAGGAGGGGGTTAGCCGGAGACCGGCTAACCCCTTCGTCGCTTCCGAGCGCCTGTCGTCACCTCGGATGTCGGATCGGTGCCGCTCACGCAGAGGATAGGCATTTCGGTTAGAATCCCGAGAACCTCGACCAAGGGAGCGAGTGCCCATGGATCAGCCGTTTTCCGTCGGCCGAACCGACGTTGAGCTCACTGCCCCGATGGAGCGAGTGGAAGGAGTCCCGGATGCCGAGACTCCGTTCCGGATCCTAGTCATAGGTGACGTCACGGGCCGCGCGAATCGCGGCCTCGTCGGACCAGCAGCTGACGCGCACAAGCCGATCCAGGTCGACCGCGACGGGCTCGACTCGGCGATCCGCCGATTCGCTCCCGAGCTCAGGCTGAACGTGCCGGCTGCCGGGGCCACGGCGCTCGTGATCAAGTTCGAGACCTTGAATGACTTCCATCCGGACCGCCTCTTCGACCGGTTGGATGCCTTCCAGGCGCTCAAGACTCTCCGGGAGCGGCTCCACAACCGCGACAGCTACGAGGCGGCCGCAGCCGAGGTGCGGTCGTGGGTCGCCCCAGCGGCGCGGGCCGGCCCGCCCGCACGAGGGCCAAAGCCTCCCGACCCAGAGCTCTCCGAAGGCGAGCAGGTGGTCCGCGAGCTCCTTGAGGGACGAGGGCGGCAGGCGTCCGAACGCGCGCCGCGAGCCGGCGGGGACTGGAACGCGTTCCTACAGCAGATCGTCGCCCCGTACATCGTCGCCCGCGAGGACCCTCAGCAGGCGGAGCTGGTCTCGGCGGTCGATCGAGCGACCGGCGCGTTGATGCGGGCGGTTCTCCAACATCCCGCCTTCCAGGGTCTCGAGGCGGCGTGGCGCGCCGTGGATGTCCTCGTCCGGCGCCTCGAGACGGGGTCAGACCTCCAGCTCTGGCTGCTCGACGCCTGCAAGGCGGAGCTCGCCGCGGCGTTCACGGACGGCAGCGATCCCGGCTCGAGCTGGATCAATCACGTCCTCGTCGAGCAAACGGTCGGCACGCCCGGGGGTGTCCCGTGGGCGGTTCTGATCGGCAACTACACGTTCGAGAGCAGCCAGGAAGATCTGACGATCCTCTCGGCGATGGCCCGCCTCGCGCACGCGGCGGGCGCGCCGTTCGTTGCCGCCGCAAGCCCACGCTTGCTCGGATGCGAGTCGCTCGAGCACACGCCGGATCCCGATGACTGGCGACGACGCGACGAGGGGGACACCAAACGTTGGATGGAGCTACGGCGGTCTCCCGAGGCGGCCTATGTCGGCCTCGCGCTGCCTCGGTTCCTGCTGCGCCTTCCCTATGGCCGCGAGGGTGAGCGCCTCGAGGCCTTCGAATTCGAGGAGCTTCCGGACGGCGGGTCTCACGACGCCTACCTCTGGGGCAACCCCGCTTTTGGCTGCGCCTACCTGCTCGGTCGGGCCTTCAGCGAGCATGGCTGGGGGTTCCGTCCTGGCGCCGTGCAGGAGATCGACGATCTGCCGATCTATGTCTTCAAGGACGACGGCGAGCGCCGGGTCAAGCCGTGCGCCGAAGTGCTGCTGACGCTCCGTGGTGCAGAGCTCATTCTGGATCGCGGCCTGATGCCCCTCTTATCCTTTCGCGACCGCGACATCGTCCGCCTCGCGCGGTTCCAGTCAATCCGGGACCCCCTCACGCCACTCGCGGGTCGGTGGAGCAGCTGACTCCGCCCTCAGCTTGGAAGAGCTACCAACGCGCCAGGTCAGCACTCGCCGGGTCGCCGTCACGCAAGTGGCTCACTCCCGAAGGCCGCCCGGTCGATCCTTCTGAGCGAGGTCATCATGAGGACCTACCTCCCTCGCACGTTCCGCCGACATCGGCGGTCCATCGGCTTGGTTCGGTGAAAGTTTGATGAGCACTAAGGGATTTCGAGGCGCCTTATCCCACTTCACGCCCTGCGTCTTGTTCCATCTTGGTTCCAGCGTGGCTGGACGGTGGGCAACGTAGGCTGACGCTGGTCATGGCTCTTGCGTCTGGTTTCGAGGGGTTACGTCGTGTTGCGTGCTATCGGAGGGTACTTCGGGATGCTTACGAATCAGTTGCTCTGCCACTGAGCTACCCCGGCGTTCGCCCGAAAAGTCTACCACTTCCTGGGTAGCATGTGTCCCCGGCCCCGCCGGGCCTCCCCCATCCGGTTCCACGACGGCTCGTGGGCGCTCCGTCCGCGCCATTTCGCTGCGCCGGTGATTGGAAGGTGAGGGCATCCAGCCGGGCGGCCTCCATCGCGGCCTCGGAGCCGGCGCGCGTGCTGCCGGACGGCCATACAGCGATCTGTCCTGGGCTCGGTTCCGGTGGGAATCGCGTCGCAGGCTCGCGTCACCGTATCCGGC
>CAYYRT010000189.1:0-23020 GCA_964474055.1 uncultured Acidimicrobiaceae bacterium | reverse complement strand
TGATTCACTGCGAGTGATCACGTCGACCGGATCGCCTCTTTCCGAGGAAGGGTTTCGTTATGTGTACCGGTCGATCAAAGCGGACGTCCACCTCGCGTCTATCTCAGGCGGGACCGATCTCTGCGGCAGCTTCGTAACAGGCGATCCAACGTTGCCTGTCTGGGCCGGAGAGATCCAAGGTCCGGCGTTGGGGATGGCCGTCAGTGTGTTCGACGCCGCCGGGAGGCCCGTGGAAGGCGAGCCGGGTGAGCTGGTCTGCACCGTTCCGTTTCCGTCGATGCCGCTCGAATTCTGGGGAGAAAACGGAATGGACCGCTACGTCTCCACGTACTACTCGCAGAACCCCGGGATCTGGACGCACGGCGACTACGCACGCGTGACCGAACACGGTGGCTTTGTGATCCTCGGTCGCTCCGATGCCACCCTGAACGCCGGGGGAGTGCGAATCGGAACCGCAGAGATCTATCGAGTGGTGGAAACCGTGCCAGGGGTGGCCGAGGCCGTTGCGATCGGTCAGAAATGGGATTCGGACACGCGCATCGTCCTATTCGTCCGATTGGTGGAAGGCTTCGAGTTGACCCGGGAGATGGAGGCCGAGATTCGCCGACGGCTTCGCGAGGAAGAGTCACCGCGCCATGTGCCCACCTTGATCCTGCCGGTGGCCGACATTCCCCGCACTCGCAGCGGCAAGATCAGCGAGTTGGCTGTGACAGCAGTGGTCAACGAAGGACCGATCAGGAATGTCGAAGCCCTGGCCAATCCCGAGTCTCTTGAACTCTTCAGGAACCACCCCGGCCTGACCGTGTAGGAGGGTCAGCCGATCGTCTGACCTATCCAGTCGGTCCAGCGACGCATCAGGTCCTCCACCGCCGGACGGCCGGATCCCTCAGGATGAAGAGTGGGGCCAACGGTGAGGGTGACAATGCCCCGGCGCCATTTGTTGTCAATGCCGAGGACCTGGTCGGTTCCCGTGATGGCTACTGCCACCAGCGGTACCTTGGCTCGCACTGCCAGCCAGGCCGCTCCCTTTTGCAGGGGAAAGTCTCCGAAACTGACAACCCGGCGCCCTTCCGGGAAGATTCCCACCACCCCACCGCCGTCCAGGTGGCCCAGGGCCTCACGAATAGCGGCTAGGGGGATCTTCCCCCGTCGCACGCGGATGACTTCGAAAAGCTGGAGGGCCCAGTCGAGCAAGCGGTAGTTGCCGAACAGGTCGGCCAAGGTGACGAAGCGCACCCGTCGCCCATAAGCGCTACCGACCAATGTGGGGTCGAGGAACGAATAGTGGTTGGCAGCCATGACAAAGGGAGGAGCGGGAAATCCATGCCCGGGTTTGATCCGCGTCCGCCATGCCACCCTGGCCACTTTGGGAATGCCGAAGAGAGCTACGCGCCAGGCCAGACGGCTGGACAGGTTGGGGGATCGGTGCCCAGGTGTCGCCACGTCTTCAGAGTACGCAGGCTGGGTATCAGCGGACGAGAGCGCGGGGCCCGGTTCGCAGATGGCAGGCGGCGAGATGATCGGGTCGATCAGGGCCAGGCAGCAATTCGGGGACCTCCCAATCACAAAGGCCTGATTTGGCAATTGGACATCGGGGGTGAAAGTGGCATCCGGTTGGCGGATCAAGAGGCGAGGGGATCTCGCCCTGGAGGATCATCCGCTGTCTTGGTCGATCCGGGTCCGGTAGGGGGATGGCCGATAACAGCGCCTCGGTATAGGGGTGCAAAGGATTGCGATAGAGAGCGTCACGATCCGTGATCTCCACCACCCGACCGAGATACATGACCGCCACCCGGTCGGAGATGTGCTCGACCACTGCCAGGTTATGGGCGACGAACAAGAGGGTGAGGTTCAACTCCTTCTGAAGCTCCTTGAGAAGGTTGAGGACCTGGGCCTGGACCGACACGTCGAGGGCTGACACCGGTTCGTCGGCCACCACCAGCCGGGGGCGGAGGATGAGTGCCCTGGCGATGCCGATGCGTTGGCGCTGACCACCGGAGAACTCATGTGGGTATCGCTTGGCGTGCTGAGCGTTGAGACCGACGAGCTCCAACATGTCAGCGACACGCTCTTGACGTTCGTCGGCCGAGTTGACGCCGTGGATCCGTAGGCCCTCGGCAATCGAGTTCCCGACCGGGGTCCTCGGGTCGAGGGACCCGAATGGATCCTGGAAGATCATCTGCATCTGGCGACGGATCGAGAAGAGCTGGCGTCCATCGAGCTTGGTTATGTCGACCCCGTCGAAACTGATGCTGCCGGCGGTCGGTTCGAGCAGGCGAACCAGGATTCGGCCGAGGGTGGTCTTGCCACAGCCCGATTCGCCGACCAGGCCCAGGGTCTCGCCGCGGTAGACGTCGAGGTCGACCCCGGCCACGGCCCTCACCCAACCCCGGGTGCGTTGGAGCAGACCGCCCCTGACCGGGAAGTCCTTGGTGAGGCCCTTGATTTCGACGAGCTTCTCAGCCATCGGTGTGCGCCGTTCCGCTTCCGTCACCCGACTTCCGTTCTCCGACCTCCGCCTTGCTTACGTCCGTCTTCCGAGTTCCGTCTTCGTGGTGATAGATCCAGCAGCGGACCTGGTGGCCGTCGGCGACAGGAAGCAATTCCGGTTTGACCCTCGTGCAGATCTCCAGTCCCAGTAGGACACGTGACTTGCATCGCGATGCGAATCGGCAGCCGGGAGGAAGATCAACCAGCGTCGGCACAACCCCCGGGATCACGTCCAACTCTTCTTTGACGACTCCGAGGGTCGGAATCGAACCGATCAGCCCCTGTGTATAGGGATGTTTGGGCTCCTTGAACAAAGACCGCACCGCCGACTGCTCGACGATCTCTCCTGCATACATGACCGCAACCCGGTCTGCCATTTCTGCCACGACTCCCAGGTCATGGGTAATAAGGATCACACCCATTCCAAGGTCACGGTTGAGCCGCCGGATGAGGTCGAGAATCTGCGCCTGGATTGTGACATCGAGGGCGGTGGTGGGTTCGTCGGCGATCAGCAACTCCGGTCCGGCCGCCAGGGCCATGGCGATCATCACTCTCTGCGCCATGCCTCCCGAAAGTTCGTGGGGGTAGGCAGCTGCTCGGCTCTTGGGGTCTGGGATCCCGACCTGCTGAAGAATGTCGAGGACGCGGGTTTCGATGTCTTCATCCGAGAGGTCGAGGTGCAACTCCATGGCCTCGGCGATCTGTTCACCTGCCCGGTACACCGGATTCAGTGACGACTGCGGCTGCTGAAAGATCATGGCGATGTGCTCTCCCCGCAACTCCGGCATTTCATCCAGTGGGATCTCGAGGATGTTGCGGCCGTCAAACCAGACTTCGCCGCTGACGACTTTTCCGGGGAACGGGACCAGCCTGAGGATCGATAGGGACGTGATCGACTTTCCGCACCCGGACTCACCCACCAACCCAAGAATCTCGCCCCGGTCAACGTGGAAGGAGACGGTGTCGACCGCTTGCACGATGCCCTCGCTGGTGAAAAAGTGAGTTTGGAGGTTCTTGACCTCGAGGAGCGGCTGGCTCATTGATGCAACCGTGGATCCAGTGCGTCGCGCAGACCATCGCCCAACAGGTTGAACCCAAGCACCGTGAACATGATTCCCAGGCCAGGAAAGAACACCAGATGGGGTGCTGAGAAAAGCTGGTTCCTCTCCTGGCCGAGCATCGTGCCCCACTCGGAGGTGGGCGGTTGGGCGCCGAGGCCTAGGAAGGACAGCCCGGCTGCTTCGAGGATGGCGCCGGCGATTCCCAAGGTGCCGAGAACTACCAACGGCGTCAGGGCGTTGGGTATAACCCGGCTGATCAAGATTCGCCAGTTGGAAGCTCCCAGTGCCCTGGAGGCCGCCACGAAATCCATTTCTTTGATCTGGAGCACCGATGCCCTCATGACCCGGGCGTATTGCGGAATGGTGACTATGGCGATGGCAAGCAGAGCATTGGTCAACCCGGGCCCTAGGACCGCCACGATGGCGATGGCAAGCAGCAAAGCCGGGAACCCGAGCACGACATCCATCAACCGCATCACCAGGTTGTCGATCCAGCCTCCCCAAAACCCGGCGATGGCACCGAGCAACGCGCCGACCAGGATCGCCGCCGTCACTGTCACGAAACCGATGGTCAAACTCACCCGAGAGCCGTAGACGATGCGTGAGAACTCGTCGCGGGCATTGCCATCGAGCCCGAGCCAATGCTGAGGTTGCTCTTCTGAGCATCCAAGGATGTGGATACACGGTGGGCTGCGGCGGACCACACCCGGCTCGCCTAGGAGCCCCCGATCAGGGTCGTGGGTGGCGATCAATGGCGCGAATAGGGCCACCAGCACCCAAAATCCGATGATGACCAATCCGGTAACACCGGTCTTGCGTTTGAGGAGGCGTCGCCAGGCGGTACGCCAGACCGAGGTTGGTTTCTCGAGGAATCGGGTCTCCTCGGCGATGGCCTCGAATTGCTCGACCTTTTCGCGGGGGCTCCCGATCATTCGAGCCTGATCCGCGGGTCGAGATACGCGTATGAAACATCCACCAGGAGATTCACAAATACATAGCCCGCAGCCACTATGAGTACGAATCCCTGGATGACCGGGAAGTCACGGGAGAAGATTGCCTCGACCACAGCGCGGCCCACACCGGCGAGCCCGAACACACTCTCAGTGAGCACCGCCCCACCCAGGAGAAGACCCATCTGCAGGCCGCCAATGGTCACCACGGGCAAAAGTGCATTTCGCAACGCATGCCGGGCTACTACCCGTGGCTCGCGGGCCCCTTTGGCCCGAGCAGTGCGTACGTAATCCGAGCCGAGTACCTCGAGCAGCGAAGATCTCGTGATCCGGGCAATGATCGAAAGCGGAATCGTCGCCAGCGCCACGGCAGGAAGTATCAAGTGCTTGATGGCGTCGACCATCACGTCCCACTGTCCACTTATGAACGTGTTGAAGATGTAGAAGTTGGCGATGAAGTTGAGAAGGTAGCCCCTCGCCGTGTCCGGTTCGACGGTCCAGCCCCATACCTCGTGGAACGGAGTCGAGCTAACACCTGCTGTCAACCGACCCGAGGGAGGCAAAGCGAAAGGCGTGTCCTTGAGGACCAGGGCGAAGAGGTAGGCGAGCATCAGTCCCAACCAGAACACGGGCATCGAGACACCCACGTTCGCTAGAGCCATGGTGCTCACATCCGCGGCTGTGTTGTGTTTCATGGCAGCGACGATGCCCAGTCCGACTCCGATCACCAGGGCAATGACCAGTGAGGTAAGCGACAGTTCCATGGTCATCGGAAGCCGCTCGATCAGCATCTGTGTCACCGGCCGGGAGAACCGAATCGACTCGCCAAGATCGAGTTGAACCAGATTGCCCATGTAGATGCCAAGCTGCACAAAGATCGACCGATCGAGTCCATTGGCGGCATCGAAGGCTGCACACGCCTGCGCCGTCGCTCGCTCTCCCAGCATGGCCCGGCAGGGATCGCCGGGAATCGCCCTGACCAGGAAGAAGACGACCAGAACGATGCCGATGAGCACCGGGATCGAGTAGAGCAGACGGCGGCTGAGGTAGGTGACCATAAAAGTTGAGGGGGGCGCTGGTGCGCCCCCCTCATTTTCAGTCTCTGATCAACCCGCCGGGGCGTTGATCAACTGTGACCATAGGTACGTGTAGTAGTCGAAAGCGCCCGTATTGCCCACGTGGAGCGGGCTGGCGGCGTTGATACCGGCGTCCCATGAAACGACGACATCGTTGGCATCGAAGCTCGACCCGTCATGGAACGTCACACCTTCGCGGAGGGTGCAGACCCATACCGTCGAGTCCTCGTTCCCCTCACAACCAGTGGCAAGTTTGGGAATTACCCCTCCCTCGAGGTCGTATCCGAGCAAGCCCTCGACCACCTGCTGGCAGGCTGACAACGACTCGCCATCGGTCTCGTCGGCGCAGTACATGCTGATCGGTTCGGCATTCTGGACAAACACCAATGTGTCCTTGCCAGGATCCATCAGCTGGAACTGCGGTGCACCGAACACAGGGCTGACACCACCATCGAGGGTGGTGAGAGCGGCGTCGGCGGACGCTCCGTGGGCAATGGGCACCATTGGGACGTTTGCCTTGATGGCGTTGTTGGCAACTTCGTAGAGCGGAGCGGCCGCGGCCGGGTCCGAGATCGATGAGGCTTCCACCAGGTTGTCGTAGATGTCGGGGTAGACGGCATCAAACTGGGTGTTCTCTTCCCCGAAGTGAAAGTCGAGGAAGTTGGTGACGTGCGGGTAGTCCGCTCCCCACCCCAACAGGTAGATCGGGTAGTCGCCAGTGGACTGCACATCGATGAACTCGCCAGATTCGACTACTTGAACCGAGGCGTTGATGCCGAGGTTGTCTTCCAACTGCTGCGCGATCTCATTGGCAACGGCGCCGGGCTCGGGTAGGTAGACACGGAAGACATCCCGGTAGTAGATGGTGACGTCGAATCCGCCCCCATTAGCGTCCAGAAGTGCCTTCGCTGCTGTGGCGTCGAACCCATACCATTCGTCGCCCTCACAGCCGTTCTCGATTGAACACGGCGTGAAGTGCGAGGCAACTTCAGACCCTGGTGGGTAGAAGCTGTCAACAATCTGTTGGCGGTTGATACCCATCGCAATGGCTTCTCGCACGGCCTGGTTCTCAAGCGGGGGGAACTTGGTGGACAACCCCAGGTAGAAAATGTTGGGGTTGCGGTTGGGAAGGAGGGCAAGGTTGCCATCGCCTTCGACGGTCGGAATGTCAGGCGCCGCCAGATTAGTGATGTAATCGGCGGTGCCTGATTGGAGTTCCAGCAGGCGAGCGGCGCTCTCGGTCTGCCAGCGGAACACGAGCGTGCTGAAGCCGGGGGGTTCGCCCCAGTAGTCACCATTGGCCGTGAATACGATGTCAGAACCGTGATTCCATGCCTCGAGGGCAAAGGGACCGGTTCCAATCGGGTCGTCCAACGGTGATCCACCGCTGGCCTCGAGGTGCTCTTCGGGCTGCACGCCAAACACAGCGAAGGCGGCGATCTGCTGGAACGCCGGAACCGGCGCACACATAGTGAACGTCACCTCGTATTGAGCGGTGGCTTCAATCGAGCTGATCTTGCCGCCGTAATCACAATCGGGAGCAACGACACTCTTGCCCTCGAATGCTGGACCGGCGGTGGTGGTGACAGCGGCTGTGGTTGTTGTCGGGGCGGCAGTAGTAGTTGTTGCCGCCGGCGTTCCACAAGCTGCGATAACTAGGGCTAGAACGCTCAAGAGCGTTAACCAGCGCAATCGCGACATTGATTTCCTCCTTGGGGGTTGCGACCGATGGCCGCCTTAGAACGGTACTTGTCCGCAGAGCCTCCTGCATGTCGCCAACACCTATTTTGGGCCCGAATTCCGCCGTTTCGCCCCAAAAAGACCCGGGAAGGCGATCAGTCCATCGACGGTGTAGAGCCTTCGCTAGCCAACAACGACACGACCTCTGAGTCCGACGTCGGTGAGAAGTCACCGTAAAATTCGCCGATCGAGAGAAAACCATCTGGCGCCGCCATGTAGACAATGTCGTCGGCGATCGTTGACAGCATGCGTACGGCTTCGGGTGAGGCGACCGGCGCCGCCACCACCACACGGCTGGCTCCCAGTTTGCGCACCACTTCTGTCGCCGCTCGCGCAGTCGATCCGGTGGCGATGCCGTCATCTATCACCAAGGCTGTCGCTCCCTTGAGCTCAACCCGTTTTCGACCTCGTCGAAACGCGGCCACTCGACGCTCCAGTTCCAGGCGTTCGCGATTTTCGACGATGCTGATCTGATCCTGGTTGATCCGGGCCAATCTGACCACCCGTGAGTCGATAACCCGCACTCCGTCTTCGCCGATGGCGCCCATGGCCAGTTCGGGCTGGTACGGAACGCCGAGTTTGCGGACCACAACTACGTCAAGGGGGATTTGGAGCATCCTTGCCACTTCGTAGGCGACGACCACCCCGCCGCGGGGCAAACCCAGAGCGATCAAACCGTGGCGATCGAGTTTTTCCAACCGGCTGGCCAGCCGGCGTCCTGCATCGACGCGATCACGAAAGTACAAGCGGACCCGGGATGATATGTCTCCTTGGAAGGGCACAATGGCTGGCGGTGCCTTCTTCGCCCCATTCGGTCGCAATCGCGATCGTCGTCGCGCTTGTGCCACTGGCATTCGATCCGGGGGGACTGTTCCCATTCGGGCCTATCAAATGGGTCCTGGTGACCGTCGGGGTGTTGGCCGCGGCGGGACTCCTGTTTCGACAACCGATTCGATTGCACCAAGCCAGCGGCATCGCGTGGGTCGGCTTTTTGATCCTGGCTGCCTGCGCTGCCATAACCGGCCTTGACCCGATCCACGGCTTTTTGGGCACACCAGACCGCCACCTGGGTCTCGTCGCCTTTCTGATCTTCGGACTGGCCTTTCTGGTCGGCCAGAACAGCCACGAGGATCGGCGGCTGCTCAGCCGGGCGGTTGCCGTCGGACTGACCGGCCTGGGCGCCTACACATTGGCCGAACTGGCGGGAGTGACACCAGTTTCTCTGGTCACCACCTCGAGCCGGCTCGGCGGCCCCTTCGGATCACCGGCCTACTTGGGAGCGGCGTGTGTGCTGCTGGTGCCGGTAGCGGTAGGTGCGGTGTTTGATGGCAACCAGCCGCGTCGATGGCGAGTGGTAGCGGGGGTGGCAGGCACTCTCGGACTGATCGCCCTCTTCGGGAGTCAGTCCAGAGCTGCGATCGTCGGGCTGGTGGTCGGCGTTGCCTGGATGGTCCCGATCGTGTCTCGGCGCCGGATCGCGGTCCTGGTTGGTGTCGCGTTGCTGGCGTTGGCGATTTTCCTGACGCCGGCCGGCGATCGTTTGCTCGCCGTTGCGGACGCCAACTCCTCCGATTCGCGAGGCCGGATTGACGAATGGAGGATGGGTCTGCGAGTGCTGGCTGCGAATCCGATGCTGGGGGTGGGTCCTGAGGGCTATCGGATTGCGTTTCTCGGAGTGGTTGATGCCGACTACGAGCGGCGTCACTCGAGAGAGGTCACGCCTGATCGAGCACACAATGGACTCTTGGACACCGGGATTTCACTAGGGGTTCCGGGGCTCGTCCTCTATGCAATCGCGGCCGGATGGATGGGGGTAAGGGCCTGGCGAGCCAGACGATCGGGCGACCCGTGCCTGATCGGGATCTCCGCTGGAGTCGTTGCCTATCTCGTACAGCAGCAGTTTCTGTTTCCGTTGGCTGAGGTCGAACCAGTCTTGTGGTTGATGGCCGGGGTGGTGGTAACGGCCACTGCTCGCTCGGAGGCAACGACGTTTCGACGCCCATCACGGGCGATGGCGATTGCCGCCGGTGCGATCGCCATCGTTGCCCTGATAGCTGGGGCACTCGAACTGGTGGCAGATCGGCGGGCCGCTCACTCGTATCAACTCCTCGGGGCCGGCACTTACGACGCGGCAGTGGTTGCCGCCGACGGTGCCGCCCTGCTTCGCCCCGATTCGATCCGGTATTGGTTCGTGGCGGCCGACGTGGTGTCCCGGCCAGGGTCTGCGGACGCCCTTGCCGGGGCGCTGTTGCGAATCGATCGAGCCCTGGTTGTGTCCCCCGATGACCCGATTCTCCTGAACACGAGGGCCCGGCTGCTGCTCGATCGTGCCCGGGCGACCGAATCGAGCACCGATCTCGGCCTCGCCCTCGCGGCACTCTCCGAGCGGACTGCCGGTGACCCCAACAATGCTGGTTTGCGGTTGTCGCTCGGGGTGGCTCTGGCCGGGGCCGGGGATTTGGCGGGCGCAGAACGCGAGTGGTTGATCAGCCAGGACCTTGCCCCGGACTCTGCCGTTCCATCGGTGAACCTTGCTCGTTTGTACCTGGACCAGGATCGGCCGACCGAGGCTGAGGCCTCCTACCTTCGGGCGCTTTCGATCGACTCCTCGGTGCAAGGCCTGGCGGAATTGGCGAACCTGCTTCGCACGGCCGGCCGGGAGGTCCCGTTACCGTGAACCGAATGGCCGCCCCAGGCGTGTAATTGAGTGATTGAGGGACAGGTGACGAAGCGAAACCTGATTGTCGGGTTGGTCGGGGTCGTGATCCTCGCCGCTGTGATTTGGGCGGCGGTAGTGGCGGTGCCGCGGCTGACCGGCGAATTGACCGGGATTCCCTCCTCCGGGGAACGATTGGCGGCAGAACCGAATGTGGTCGACTCAGACCTGGTCTTTGCCAGCGCCACGGGAACTGTCGGTAGCTGGATAACTACCGCGGCCGTCTTCGGAAGCGACGGATTCATCTACGCCCTGTCCACCGCCCCCGGTGTGCGCGAGGTCCCGTTCGGAGTGCCAGCACCCCATGCGGTTTATCGGTCCCAGGACGGCGTCGAATGGTTGACGGAGCTCATGGACGATCTCGGCGATGATCTGTTCGTCCGCGATATTGCCTTTTCTGGGGCCAATCTCTACGTCGTCGGTACCGCCCCCAGTGCTGCCGACCCGACCCGGGCGGCCGTACGGGTCGGCGACTCGAGCGACTCTGGTCAAAGCTGGGTCTCGGTAGACCTCGACCCGGGAGATGCCGCCCAGGGGGCGACAGGAGCGATGCTCGTCGATGTCGTCGCCAACAGGACGGGGGCCCTGGTGGGCGCCACCAGCGGAATGTCTGTGGACGGTTTCTCCTCCAGCGTGGCTCTGTACTTTGGCAAGACCTCTCAGGATCTTGAATTGAGGGCCTCCCCGTTTGACGACGGATATGCAATCGACCGGCTGGCGGCGACCGGCGATGCGTTCTACGCGATAGTCAGGCCGACCGGCATGGCAGGGGTGACCCTTCTCGAGTTGTGGCGTTCCTCCGACGGTTTGCAATGGGGGCGCCTCGACAACTTTCCCTTCGTGGACACCGTTTTCGCATTCGGGGAAGTTGGAGACCGCGTCGTCGTGGCCGGTCAAGACGGGGGCAGTCTCGTAGTGGGGGCGACTCTCGATGGTGCCGTGTGGGACGAGGTCGACCTGTTCGATCTGGTGGCGTCGGCGCCGCCTGGAAATCAGTGGGTGTCGGCTGGAGGTATAGGGCCGGCGGGGTTGTACCTGAATGTGCAGACATGGATCCCCAACAACGGACCTAACGGTGGATCGGAAGTGGTGCAATTCATCGATACACCGGATCTGAGGAATTGGTCGACAACCCCCACCGGGACCATTGCCGGGGGTTTTGTCGACCAGGTGATCGTCGCCGACGACTTCGTCTTCGTCAACGCAACCACAGGTCTGGTGGCGGGCAGGGTGCACCTCATCGGCACCCGGGAATAGGGAGCGTCAGCCCAGTCCGAGGTCGTTGCGAAGATGGGCGTACCGCTCGACCCGGCGAATGTGGTCGGGACCGCGGCGGAATCGCTGACCGATCTCTTCATAGCTGAGGCCGTCAGTTCGCAGGTTGAGCACCCTTCGCTCGATTGGGCTCAATCCCGGCTGGCGGGCGGTTTCCCTGCGAGGTATCTGAGTCCAGTCGATGACCCGCTCGATGAACTTCTCACTCCGTTTGAAACGGCGTGCGATTTCGGCGTTATCGATTCCTTGATCCCGCAGGGCCAGGATCCGTCGCTCTACCGGGCGCAGTACGTCCCTCATGGTCGACCGACCGTAGCACCTGCGTTGATGGGCACCACATCCTCAGAGCGTTTTGGTGACTTTCTGAAGTCCGCGGGGCTTATCGGGATCGAGACCCTTGGCTATTGCCAGGTTATAGGTGAAGGTCTGGGCGGCGACGATGCTGACGATGGGACTGAGCCAATCCGGCGAGGAGGGAAGCAAGATCGAATGTTTGGCGGGACACTCCGGGTCGTCTGTGATGGCCACCACCTCGGCGCCGCGAGCCAGAACCTCGGTGAGCACCCCGGTCACTTCCGCGTGGAGCGGTCCGACCGTCGACACCGCCATCACCGCAAAGCCAGGTTCGACCATCGCCAGAGGACCATGACGAAAGTCCGCGGTGGAAAACGGCTGGGCAACGACATAGGTGAGTTCGGCCATCTTCAGCGCCCATTCGAAGGCCGTCGCCTGGTGATAGCCCCTGCCCAGGACGACGCATCGGTCGACCATCTTCATTGCTGCGGCGGCCGTCCTGGTTGGCTCCGACACTCCAACTACGCGGTCGACCAGCCCGGGGACCAGGTCCAGCGACCGGGACATCGCGACGTCGTTCGAAATCGCCGCCGAAAGCTGGGCGATGGCGACCAGTTCGGTCGTATAGGTCTTGGTTGCAGCGACGGCTAGTTCGGTGCCGGCTCGGAGCTCCAGTACCCGATCCGCCACCTGAGCCAGCGGTGAGTCACGGTTATTGGTAATGGCGAGTGTGGGTCGACCCTGGCGTCGTCCCTCTGCCACCACCGCGACCAGGTCAGGTGACTCACCCGACTGCGAGATCCCGACCACCAGAGCATGAGCGAGGTTGGGGGGACCGAGCAGGGGACCAAAAAGGGAGGGGGCAGCCAAGGCGACGCTGAGACGGTTCTGGTGCCCCCACAGATACTGGGCGTAACGAGCGGCATTGTCCGATGTACCGCGGGCGGCCAGCAAAGCATACGAGTAGTCCTGTTGGGACAACCACTCGGCGATCTCGGCCACCACAGGTGCGTTGACCGTGAGTGCGAACGAGAGCACTTCCGGTTGCTGTTGGATCTCGTCCCAGAACTTGCTCGTCATGTCTCTTCCGCTGAGTGACCGACCGGGTAAAGCCCAGGAATGGAGACTGGAAGATGCCCGGGAAAATTGGCCCCGCCGAAGAGGGCGGCGGCTACCGCTTCCAGGGAAGGTGGGTGGATCCCATACGTGCACAGGTAGGTGGGCAGTTCCGGAAACAGAGCCAGGTCGTAGGGTGTTCGCAGGGCGATGCCGACGACAGGTCTCCCAGTGGCAAGAGCCCGCTGAACGAGATCCCCTTGTTCCCGATTGGCGTCGATGGTGCCGACGATCAGCACGTCATGCTGGCCTGCCTGCTCGACCACCAACTCAATCTCACCGGGGGTGGGATGAGCCGAGACGACCAACTCGGTGACTGCCGGATGATGGCGGCCAATGGCGTTGGCCAGTCCCGGTTCGACATACGACGACGTATCGGCCGGGGTGAGATCGATCGGGCGAGGCATTACTACGAGAACCCGGCCATCTTGACCGAGAGGGAGGAGGCCATCGAGGTCGCGGACGAGCGTGATCGACCTACGCCCGAGTTCATCGGCCAACGCCCTGTGGGCATCACAACCGACCCATTCGAGATCGGGCTGGGTGAATCCACCCAGCCAATCGAGCAAGTCGCCAACCCGGTCTTCATTGTGGCCCGCCCACGTCACGGACACGCCGGCCTGGGCAGGACCAAACAACAGGAGGTCGGCGCCAGCCACCAACGGCGACTCAGGGGCCAATCCACCAAAGGCTCCCATGTCGAGAGCATCGGTGACAATGAGACCCGTAAACCCCAACGCCTCCCTGATCAAACCCCGAAGCACCTCAGGGGAGGCGGTGGTGGGCAGAGACCGATCACCGGTGATTGCGGGGAGGCCGTAGTGGCCAACCATCAGCACCCGTGCTCCCGCCTCGATCCCAGCCCGAAAGGGCGCAAACTCCACCCGCTCCAGCCGTTCGCGGTCCAGGTCGAGCACCGGCAACTCGTAGTGAGGGTCGACATTCGCCTCCCCCTTGCCGGGGAAATGTTTGAGGGTCGCGGCCACGCCGGCTTCTTGAAGTCCGGTCACCATGGCGGCGGTGAGGTGGCTCACCAACTGGGGATCCTCCCCAAACGAACGAACCCCCAGGGAGGGGTTGTATGGGCGGCTCGCCACGTCAGCGACCGGGGCGTAGTTGAGGTTGATGCCAAGCGCTCGCAACTCCGTTCCGATGGCTGCCCCAACCCGCCGCGTGAGGTCAGGGTCGTTCACCGCCCCCAGGGCCATGTTGCCCGCGAATGCGGTAGTTTCCGCTCCAGCCCCCAGCAGTTGCCCGCCCTCTTGATCGATGGCGACCAGCAACCGACCACCGGCGGCTGTTTGGAGGTCTGCGGTCAACTGTCTGGTCTGGGCCGCGGTCTCGACATTCAGTCCCCGGTACAAAGTAACCCCCGCCACCTGCGGCTGTTGCACAACGCTGGCAACGTCGGGGGAGACGATCAACCCGTGAAAAGCGACCAGGGCAACGGGGGATGCCGCGGCCGCAGATTGGGACACGGGTTGGCTCAGCCTTTGACCGACCCGGCCAGCAACCCTCTGACGAAGAAACGTTGGAGGGACAGGAAGACGATGAGGGGAATCAACATCGAGACAAAGGCAGCGGCGGTGAGCAGGTGGAAGGCCTCACCGCGCGAGCCAACTATCGAAGCCAGCTCGATTGTGAGTACCGCCACGTCCGATGAGGTTCCAAGGAACACCAAGGCGACCAGAAAGTCGTTCCACACCCACATGAACTGGAAGATGGCGAACGATGCCAGCGCCGGCACCGAGAGCGGAAGGACGAGCTTGGTAAAGGCCGTGAACGGCGTAGCGCCATCGATATAGGCCGATTCGAAGATGTCCTTGGGTAGCTGGGAGATGTAGTTGTAAAGCAGGAAAACTGCCAGTGGGAGACCGAAGCCGGTATGCGCCAGCCAGATCCCAATGAAACTCCCGGTCAAGTCTGTGGCTTGGTAGATCTTGAGCAACGGGACGAGCGATAGCTGTAGCGGAACCACCAGAAGGCCAACCACCACTCCAAAGAGGAGGCTGCGGCCGCGGAATTTGATCCAGGCAAACCCATAAGCGGCAAACGCGGCCAAAGTGATCGGGATGACGGTGGCGGGTATGGCCACGATCAGGCTGTTGATAAGGGCGTCGAACATGCCACCTGAGCCCAGCACCCTGTTGTAGTTGTCGAGAGTCCATTCGGAGGCGAAGGGGTTGAACAACGATGTCCACCACCCCGTAGTGCTGCTGTCCACAGAGGTTCGGAAGGAGTTCGTCAGGAGCCCCAGGCTGGGAATCGTCCAAACCGCCACGATCAGGAACACCGTCAGCTTTACCAGCCAGCCACCCCGGTCGGTCGGCTCTTCGATCTGAGGGGCCTTGGCGGTCATGTTCCAATCCCCTGTCGGCGAAGGTTGCGGATATTGACCACCATTATCGGTATCACGGCAACCAGCAGGATTACGGCCATGGTCGTCGCTTGGCCGAAGTTCCTAAAGCGGAACATCTCCTGATACATCCTGTAGGCGACCACCGAGGTGTCGAAGTTGCCGCCGGTCGTAACGAAAATAATGTCGAAGACCTTGAGCACCGCGATAGCGATAGTTGTGAAAACGGTGAGAACCGAACCACGGATCGAAGGCAACATCACCCGAAAGAAGTTCTGCGCTTCGGTGGCCCCGTCGATACGAGCCGCCTCGGTCAGTTCGCGAGGCACACCCTTGATGGCAGCCGACAGGATGACCATGGCGAAGCCCACCTGAAGCCAGATCATGATCACGATAAGAGCGAGGGTGTTGAGCGGGATGACCTGTAGCCAGGCGACTGGCTCTACCTGATCGATCCATCCGAGGTTGACAAGAACCTGGCCCACTGACACCCAAAGTGCATTGACGACTCCGATCTGGGGCTGACCGGGAGGCTTCCATGCGTAAACGAATTTCCATATGACCGAGGCGCCCACAAACGAGACTGCGAGAGGCAAGAACACGAATGCCTTCGCCAGAGACTCATGCTTGATTCTGTCCACGAGCGCCGCGAACGCCAGCCCTATCGTCACGGCTCCAGCAGGTGCCATCACCAACCAGATGAGATTGTTGCGAAGAGAAATTAGGACTTCTTCGTTGGTGAACGCCTGTGCGTAGTTGTAGAACGGGCCTTCGCCCTCCGGAACGGCGGTGAAGCTTTCGATGATCGTTCCGACCGTTGGGTAGATCAGGTAGAGCCCAACAACGGCCACTGCTGGAAGAACGAAGACATAGGGGCGGAGAAAGACCGTCGCTCGAGCTGGCAATGCTTCGATGATCGAGTTGGCGGCAATAAAAAGCGCCCAGATTCCGCCGACACCAAGAACTATCGCCACCAGCGCCTTGACAAGTTTGGAGGCCGTAGGACCAAGACCGGAGAAGGCGTTCGGGTCGCGCAGCAGCCTGATTCCGAGCCACAGGAGGACGCCAACCCCGACCGCAATTAGGACAGCACGAAGCGCCTTGAGACCTGAACCAGGGGCAGGTCGCCCGACTGCGATGTCGACCATCACGTACTCCAGACGAAGAAAGGTGCCGGGGGTTGAACCCCGGCACCTTAATCTCCGTTTAGCGAGCTAGCTGGGCCAGCTGTCTTCTATCGATTGGAAGATCCCTTCCGTCCCTTCACCGTTGGCGGCGACCCAGTCAACCATTCCGCTCCAGAAACTCCCGGCGCCGACAACAGCCGGCATCAGGTCCGAAGCGTCGAAGCCCACCGTGGTGGCTCCTGCCACCATCTCGGAAAGGCCCGTATTGGGATAGGTGTACCACTCGGCCGGTACGGTCGTGAGAGGCGAGAGGAATCCGCCTCTCTCGATCCAACCTGCAGCCGCTTCCGGAGTGGCGAGCCACTCCAGCAGCGCCCGCACTTCGTCCCGGTCGTTGAACATGACGAACATGTCAGCCGCGCCCAGTACCGGTGTGCCGAACTCCTCCTCGATCATTGGGAAGTAGAAGAAGTCGACGTCGGTCTCGGGTTTGTTGGGCCATTCAGTGGCTGGCAAGGTGGGATCGTCGGCAAGGGCGTCACGATTGGCTCCCCAGAAGCCCCCGATCCAGGCTGCCTGCTTCTGCATCCAGCACTGCGGTCCGCCCTCTAGGAACATCGGATCCTGCGTCTCACCGATCCAGGTCTGGTTGATGTAGGTGTTTCCACCGTAGGCGTAGCCGTCGGTGAACCAGATCTGGCTCATGTACTCGGCCGCCTCCAGCACCTCAGGGTGATTGAAGGGGATCTCGTGCGTGATCCACTGGTTATAGATGTCTACCGGGGCCGTCCGGAGGAGGATGTCCTCCATCCAGTCGGTGGCCACCCATCCATCGGCTTCCTGGCTCTCGATCGAGATGCACCACGGGCTGCCGTTGCCGTCGGCGACGATAGTGTCGCTGAGGGCCACTAGCTCTTCCCACGTGGTGGGCACCGCATAGCCATTGTCGGCGAAGCCCTGCACCGGGTACCACACGATCGACTTGACGTCGGTCTTGTAGTAAACGCCATACAGGTTGCCGTTATGGATACCGAGGTCGTAGAAAGCCGTCACCATCTCGGCGCTCAGCTTGTCCTGGTTGAAGAACTCGCTGAGGTTGATCAGCGAACCGGCATCTGCGTATTGGTGCATCTTGCCGGGCTGAGCGATCTGGGCGAGGTCGGGGGCGTTGCCGCCATCAACCGCAACCTGCAGAGCCGTCTCGTAGTCAGGTGTCGCCTGGAAGTCCACGGTGATGCCCGTAGCTTCCTGGAACGGTTCCAGCGTGTACATGAAGTTTGCTTCTTCAGAAGACTCGGGCAGCCATTGCGCCCAAACCTCTACTGTGGTACCGCTGAATTCACCTGCTAGGGCCCGATCCAGGTGCTCATAGCCGGTCGAGTCCATTTGCTCCCCGGTCGTTGTGGTCTCACCGGGAGCGGTAGTTGTCGTTACTGTTGCCGCCGTTGTGGTGGTGGCCGCGGGCGTTCCGCACGCCGTTGCCACCAGAGCCAGAACGGCAACCAATACCAACCATCGGTATTTGGTCATTCGTCTCCTCCCATTGTTGGGTTATTTTCCGTAGCTAGCGCAAGAACGAAGTGTCTGGCGGCCAATACGGCCGCCCCTACCGCCCCATGATGGTCGCCCGCGGGGGCTAAACGCACCCGCTCGGGGGCAAGAGTCAGAGCAGCAAGGTTGGAATTGCCTGCCGCCCGGACCAAGGCCTTCCGAATAGCGTCCAGGAACGGAGGTCCCGCCGTTGCCACGCCACCCCCAAGATAGATCGTCGAAACGTCGTAGGCGGCCGCCAGCCAATGTATGGCCGTGGCGAGATGCTGTGTTACCCGGGCCGCAGCGACCTGAGCGTCGGGGTTACCTCCGGCGGCGCTAGCAAATAGGGATGAGGCCGCTCGCCCATCCGCTGCTTGGGGCCAAACCGCAGCAATTGCAGGGCCTGCCGCCACTGTCTCCAGGCAACCCCTTTGACCGCAACGGCAAAGGAGACCATCAGTCTCGACGACGACATGCCCGATTTCGCCGGCCATGCCGGTCGAGCCTCGCCTCAGGTTCCCTTCGATCACGACCCCCGCGGAGATTCCGGTCCCCAGGCTAATGAGCGCAAGGTCGGTGACCGCCTCCCCGGCGGCCCGGACGGTCTCGTAGACACCCACCGCCGCAGCTCGCACGTCGTTTTCCACCAGAACGGGTCGGGCGCTCATGTGGGAGATACGTTCGCCGAGAGGAAATGGGTTTTCATCGATGCCGAGGTTGACGGCCAATCGCACCGTGCCGGTGGCCGAGTCGACCTGGCCGGGGATGCCAATTCCTATCCCAGTGACATGACCGAGGTCGAATTGGCGCAACAGCTCGAAGACTGCCGCGAGTACCGCCTCGCCGCCTGGGACGGAGGTGGCTGCCCGACTGGACTGGATGACCTGACCATCGGCTGCCCGCAGGACGGCCTGGGTGGAGGTTCCCCCGATATCGATTCCAATGGTGGTCAGGGGGCTGCTCATCGCAAGAGAACTCCGAGGCGATCGGTCAAGACTGCCGTGGCAGCGCCGGCGAGGACGAGGTCGCTGCCCAGGGGCGAGAGTTCGACCTCGATCAGGCCGGCGGTGGCCGGCAGCACCCGGGAAGCCAGCTCGGAGCGGATCTCGTCGACCAGTTGGTCGCCACAATTGCGGATCTCGGGGGCGATCACGATGTGGTTGATGTCGAGCAGAGCGACGGCGTGAGCGAGCACCGAGCCCAGATAGCGCCCTGCCTGGTTGAGAGCCCGACGCAGCGGCTCCTCCCCGGCCGTGGCGGCCAGGGCGATGGCGTCCCAGGGATGGTGGTCGGGGTCGGCTCCGACGCTGCGGAGGATGGCGGGGACGCTGGCCACGGTTTCCAGGCACCCATAGTTCCCACACGAGCAGGGCAGTCCGTCTGCCACCACCCTTACATGGCCGATCTCTCCCGCTGCTGAGTTCTCCCCGCGGTGTAGCCGCGCGCCGAGGACGACCCCGGCCCCGACGCCTCTTCCGAGTTTCACCACGAGGACGTTGTCGCGTCCGGCGTGACGCCGTGCCTCGGCCAATGCCGCGAGTTGCGCATCGTTGGCTATCGACACGGGAAGGGAAAACGCGTTGCGCACTGCCGATCCGAGCTCGAGGTGATGCCAGCCGAGGTTGGCGGCTTCGACTACGAAGCCCGTTTCGTCGACCACCCCCGGGGTACCGATACCAATACCGAGAACCGGAGCCTGGGCCATAGCCAGCAACTCGGAGATAAGCGTCAACGTCGCCTCGAGGGCGTCATTCTGGGTCAGGTCGGGTGTCGGGGCGTCTACCCGATCGCGGATGTGTCCGCTGAGGTCGACAAGGGCGGCTTGAAATGGTCGGCGGCCCAGGTCGAGGGCGATGATGTCGCGGCCGCGCTCGTTGAGGGCGACCATCGTGGGGGGTTTGCCGCCGGCCGAGGTGCCTTGACCAAGCTCTCGAACCAGGCCTTGGTCGATGAGTTCGCCGATGAGGCTGGAGACGGCTGCCCTCGTAAGACCGGTCAACCGGGCGATTTCGGCCCGGCTGGTGGAACCGTGGATCGAGACGAGATCGAGGGTGTTTCCGAGGTTGGTTCGGCGCGAGTCATGTTTCGTCGCCTTGTGGTGTTTGGTGGACTCGGTCATCGCCACTCCATGAAAGTTCAGTAAACATACAAAGGTAGACGGCAGAGTGTCAACTGCAGCAACCGGCTTCTTGCGATCGTGGCCGACCCCGCCGGGACTTCGGCCAGGGTTGTGGTAACACATTGACCAACACCCATCATGCGCCGTTGTGTTGTTGTCGGAATCCTGTTCCTCGTATTCCTGCCTGTCGACGCCCTGGCGGCCGAAGGCCGCCTGCCCGACTACACCGATGATGAGTTCGTCCGTCTCACCGACCTGGCCCCCTTGGCCAACCTCTCTCCACCCGGTGCACTCGTCCCGATCACCGGCGACGAAGAACTCGATGCCCAGATCCGGGCCGTGGCCGAGGCCCGCGGATATGTTCAGCGCCCGGTTCCAATTCAACCGCTGGTTGAGGTTGATGGAGAACTGCTTCAGCTTCCGGTGGCGATCGCCTGGGAGGCGCTGCAATTTGGGGCCGCCAACCACGGATACTCGATCCGGCTTGTGTCGGGCTATCGAAGCGTCTCTGCTCAGGCCGGGGTGTTCGTGTCCGGAGCCGGTGGTTCGACCATGAGGGCCTTCGAAGCTCGCCTGGCTTGGTCAGCCCCCCCGGGATACTCCAAACACCACACCGGCTACGTAATCGACCTCGCCCTTCCTGGCGAGTCCCACAACAGCTTCGGGAATTCGGAAGCTTTCCGATGGCTGGTGGCCGACAACTACGAGGTGCTCAAAGGTTTTGGCTTTGTGCCGAGTTACCCACCAGGCGGGCCCCCGCAGGGTCCCAATGCTGAAGCATGGGAGTATTCGTACGTCGGCATCTCGGTGATCCGTTGTGGTCACCAGTTGATGCTCGGTTTTTTGGCCTTCAGTCGTGGTCCGCCTCCACCCTGTCCGAGTTGATTGGAGAGACAGAGAGATTCAGAGACAAAGAGAGATTCAGAGACGAAGACCAAGATTCGTCTCCAAGTCTCCAGTCTCCAAGTCTCCCGAGTCTCTAAGTCTCTAAGTCTCCCGAGTCTCCAAGTCTCTAGGGAATGGTGGTCTCGGTTCCCGGGTCGTCGGAGCCGATGGTGACGGTCACACCGCCGTCCGGGTCCTGATTGCCGGAATTGGCGTACCAGATCGCCGCGACGACCACCAAGACCAGGACGATGGCCGCGATCAGAGTTCCTCGACCGACGCGGCCGTCATCGACTGGAAGTTGCCTGCCATCGCTCATGCGGGCATCAGTATCCCACCTAGCCTGAGCGAGTGACAAGGCTGCGCGATCTGGGTGTTGCGATCGGACGGCTTCCCGCGGGCGCCAACAATGCGATCACTGATGTTCCGGGGGTCCTAGTCGGCCAGGTCACCGTCATCCGTGATCTGCCAGCGGTCGTGCGGACCGGGGTGACGATGGTGGTTCCCCGCGACAACACGATCTGGGACGACTACGCCTTCTGTGGGTGGCACTCCTTCAATGGCAACGGCGAGATGACCGGACTTCCCTGGATCGACGAGAGCGGGATGCTCGGCTCTCCGATTGGAATCACCAACACCCACCAGGTCGGTCTGGTGCGTGACTCGCTGGTCAAGTACGCCTTCCAAAACCGCGAGCAGGAAGGTTTCATCCTGCCCGTCGTGGCCGAAACCTATGACGGGTGGCTGTCAGACGCTGCTTCCTTCCCCTTGGTGGAGGCCGACGCCCTCGCCGCGGTCGACGTTGCCAGGCCAGGACCCATGGCCGAGGGAAATGTCGGCGGCGGTACCGGCATGATCTGCCACGAGTTCAAAGGCGGCATTGGCACCTCCTCGCGGGTGGTCGACCTGGCCATGCACACATATACGGTCGGCGTCCTGGTCCAGGCCAACTACGGGTCGCGGCTCGATCTTCGGATCGATGGCATCCCCCTCGGCCGTCATATCGGCTATGACCGGGTTCCGGCCCCTTGGCCCGACCAGGAGAGGGACGGCTCGATCATCGTCGTGATCGCCACGGATGCCCCGCTCATTCCTGTGCAGTGCAGTCGCCTCGCCCGTCGGGCGACGGTCGGATTGGCCCGCGCAGGTGGTGTGGGACATAACGGTTCCGGCGACCTGTTCATTGCCTTCGCCACCGGCAATCACCTGCCGGCGCAAGTCGATAGCCACCGGGAGTTGCGCATGTTGCCCCACGAGTCGCTCGACCGGTTCTTCGCAGCCGTCGCCGACGCCACTGAAGAGGCAATCCTGAACGCAATGTTGGCCGCCGAGACCATGACCGGGTATCGGAATCGCACCGCGCATGCCCTCCCGGTTGACGAGGTGGCGGAGGTTCTCAGGCGATACCGGGCCGTTTGAATCGAGCCGGCGAGAGTGCTTCGAGGTCGAGACCGACCGCGAGAAGCTCTGGCGGCGCCTCACCGGTGGTGACCAGCGAGGCGGTCAACTCCCCGGCCGCAGGGGCCGTCTGTATGCCCGTTCCTCCCTGGCCAACCAGCCAGAAGAAGCCGGGGTGATCGGCATCGAATCCGATCACCATGGCCCGATCGGAGACAAAGGTGCGGAGCCCGGCCCAGGCGGATCGGACAGTCGTGATGCCGAGAGTGGTTGCTGTGTTGATCCGCTCGATGGCAAGGGCCACGTCGAGTTGATCCGGTTTGGCATCAACGGGCGGAGTCGGGGTCTCATCAGCCAGGGAACAGAGGATCTGGGTGCCGTCGGGTCTGAAGTAGAACCCGTTGTCGACGTCGGCAACCAATGGCCACGCGGCATACGACTTGTCCCCTGGAACCATGAACGCGGTTCGTCGCTTGGGTTCCAAGCCAATCGGGCCTACCCCGCCGAGGGCGGCGACAACATCGCCCCAGGCCCCGGCGGCATCAACCACAACGTCGGCGACCGTGCTCCGGTCGGGCGTGTTCACACTCCAGCCAGTTCGGGTCGCGGTGAGAGAGGTGACGCGAGCCGAGGTGACGATGGACGCACCCGATCGTCGCATCCCGCGAACAAACGACTGGTGGATCGCAGCCACATCGAGATCGAGAGCATCGGGCACGAAGACGGCGCCGCCCAGTTGGTCCGATCGAAGAACCGGTATCAGGCCCATGGCTGCGGCCGGGCCGAGGCGCTGGGCCGAGGGTCCGGCGTCGGCGAACTCGCGATCCAGGGACATCACCTGATCGTGCCGGCCGATCCACATGGCTCCTCGTCGTTCCAGAAAC
>CAYYRT010000188.1:0-20477 GCA_964474055.1 uncultured Acidimicrobiaceae bacterium | reverse complement strand
ATGCGCCCGGCCTGCCGCTCGCGGACAAGCTCAAGGCGCACTACCGCGGCATCCGCGTATCGTTCGGCTATCCGGCCTGCCCGGATCTCGCCGACCAGCGCATCCTGTTCGACCTGCTCCGCCCCGAGCAGGTGGGCCTCGTCCTCACCGAGGGGTACATGATGGACCCGGAGGCGTCGGTCTCCGCGCTGGTCTTCCACCACCCCGAGGCGAAGTACTTCAAGGCTGAGTAGGACACGCGGCACCGCGGGGTGGGTCCAGCCCCCGAAGGCCGTGGTCTCGAGCCTCCCGTCTCTACTCCTTGAGCAACCCGTGGTCGAGTAGAGCCGTGGCCGCCTGCCTGACCATATCAAACGGGATTGCTGAACGGTCCGAGATATCCAGCAAGGAGTGTTCGCCGTCTGACAGACTCAGCACCCACAACAGGGCCATCTCCCGAGCCCGGGCGTCCATTGACCCGCCGAAGCCTCGGTAGAGCCCTCGGCGACCGAGCTGCGGCTCACCTTTTGGACTCTGGTTCACGTAGACCCGGTTTCCTTCCAACACTCGTATCGTGCTCAAACAGCAGGCCAGCGAGTCGACAAGGGAGTCTGGCTGGAGGAAAGTGAGATCGTCCTTGGACGTATGGTACTCGGGAAACTCGCCGTGCGGAGTCCTCGATAGGCAGCCGACGGGGAGATTGATGCCCGGCGAGCAGAACTGGCGCTCGTCGTACCCATAGGGCGTGAACTCCCGAACGCCGTGCTCCTTGCCGGAGAGCCGGAGCACGTTGAGAACGGCTCGATCCACCTCTGCGCTCGCGCGCCGGCTCTTCTTATACGTCAGATGGCCGGCGTCCCCCAGGTTCGCCAGCACCAGCCCGTGTCTGATGCGCGGAAGATGCGCCTCGTTCAGGGCCAGCCAAGCGATTGACCCGATCGTACCTGGGATGAACAGGACACGATACGAGTAACGACGGGATACGTTCACCAGATGCCGGATGAGAAAGGTAGCCACTGCGATGCCCGAGAGGTTGTCGTTGCCCAGCGACGGGTGACAGATGTGGGCCGAAATCAAGACCTCGTTCCGCGAGTCTCCCTCGAGATAGCACTCGCCGTAGGTCAGGCCGCCGTCGGTGAGAGAGGAATCGATCCTCACCTCGTACTCCCCCTCGGGCAGGCTCGCGAGCTGCTCGTGGGCCAGGCAGAAGCCCCATGTCTCGTGGTAGTACGACGTCCGGTACGGAATCGCGTCGGGCTGGTCCGGGAGGCTGGTCAGGTGCGGCCGGAGCTCGGCAAGAGGCATCCTGGCGTGGACCGGCACGCTGTAGCCCAGCACGTGGAGATTGCTCTTCCGGAAGTCGATGACCCGCTCCCCGCACGAGTTCTTCACGTAGGCGTCGGTGATGTTCCACTCCCGGGGCACCGTCCAGTCGAAGACGCGGGTTCCGCTCGGGACCTCGTGGACCGCGAGCGGGATCCAGGCCTGCAACCGGTGGAGGGTTTCCCGGACACCGTTGCCGGTGATGCTCCGGCAGATCGGATAGAGCTCGGCGGCCAGACCGTGCATGGCCTCTCCGGCGGCCGCTTCGATGCCCTCCCGCGCGAGCGACCGCTCGGTCACCGTGAACGGAATGGTCCGGGCGGGTGGAAATCCGCGAACGAGCGATCCCGCTCGGACATGTCCGTGACCGGGAGCGGCCAGGAGATACCGAAGGCCGAATCGTTCCAACGGATTCCCACGTTCGCCTCCGGAACGTAGGCGACCGACATATGGTAGAGAACCTCGGTGTCGTCCTCGAGCGTCTGAAAGCCGTGGGCGAAGCCCTCGGGCACGTAGAGCGCTCGGTAGCTCTCCCCGGACAGGACCGCGCTCCAGTGTTGCATGAAACTCGGCGAATCCGCTCGGAGGTCGATGATCGTATCGTGGATGGAGCCCTTCGAGCAGCGGACGAGCCGCGCCTCCCGATGGGGAGGCAGCTGGAAATGCATCCCGCGCACCGCGCCCTTCCGGCGGGTGACCGAAATGTTGCACTGGGCTATGTGGGGATTCAGTCCAAGCGTCGCTGCCTCCTGCTCGCACCACGTCCGGGCGAAGAAGCCGCGCGAATCCTCGCGCCGCTCGAGCTCCACCAGGAACGCGCCTTTCAGCGGTGTCTCGCTGAAGATCACGGGTAGATCGTGACTTCCGGGACCGGCACCACGAAACGCCCACCCCACGTGCGGATGAATGCCATCTGCTCCATAACCTCTTCCTTGAGGTTCCATGGCAGGATCAGCAGGTAGTCGGGCTTCGTCTCCCGGATCCGGTCGGGATGGTGGATCGGCAGGTGGGTACCAGGAAGGAATCGTCCCTGCTTGTGGGGACTACGATCCACGGTGTACTCGAGGAAATCACCTCGAATCCCGCAGTAATTGAGCAGTGTGTTGCCCTTGGCAGGCGCCCCGTACCCGGCTACGGTTTGGCCGGCCCGCTTGACGTCGATCAGAAACTCCAACAGCCGCCGCTTCGTCTCCTGGGCCCGGTCGCCGAACCGCAAATAGAGATCGAGCCTGTCGAGGCCGGCCGCCTCCTCCCGTCCCCTCAATCCCTCTATCCGGTCGCTGACGCGTCCGATGTGATCAGTGGCGTGAGTCGCGTAGATTCGGAGCGAGCCACCATGAGTAGAGAGCTCCTCGACGTCGAAGATCCTGAGTCCGTGACGTTCGAAGGCCCGCTCGACGCTAATCAGCGAGAAATAGGAGAAGTGCTCGTGATAGATCGTATCGAACTCGCTGCCCTCGATTAGACGGAGCAGATGAGGGAACTCCATGGTGATGACGCCACCCCGCCGCAGCAGAACCGCTAGGCCTCGGATGAAATCGTTCAGGGCAGGCACGTGGGCCAGCACGTTGTTCCCCACCAGTAGGTCGGCCTGGGTTCCTGCGGTCACGAGTTTACGGGCCATAGCCTCGCCGAAGAACTCCATGAGAGTCGGAATTCCCTTGCTGATGGCCTCGGCAGCGACATTGACGGCAGGTTCGATACCGAGCACCGGAATGCCCTTCGCCATGACGTGTCGGAGAAGGTAACCATCGTTGCTGGCGATCTCCACGACCTGGCTCGTCCCGGTGAGGCGGAAGCGGTCGATGACCATGTTCACGTACAAGCGGGCATGCTCCACCCAGGTATCGGAGTAGGAGGCGAAGTAGGCGTAGTCCGTGAAGATGCTCGCCGGGGACTCGAACTCCTCCAGCTGGACCAGGAGGCACTGATCACACACCCAAGCATGTAAAGGGTAGAAGGGCTCCATCTCGTTGACTTGGGCGGGCATCAGGTAGCGATTCGCCAGAGGCGACATGCCAAGATTGACGAACGTGTGGGTGAGCGGAGCCTGGCACAGACGACAGGAGGGCTTGCCAGGCGCGGGTACCTCCAGATCCGTCACAACACCCTCCAGGATCGCCAAAGCTCAGCGCTGGTGAATACGGCGACTCGGTGTACTGGCCGGAATATCAGGTCCGGGCGTCGAGGGCTGTTCATTTTTCGCAGCCTAGCACAAAGGCCAATTTGTCGGCGAGAGCCACTCACCAGCTACAGCCCGCTGCCATCGGGACCTCTTCTTTGTTGACCCAGAACGTGACGATCACCGGCTAGGCGCGCATCGATTGCACAGTTTGTGGAGCATCAGCAGGAAGCCTACTTAGCCACAAGCAGAGGTTTGTGCGAAACGCCAAGCCGTTCTGACGGCGCAATTTCCGGCGCGTGCGGAAACACCTTGCCCAATGAAGCGAAGAAAATCCTCTCTCGCTGCGCCCCAACGAGACGTTAAATCAATACCTTACGAGACCGGACCCTGAAGGTCCCTGGCACCTCGTTTGCTACCTCTCTTGTTCGCCATGGGGATAATCCTTCCGCGGGATCCTGCGCCCGCCCTCAACTCGATGCAGCGAGCCAAAAGGAGACGTGAAGCATGCGAGTTCTAGTCACGGGTCACAACGGCTATATTGGATCCGTCATGGTTCCGGTGCTGCAGGCCGCCGGACACGAGGTCGTGGGTCTGGACAGTTTTTTCTTCGCAGACTGCTCTCTAGACATGGAGGACTGTCCGCAGGTCCCAGCCCTCCGGAAGGACCTCCGCGATGTGTGCGTCTCCGACCTACAGGGGTTTGACGCAGTCGCTCACCTGGCTGCGCTCTGCAACGACCCCTTGGGCGACCTCCACCCCGAGTTGACCCACGAGATCAACCACAAGGCCTCCGTCCAGCTCGCGCGCATGGCCCGCGAGGCCGGCGTCCAGCGCTTTCTGTATGCCTCCTCCTGCAGCATGTACGGAGCGGCCGGCGAAGACGATCTTCTGACCGAAACCGCCCCCCTCCGACCATTGACACCGTACGCTATCTCGAAGGTGCGGACCGAGGAGGACGTGTCCAAGCTGGCCGACACCTCCTTCAGCCCAGTGTTCATGCGGAACGCGACGGCGTACGGCCTGTCGCCCCGGCTGCGCGCCGACGTCGTGCTGAACAACCTGGTGTGCTGGGCGCACACGACCGGCCGAATCCGCATCATGAGCGACGGCACTCCCTGGCGCCCCATCGTCCACGTCCACGACATCAGTCGGGTGTTCGAGACGGCTCTGGTCGCTCCGCGAGCCGCCATCCATAACCAGGCGTTCAATGTGGGAGACAGCGGGGAGAACTATCAGGTACGCGAGCTCGCTGAGATCGCCCGGGCCACGGTGCCTGGATGCTCGGTGGAGTACGCGGCGGGCGCAGGTCCCGACCCGCGCAGCTACCGCGTCGACTTCGGCAAGCTCTCGCGGACGTTCCCCGACCTCAAACCTCGGTGGAACGCATCCTTCGGCGCCAAGGACCTCTACGCGGCCCTGCAAGAGGCCGCTGTCACGCTCGCCGACTTCCAGGGCCGCCGGTACATCCGACTCGCCCAGATCAGGTACCTCCTTGACCGAGGGCTGTTGGATCCCACGCTGCGCTGGACCGCCGCCAGGCCCGGGGCGTGGCAAGAAAGCGCCGCGAGTTCCACCTTGAAGCCCCGCCCCGGCACCTCGACGCGCGATGAGGGCCTGCAGGCGACCGCCGGGTAAACGCTCGATGACGTCCATCATCGGCATCTCCGCGTACTATCATGACAGCGCCGCGGCACTCGTTCGCGATGGGCAGCTGATCGCCGCGGCCCAGGAAGAGCGATTCACGAGAAAACGGCAGGACGCGCGCTTTCCGCACGAAGCCCTACGCTATTGCCTACGTGAGGGAGGCGTCTCACTAGACTCGATCGATCTCGTCGCATTCTACGACAAGCCTCTCATCAAGTTCGAGCGGCTGCTCGAGACCTACCTCGCCTACGCGCCTCGGGGTATCCGGTCCTTCGTCGCCGCCATGCCCGTATGGTTGAAGGACAAGCTCTACCTCAAAAAGCTGCTCCGCGACGAGCTTGAGAAACACGCATCCTCCAAGGTGCGTCCGCGCCTCCTCTTCACGGAGCACCACCAGTCTCACGCCGCCTCCGCGTTCTTTCCCAGTCCATTCGAATCGGCCGCGATCCTCTGCATGGACGGAGTCGGCGAATGGGCAACTACCACGGTCTGGACCGGTTCTGGCCACCGGTTGACTCCGCAGTGGGAGATCGACTTCCCGCATTCGCTCGGCCTATTGTACTCCGCCTTTACCTACTATACCGGCTTCAAGGTCAACTCCGGCGAGTACAAGCTCATGGGACTCGCACCGTACGGGGAACCGAAGTACGTGGATGTCATCCTTCGCGAGCTGATCCACGTCAAACCCGACGGCTCCTTTCGGATGAATATGCGCTACTTCGACTTCGCCACCGGCCTGACCATGACCAACTCGGCGTTCCACGAGCTGTTCGGTGCGGCGCCTCGGAGCCCGGAGTCCAGGTTGACCCAGTTCCACATGGACCTCGCGGCATCCATCCAGAGTGTGCTCGAGGAGATCGTCCTACGACTTGGGGCGACCGTCCACCAGGAGACCGGGCTCCCGAACCTGTGCATGGCCGGCGGCGTCGCCTTGAACTGCGTCGCCAACGGGCGCCTGCTTAGAGAAGGTCCTTTCGAATCGATCTGGGTACAGCCGGCCGCAGGCGACGCAGGTGGGGCGGTCGGGGCCGCGTTCTCCGCCTGGCACGAGTACCTGGACAACCCGAGGACGCCGAGCAGCCCCCTGGATGCGATGCAGGGCGCGTATCTGGGCCCCCGCTACGGCAACTCCGAGGTGCGCCGCTATCTCGATTCGGTGAAGGCCGTGTACGTCACCCTCCCCGATGACGACCTCTTCCCGACGGTGGCCCGCATCCTCGCCGACGAGAAGGTGGTCGGCTGGTTTCAGGGGCGCATGGAGTTCGGCCCCCGCGCCCTCGGAGCGCGCTCGATCATCGGCGACGCCCGAAGCAAGACGATGCAGTCGGTGATGAACCTCAAGATCAAGTACCGCGAGTCGTTCAGACCCTTTGCGCCATCCGTCCTCGCTGAGCGCGTCGGTGACTACTTCGAGTACGACGGAGACAGCCCGTACATGCTCATGGTCGCCCCGATTCGCAAGGAGCTCAGGATCCCGATGACCCCCGAGCAGGACACGCTCTTCGGAATCGACAAGCTGAACATCGTCCGATCCACCCTGCCGTCGATCACCCACGTCGACTACTCGGCCCGCCTTCAAACCGTTCATCCGGAGACGAACCCCCGCTATCATCGCCTACTGAAGGAGTTCGAGACGTTGACCGGCTGTGCCGTTCTCGTGAACACCTCGTTCAACGTCCGCGGCGAACCGATCGTGTGTTCGCCCGAGGACGCCTATCGCTGCTTCATGCGGACCGAGATGGATTACCTAGTCCTAGAGAACCAGCTCCTCGCGAAGGCCGATCAGCCGGCCCGCCCCAAGGACGACGGCTGGAAGAGTGAGTTCGAGCTTGACTAGTCTCCACATGGATTCAAAGGGCAAGGCTTCCAACCGCGACCTGCGGACCTTCGGACTCTCCACCGGGTCTGCTTTCGCCCTCGTGTTCGGCCTCCTGCTTCCCTGGCTCTTCGGGTTTCCGACCCCCATCTGGCCCTTCGTCCTCGCGGTCGCCCTGATCGGCCCGGCCCTGCTGTACCCGCGCCTTCTCCGGCCCGTTCAACGAGGTTGGATGATGGGCGCCGACAAGCTCGGCGCGTTCAACGCGCGGCTGATCCTCGGGTTCGCCTTCTACGCAGTCCTGACCCCAACCGGATGGATTCGGCGTCTACTCGGCTACGATCCGCTCGCGCTGCGCACCTCCGATTCGCGATCGTGCCGCCGACCTTCCCGTCAACGCACGCCCCAAAGCATGGAAAGGCCATACTGATGATCGATCTGATCGGCGATCTCTGGGGATTCATGAAGGATCGCAAGAAATTCTGGCTCGCCCCCATAATCCTCATGCTCCTAGTGCTGGGAGGTCTCATCGTGTTCGGACAAGGCTCCGCGATCGCACCGTTCATCTACACGATCTTCTGATCATGGGAAGCGACCGCGACCTCGGACACCGACCGCTGCTTGACTCGAAGGAGACACGATGAAGGTTATGATTCTCGCCGGGGGTTTTGGAACACGGATCAGCGAGGAGACGGCGATCCGCCCCAAGCCGATGGTCGAGATCGGCGCCATGCCGATTCTGTGGCACATCATGAAGATCTACTCCGCGCATGGTCTGAACGACTTCGTGATCTGCTCCGGCTACAAGGGTTACATGATCACGGAATGGTTCGCCTCCTACGCGCTGCATCACGCGGACGTAACTTTCGATCTCCGGTCGCGACAAACAACGATCCACCGGAACGGGATCGAGCCGTGGTGCGTTACCGTCGTGGATACGGGAGACCGCCAGATGACCGGCGGACGTGTGAAACGGGCCATGCCCTATATGGACAATCAGACCTTCTGCATGACCTACGGGGATGGTGTCGCCGACATCGACATCACGGCGGCGATCTCATTTCACCGGCAACACGGCAAGAAGGCCACCATGACCGCGGTGCAACCCGAGGGCCGCTTCGGGGCCTTCGCCCTCAGCGCTGACCAGAACCTGGTCACCAGCTTCCACGAGAAGCCGAAGGGCGACGGCGCCTGGATCAACGGCGGCTTCTTCGTCCTGGAGCCGAGCGTGGTCGACTACATCGAAGGGGACGACACGGTGTGGGAGCACCGACCCCTCCGACTCCTCGCAGAGGAGGGGGAGCTCGCCGCCTACCGGCACGCGGAGTTCTGGATGCCGATGGATACCTTGCGAGACAAGCACGTTCTCGAGGAGTTGTGGAACAGCGGCAAGGCACCCTGGAAGTGCTGGTAGCTCACCCTTGAAACCCACGCCCCATACCCCCGACCCAAGAGGAGCGAGCGCCTGATGGTCAAGTTGCAGCGTCCACCATATGTATTCATGAACGGGCAGATCACGCTGTGGGACGACGCGACGATCCACGTCACGAGCGAGGCGCTCATCCGGGGCGTGAGCGTCTTCGAGGGGATCAAGGGCTACTGGAGCCACGACAGCCGGGAATTCTCGCTGCTCGCGCTCCGCCGGCACTACGATCGCCTGCGCCGGTCGGCCCAGCTGCTCCATCTGCCGTTCTCGATGGAGTACGAGGGTTTCCGCGAAGCGTGCGCGAGCCTCACGAAGCGACTCCTCTCGCCCGAGAAGGACCTCTGGCTCCGTGCCACGCTGCTCGCGGTCGAGGGACACTGGGGGGAAGGCACCGTGACCGACCTGGTGATCACCGGCTACCATCAGGAGAAGGACCGGCCCACGCCCATCGACGTCGGGGTCAGCACATGGCAGCGACCGGGCGACGCCGCGCTCCCCGCCCGGATCAAGTCTGCCGCAAACTATCAGATCGGACGCCTCGCGCGGATCGAGGCCCGCCGTCAAGGCCTCGCCGACATGATCCTGCTCAACTCCTGGGGCCGCGTGGCCGAGGCCTCCGGCTCCTGTGTGCTGGTGGTCCGCGACGGCATCGTCCTGACGCCTCCGTCATCGGAGGGCTGCCTCGAGAGCATTACGGTCGACACCCTCGAGAAGCTCAGCGTCGGCCTCGCTATTCCCTTCCAGCGCCGACCGCTGGATCGCACCGAGCTTTACGTCGCCGACGAGATGTGTCTCGCGGGTACGCTCGCCGAGCTGATCCCGATCCGGCGGATCGATTCACACGTGTTGCCCGACCGAACCCCGATCCTCCGGGCGCTCGCGGACGAGTTTTGGGCTTGCGCGCGTGCCGGTCACGCGCATTCTGCGATCGACCTGACACCGGTGTAAAACACACGCCCCGCGCACTCCGTCCACTGCGGAAGGGCGCGCGCCAAGCGAGATCATCTCATTCATTCACTCAGAGTCCGAGGAGTTGACGTCTGCAAGTACCGCGAATTACCTGTCAGTTCCATGTTCGACGCGGCCAACGCGCGGGGCTTCCATGAAGCCCGGCATCGCGACGGGGGCAGCCTGGATGCTGCTCTTCAAGGTCGCCGAGCGCTCACTGGGCATTGTCAGCGTCCTCGTGCTCGCTCGGCTTCTCGTACCGGCCGACTTCGGGCTCGTTGCGATGGCGATGTCCGTGATCGCCTTCGTGGAGCTCGCCGGCGCGTTCAGCTTCGAGCTCGCCTTGATCCAGAAGGAGCACCCAACCCGGTCCCACTACGACACGACCTGGACGCTCGGGGTCATGTTCGGAACCGTCTGCGCTCTCGCGATGGCCGCGCTGGCGCATCCAGCCTCGCTCTTCTACAACGAGCCACGCCTGCAGCTGATCGTCTTCGTGCTGGCCGGAAGCACGTTCCTCCAGAGCTTCGAGAACGTCGGCGTCGTCGATTTCCGTCGCGCCATGAACTTCTCCAAAGAGTTCTCGTTCCTTACCACCAAGAAGGTCGCGGGCTTCGTCGTCACGATGTCACTTGCCCTCGCTCTTCAGAGCTACTGGGCTCTGATCGCCGGGGCGGTCGCCTCTCGGCTCACCGGCCTTCTTCTGAGCTATACCATGCAGCCGTATCGGCCCCGCTTCGCCTTGACCGCGCATCGAGAACTTTTCTCCTTCTCAAGCTGGATCTTCCTGAACAGTCTCGGCACCTTCGGGGCTACCCGTCTCTCGCATTTCGTGGTCGGTCGATTGCACGGTCCTTCCGCGCTCGGGCTGTATATCGTGGGAAGTGAGATAGCATTCTTACCGACCACGGAGCTTATCGCGCCCGTCAACCGGGCCGTGTTTCCCGGCTATGCGCGCCTCACGCACGACGTCGCCGCCTTGAGACAAAGCTATCTGGATGTGATCGGCATGATCCAGGCTGTAGTGCTCCCGAGCAGTGTCGGCATCGCGGTGATAGCCGAGCCATTGGTGCGAACTCTACTCGGAGACAAATGGGCCGAGGCCGCCATGTTCATCCAGGTTCTCGCGTTCACCGGAGCGACCCATGCGTTGATGTCGAACAACCATTCCGTGTGGTTGGCTCTCGGCCAGACGCGTAACTCCCTCCTAGTCGTGGCACCCTACTTCCTCGCGCTGATTCCCCTAATGATGATCCTGTCGCGACCCTTCGGTATCCTCGGCATCGCCTATGCCGAGCTGGGCGCTTCTTGTCTTGGCCTGCTCATCTCGTGCTTTCTGCTGTGTCGTGTCCTTCAGGTATCCATGTCGCGTTATCTTGCCGGACTCTGGCGACCGATGCTGGCCGCTCTCGTCATGGCGCTTGGGGTCACCAGCCTGCTCCGGGAGATGACCGCCAATGCGAACGCGGCTGGCGGATTCTCGCAATTCGTGCTGGCAATCCCGGCCGGTATGCTTATCTACACGGCAGTACTGGCACTGCTCTGGCTGCTGTCCGGCAGACCGCGGGGGGCGGAGTCCTGGCTTCTCGACGGCCTCATGCGATCGGCGTCCGCCTTGATGAAGCGCACCCGCGAGCAGCCCCTTCTTCCTAAGTAATGGCTAATGTAGTATCTTGTCCCGGGGTCAGCCACTTGGCCGTGTCCGGCCCGCGCGAAGCACTGGGACGTCTGTGACCGGACACGGACCCATGACTTCATCTGAAACGGCTCCTAGCTCGATCATCCCGGCGGCGGGGGCCCGGACACCACTCATCAGCATTGGGCTACCCGTCTACAACGGGGCCCGATACCTGACCAGAGCCATCGACTCGCTGTTGAATCAGACGTTCACGGATACGGAACTGATCATCTCCGACAACGCATCGACGGACGATACCAAGCGGATCTGTGAGACGTTTCGCCGCCACGACTCGCGCGTCCGATACTTCCGCCAGCGCACAAACCTCGGGGCGTCTCGCAACTGGAACTTCGTGGTCGCGCAGGCCCGCGGCCGCTTCTTCAAGTGGGCCTCGGCGAATGACTATTGCGCTTCCACGCTGCTATCCGAGTGCTATGATGTGCTCCTCCGGCGCCCCGAGGTCGTCCTATGCTACAGTCGGACCACCTTGGTCGACGACTTTGACGTCACGCTCAAGTCTTATGACGGCGACTTTTCCGTGCTCGACAACCGGCCCAGCGACCGATATGGCCACGTCCGCCGCAGCCTGGGCCTCAACAATGCCCAGATGGGGCTGATCCGGCTCGACGTGTTGACGCGCACTCGACTCGAAGGAAGTTACCCGGGTAGCGACGTAGTGCTCATGGCGGAGCTCGCCCTGCACGGTCATTTCTGGCTACTAAACAATGCGCTCTTCTACCGGCGCCTGACGAAGACATCCGCGTCTCGTTTCCTGTCGCAAGCCGAGCTCCGCCAGTTCATTGATCCGCTCGCTAGCCCAAACCTGAACTCCCATTACTGGCGCCTTCACCGCGACTTCATCGCGGTGGTGATCCGCTCCCCGATCGCCCTCGGGGAGAAGCTTCGGTGCCTGCGTCTGGCCGCTCGCCATGCGTACTGGGACGGCGGCGAGCTGTGGAGCGCGGTGCGGGCGCGCTTCTCGAGCAGGTCGACCGATGCGTGAACACCCGGCGGCCGGCGCTCCCGCGCGGTCTTTCGAAAGCGCGCGCTCGCCGTGGGCCGACGCGATGCTGCTCGCGTGTCTCTACGCCGCCGAGTCCGCTCTTCTGCTCATGGCCCTCGTGCTCCAAAAAACCGGGGAGCGCCCCCTGATCGCGCCGATCCCCTCCGCGCCGGTCGTCGGTTTCGGGGCAGGCCTCGTCCTCTTGGTCGTCGCATCCGTGTGGATCGGCCGCGAATACGTGCGGACCCGGCGCACCGCAAACCGTCGGTTCTGGCTCGTGGTCGCCATGAACGTGATCACGCTCACGCTCATCGTGATCCCGCTCGAAGTCGCCCTGCGTGTACTCGTGCGTACGACGCCGGACGCGGTGTCCTTCGGGGATACGATCCTCCTGCCGCGAAGCTGGGAACGGGCCAAGAGCCACAACCTGGAGATCGTGACGAAGGCGTCCGGTGATCTCTCCTACCTCGCTCCCGACGACAGCCTCGGCTGGACCGTCGGCCCGAATCGGCGGGGTGGCGACGGACTGTACCTCTCCAGCGCGGAGGGTCTTCGCGCCTCGCGTCAGGGGGTCGAGTTAGCCGGCCCAAAGCGCAGGCCTCGAGTCGCCTTGGTCGGCGACTCCTACACGTTCGCGGAACGTGTCCGCTTCGAGGATTCCTGGGGCCACGTCCTGGAGACCAACCCGGCGCTGAATGCCCGGGTCCTCAACTTCGGGGTGGGCGGCTACGGCGTGGATCAGGCCTATCTACGGTTCAAGAAGGACGTTCTGGCCTGGAACCCGGACGTGGTGATTCTCGGGTTCCCCATGCACGATCTGTACCGGACGATCACCGTCTACCCGTTCATCAACTGGCCCGACTGGGGAATCCCATTCTCCAAGCCGCGCCTCTACCGGAGCGACGGCGCACTGCGGCTCCTCAATGTGCCGACAATTCCCCCGCGAGACATGTTCGGGATGCGCTCGGTCTCCGACCTTCCCTTCCTCGAGTTCGACGCCGGCTACAGCAAGCACGACTGGGAATGGAGCGTCGCCGACGTGCCGTACACCAAGCGGTGGCTGTTCAGCTATTTCCCTCGGTGGACGCCACCGACCTCCTATAATTCGGCCGACGAAGTGCTGCAGCTCAACGGCGCGATCCTCCGGGCCTTCATCCAGTCCGCCACCGAAAGCGGCGTCACACCCTTGGTGGTGTTCTTCCCGTCACGGCCCGAGCTCCCTCGACTGATTCGAGGCGAGACGACGGACTGGCAGCGTCAGCGGCAGCGCCTGGGAGTCCCCCTGCTGGACACGACCCCCTGCTTGATAGAGATCGGGTACGATGCGGCTTACCTTCCCGGCGATCCCCACTACTCCCCGCGGGGTAACGCCGCCGTCGCCAAGTGCATCGGCGCCGCCCTACAACCGGTCCTCGAGCGCCAGAGGCGGAAGGCAAACTCTGGTCCAGGCCCTTTGCCCGCCGGCCTGCCGCTCGCTCACCCCAACGAACGCACGTCCACAGGGTCTACCCGCTTGCCAACGAAGATCGAGGGCAGCACTCATCACCCCTTCCCGGTCGCGACGCCCTCCTGATGCCCCCGGCGGCCCCAGGCGTGAGTCCCCTCGACCTCGAAATCCTCCGCTGTCCTGATTGCCGAGCCCGATTCACTTTCACCTCTCCGCACGGCGGCGGTTTCCATGGCAACGACGGAATCCTCCGATGCGGCTGCTATCGGTATCCGGTCGTAGACGGGGTCCCGATCCTGACCAAGGGTCGCGCCGCGTCTTTCTCCTTCTGGAGCGGTGAAGTCGAGTCGCAGGGGCCTCACGTCCAGGACCTCGTTACCCTCGTGGATCAGGGCGACGGGTTCGAGGCACTGATTCGTTGCCTCGCATTCACCCCTCGATTCGGACTCCTCGATCGGCTTCCGGGGTGGCGCCTCTGGCACACCGGTCTCGTCCCCACCCTCGGTCGCAAGTCGGTCGAACGTCGACTCCGGAAGATGCTCACCGGCAACCGCCGCCGATTGTCCGCAGAAGACTGGTTCGAGTTCTTCTTCGGCGATCAGACCGCGACGGATCCTTCGCTTCTGCTCATCTATCGGCATCGGTTCGCATTGCCGCGCACGCTCGCCGCACTCTCGCTCCTGCGCCTGATGCCTCCCTCGGACAAGCCGATTCTCGATCTCGCCTGCGGCTTCGGCCCTTTCGGTCACTATCTCACGAGCCGACTCAGGCCGACCGCCGTCGTAGGGCTGGATTTCAATTTCTATCTCGTGTGGGGCCAGAAGCACTGGATCGCCCCGCAGGGAACTTTTGTCTGTGCGGACGCAACGGCGTCTCTGCCGTTCGCAGACGACGCCTTCTCCGGCACCCTGTGCTCGGATGCGTTCGTCTACCTCCGCAGCAAAGAACAAGTTCTCGCGGAACTGGCCCGCTGCGCGCCGGGAATGCCGATGATCCTCACGCGGGTCGCAAATCGAATCTCTCCTCACGAGGCCGAGGCGGCGCTCAGCCCCGAAGAGTATCTTGAGTTGCTCGCCCCCGGCAAACCGAGGGTATTCAGCGAGTATGCCCTCGTGCGACACTATCTCGCGCGGCGCAATCCGCTCGAATCCGAGCCTACTGATCCCGCTGAGCTGACCTGGGACAAATGGCTCACCTTCGTTTGTAATTCCTCGAGGCTCGCCGACTCCCTCGCCGAGGCGCTCGAGGAATGGCCGCACGCGGTCGGTGAGCTCGCCCTCAATCCGATCTTCAAGTGCCAAGCGCTGCCGAACGGAAAGCTGAAGCTCTCCTTTGAATTCCCTTCGACCTGGTTCGCCTATCAGAACGGCGACATGTATGGATATCATGGCGATCGGCTCGAATATGATCCGGCCGTTCTGGATTTGGCACGGTCGCCTCGCGCGGACATCCGCGTCAGGGAACACATCGACCGTTTCGTCCTGATCGGCCTCCCCGCGCGATACCTCAAGACGCAGCTCCGCTCCGCTTCGTGATACCCGCACGCAACTCGCAGCCTACGAGTACTCGGCCCAGCTCTTCACGTGCAAGTCGTCGATTCCTTTCGTGGCCAGGGCCTCCACGAATCGTTGGGCGAGTCGCAGCTCGGTGATGAGCGGCATCGCGAAGTCGACGGCCTTGCGCCGGATGATGTAGTCGTTTGTCAGCTCATCCTCCTGGTAGTTCTTGGGGATTTTGATCACCAGGTCAATTCTTGCCGTCCCCGAGGTACCCCAAGATGTTCGGGCTCGTCCGCTCGAGGGGCGCAGGTGAAGCCGTCCTCGAGGACCAGTCTTCCGTACATGGTCATGCCTCTCCCCGGGCGCCTGCGGATCGCCAACTGGGGTAGCGTACTGCGCCGATGCTGTACAGGGCCGACCCAGAGCCGGCTCTCGGGGACCGGCCGCAGTTGACAGGTTGCCTTCGCTGAAGCATTCTTGGACCGGAATTCTCTTCTCGGCATGCGTCTGAGACTTCGTGTGACGGTTCTCCTGCTCACCGGCGCCGCCATCGCCGCGATCGCGGTCGTCCCCTTGGTCATTGGGTCGGAGCTGGTCTGGCGCGCCAGGGTAGTGCAGGCGAAGGCGTCCGGCGCCCTCCCCGAGATCCCACTCCGGGATCTCCTCAGGTGGCTCGCGCCCGCGAGCCCCGTCCATCTCGCGTCCTTGGCCACGATCCCGAACGTGCATGCCGGGATCCAGAATCCTTTTATGGACGCCGACTCCGCGGAGTCCGGCTCCCGCTCCTTCGGCAAGCTCTGTGCGGATTGCCACGGAGAGACCGCCCGCGGAAAGACCGGTCCCGACCTGATCGCGGCCGTGGCGAGCGCCACCGACTGGGCCTACTTCTCCGCCGTGAAATGGGGTCGCGAGGGCACCGCGATGGCCGCCCAGCCGCTGTCGGATCGCGAAATCTGGCAGACGCACACCTACCTGCGGGACCTCGCCATCCGCTCCCTCGCCGCAGATGACCAGAAACCGGCGGCTTCGCGTCGCGGCCTCAACGTACGTGCCGAGGCGATCGTCGCCTCGGCCGAAAGACCGCACGAATGGTTGACCTATGCCGGACACTACGCGGGGCACCGTCACAGTACGCTTTCGCAGATATCGAAGGAGAATGTCCGCGATCTTCGCGTAGCGTGGGTCGCCCAGCTGCGGTCGGCCGACCCGTACCTAGAAAGTTCTCCCATCGTCGCGGGAGGGTTGGTCTTCGTCACCACCTCGCCCGACGGGGTGGTCGCCCTCGACGCTCGGACCGGCCAGCCCGTATGGCAGTTCCAGCGTCCTGTCCCGTCGAACCTCCCGTTGTGTTGCGCGGCGGCGAACCGTGGCGTGGCCATCCTGGGTGACGCACTGTTCGTGGCGACGCTGGATGCGCGTCTCATCGCGCTCGATGCCTCGACGGGCCGAAAAAGGTGGGAAACGGTGGTCGCCGAGCCTCGCGACGGCTATTCGATGACCGGCGCGCCGCTTGCACTTCACGATCGGGTGCTCGTCGGCGTCGCGGGAGGCGAGTACGGAATTCGCGGGTTCGTGGCCGCTTTCTCCGCGGCCGACGGACGGCTGCTCTGGAAGTTCAACACGATTCCCGCTCCCGGCGAGCCCGGGAGCGAGACGTGGACTGGAGACTCCTGGAGGACCGGTGGGGTTCCGACTTGGACTACCGGAGCGTACGACCCGAAGCTCGACCTCGTCTACTGGGGCGTCGGCGATCCGACGCTTCAGGGAACGGCACAGCCAGGCGACAGTCTATTCTCCAACAGCATCATCGCGCTGGAGTCGAAAACGGGCCGTCTGCGGTGGCACTTTCAGTTGACGCCCGCGGATGAGCATGGCTACGACGCTGTCCAGCAGCCGATGCTCGCCGACATGTCCTGGCAAGGGAAGCCGCGAGCCGCGGTTCTTCAAGCGAATCGAAACGGCTTCTTCTACGCGCTCGATCGCGAGACCGGCCAGTTTCTGTTCGCGAAGCCCTTCGTGAAGCAGACCTGGGTGGCGGGCCTCGAGCCCAACGGTCGTCCCATCCGCAACCCTGAGGCCAGACCGACCCGCACCGGAAGGCTGGTTTGGCCCGGAGTGACCGGCGGCACCAACTGGTGGCCGCCGTCCTACGACAGGCGGCGGCAGCTCGTCTACGTGCCTTTCGTGGACGCGGCCGGTGTCTTCTTCTTTGAGGAGACGGCCCGTGTCGAGAAGGGCGTGCTCTTCAAGGGCAGCTGGGGGCAGACCAGTGGCAATCAGCCGGTCGCGACAGGCCTCAAGGCGATCGATGCCGAGACCGGGGAGATCCGGTGGGAGACCGAGCTGGCGCGCGGAGGAGCCGACGTGCTGCGGATAGTCGGAGGCGTGCTCTCCACCTCCAGGGGCCTGGTGTTTGCCGGTTACGCCGACACGTTCTACGCCTTCGACGCCGACAACGGCGCGGGGCTCTGGAACATTCGGGTCGGCGGTCGCATCAACGCCGCGCCGGTGTCCTATGCGATCGACGATCAGCAGTTCGTGGCGGTGATGGCAGGACCGTCCCTGTTCGTCTTTTCGCTGCCGTCTGACAAAGAGATGACCGATCTCAAGGGTGCGAGAAAACCCGATGGCCGACGACGTTGAGGCGAAGCCGGTACAGTGCCCCGTGCCCGGTGATGTAGAGGGCCCTAGAGTCGGCATCGCCCCATGCCACGTTGGTGAGCTCGGCCTTGGGCAGCTGGATGGTGCCCAGATGTACACCGGTCGGGCCAACGATGAGCACGCCTAGGGAGCTCGTTACGTATAGATTGCCCCGCACGTCGACTTTCATGCCATCGAGATATCCGCCTTTCACAACGGTCCCGGCATCGAAGAACGTCTCGCCCCTGGAAAGCGTACCGTCGGGATTGACCGCATACCGCATCACGAGGGCCTTCCCCCGGCCGGAGCTTCCGACATACAGGTACTTCTCGTCGGGGGACAGAGCGAGTCCGTTGGGGCCTCTCAGCTCGTCGCTCGCCAGGCGGAGCTTTCCGTGGGAGATGAAGAACACCCCGTCGTAGGGCAGATCTCGCTCGGAATCGGACTCACCACCCGGTAGCCCCGAGGGCGGGTCGGTGAAGTACAAAAGCCCGTCCGACCGAAAGACCAGATCGTTCGGGCTGTTTAGACGCTTGCCCTCGTGGCGCTCCGCGAGCACCGTCACGCTCCCATCCGGCTCGATCCGCGTCACCCGGCGGTTCCCGTGCTCGCAGATGGTTAGGCGGCCGTCCCGGTCAAAGGCCAGCCCGTTCGGGCCGGAGGGAGGACGCGGTCCGCGTCCGTCCCGGAGATAGACTGTATGCGCCCTGAACGCCGAGAGGCCACCGGAGGGACTCCACTGATAGATGAGATGGATCCTCATGTCACTGAACAGGAGGCTCCCGCGCGGGCTCCAGACCGGCCCTTCCAGGAGACCCAGCCCGGCGGCGAGTCTCTCCAGCTTCGCGTCCGCTGGAACGACCGCCTTCATCTCAGGATTGTGGTGGATGACCGTACCGAGCCCGACGGACTGCGTCTCCCGACCGCACGCGGCTCCGAGGAACATCAGCGCGCAGGTGCAGGCTCGTCGCAGTTGTCCGACCAGCGGCTTCTCCGGACCTTGCCTCACGCGCTCAGTCTACCTCGCCCGGCCCGAGTCGAAGCTCGCCCGCTCGATCCGGCATGGTGTAAGGTTGTCGCCATGGCTGCGCTACCCCCGACTGCGTGAAGATCTTCGTCTGCGTATGCCAACCTTGGTGCAGGCCCCAGGAGTGAGCCCGCGCTTCCTCGGTCTCCTCGCCGAGGAGGCGATCGGGCGACGCCGCGTTCTCGATGTCGGCTGCGGGTGGGGACGTCTGTCACTGGCGCTCGCCGCGACCGCAAAGCGGGTCATCGGCCTCGACCGCGACCCGGCCCTGATCCAGGAGGCCCGCCGCCGGGCCTCGCAGGCCGGCCTGACCAATATCGAGTTTCACGAGGTCGACGTCGAGCGCGAGCCATATAGCACCTGGAAGCCGGACCTCATCACGGCCCATCTCTGCGCCTCCGATGCCATCATCAAGCTTGCGGCCGGGGCGCTGCGACCGGGTTCGTGCCTGGCCATGGTCGCCCTTCACGTGGATCAGTGGAGAGAGACCGGCAAGGTGTCGCGGTTCGCCTACGACGAGTCGCGCATGCGCGACGTGCTCGAGGGGAGGGGGTTCAGGGTGGAGGCCCTCGAGGTGGAGTGCGACGTGCGGCGCTTCGCTTCGATCGAGGCGGGCCTCGCCGCCGCGGTGGGCCTGGAGCACCGCTGGAAGGCCGACGGCCACTGGTTCCGGTACGTCGCGTTCCTCGAGTCCGGCGGACGCACGCTGACCCGCAGCCACCTCTTGGTCAAAGCCCGAAAGCCGGGTGGGGTGCCCCGGAGGCGAGCCAAGCATGAATAAAGCTGGCCCATGACCTTCACCGCGGCGGTGCTCGCCGAGTCCGTGAAATCCCTCGCGGTCAAGCTCGGCTTCGATCTGGTCGCGGTTGGTCCCGCCGACTCGCCCGAGCACGGCGCGAGCTTCCGCCGCTGGGTTGAGGCCGGCTACGCCGGCACCATGGACTACCTCAAGAGGCGCCTAGACGAGCGGCTGGACCCACGGCGGGTGCTGCCCGGCGCGCGCTCCATCGTCTGCGTGGGCCTCAACTACTACCAGGGCGAGGCGGCCGATCCCTCGTGGCGACCGGTGGCGCGCTACGCGTGGGGACGCGACTACCACGACGTGATCGGCCCCCGGCTCGAGCGGCTCGCGGCACACCTGACCGAAGCCGCCGGGGCCCGCAGCCGCGGCTACGTGGACACCGGCCCGGTGCTCGAACGCGACCTGGCCGCGCGCGCAGGACTCGGCTGGATCGGCAAGAACACCATGCTGCTCCATCCGCGCCTCGGCTCGTGGTTCTTCATCGGCGTGCTCCTGACCACCGCCACGCTAGCCCACGACGCGCCGCTCGCCGATCGCTGCGGCTCCTGCCGGGCCTGCATCGATGCCTGCCCAACCGGAGCCTTCGTCGGACCCTACTTGCTGGACGCCCGGCGCTGCATCTCCTACCTCACGATCGAGCACCAGGGCGATATCGATCCCTCGCTGCATCGCGGGATGGTGGGGTGGCAGTTCGGCTGCGACGTCTGCCAGAACGTCTGTCCTTGGAACCGGAAGGCGCCGGTGACCGCGGATACCGACCCGCAACCCCGCGGCACCCACCCCGGAGCAGAAGCCCTCTCTCGAATGGACGACGAGGCCATCAGGATGCGCTTCCGAGGCACGGCGCTCCTTCGAGCCAGGCCTTCAGGACTAAGACGCAATGCTTTGATCTACCTTGAGAACGAGGAACATTCCGATAATCCGCGCTGACCCGCGGCCTTGGCCGGCTTCCGGAGCGCCTGAGCGGCCTATGTTACAATCCGAGCGGGAGAGAAGATCGGCATGGCCATCCTGAAGGTCGCGCGTCTCGGACACCCGGTGCTTCGCAAGGTCGCCGCTCCCGTCCCGGTCGGTGAGATCGGCGCCCCGGAGACCCAGCGCCTGATCGACGACATGGTCG
>CAYYRT010000187.1:0-2318 GCA_964474055.1 uncultured Acidimicrobiaceae bacterium | reverse complement strand
CGCTGCAAACGTAGTCTCCTCGACCTCTCGGAGACCGGCTGCGCGGAACAACTCCGCCAAGTGGCCGAGGCGGACACCGGGAAAACCCGACTCGTCGACCAGATCGGGATCGAACTGGTGAACTGCCTCCCAGAAAGGCCCGAACGGACTTCGACCGTCGGCGTGGTCCCAAACGCAGGCCGCCACAACACCACCGGGACGGGTCACGCGTTTCATTTCGGTGAGTCCCCCCACGGGGTCGGCCATGAAGTGAACCACCAACTGGGCAAGGGATGCGTCGAACGTCCTATCCGGGAAAGGCAGTGACTCGGCCGATGCTCTCGTTACAGCGACGGCCGGGAACCGCTCTCGCATTGCCGCAATGAATGACTCCGAGGGGTCGACGGCCGACACGGCCTCCGGCCCGACGCGCTCGACCAATTCAGCGGTAAGTGCACCCGGGCCACAGCCGACGTCAAGCACCCGCTGACCGGCGACCACTTCGGCCAGGTCGGCGAGTTGGCGAGAGAGTTGACTCGAGTAGCGGCCCATAAACCGGTCATACGCGTCCGCTGAAACGCTGAAGCTCACCGTATGAAAGCTACCCGGCAATCAGGGGAGGCTGAGGTGTGCGGTGGTCGAGCTCTTGGGGAGTCGCGGAGTACTCAGCTGCAACCCAAAGAGTTTCCGCAGTTGAGGCACTTGTAGCAAGAGCCGTTCCGGATGGTGATGTGGCCACACACGTCGCAGATGGGGGCGTCGCCCATCATCTCGCCGAGCGCGGACTGCATGGCAGCGGTGCCGGCATCCACCCCCCTCCCGGCTACGCCGGCTCTCCCCCCAACGCTCGCTCCGCTCCCTGGGGGGAGAAAAGAGGCAGGTGCCTTTCGAACCTCCGGTGCCACTGGCCTCGCGTCGAGGAACTTCACCGCTGAGGCCACCGCCGACACATACTGTTCGGCGACAGCGTCTGTCAGGTCCAGTTGGACTCCCGCCTCGATGGCCAAACCACTGGCCGGCTCGGGCAGCTCACCGTCACGGTTGGGTGGCACCTGGGCCAGATCGTCCCGGTTCAGGTACTCGACCGCCAGTGCCCGGAACACGTAGTCGACGATCGAGTTGGCCATCTTGATGTTGGGATGTCCCTCGACCAGACCGCGGGGCTCGAAGGTCTGGAAGGTGAAGGTGTCGACGAACTCTTCCAGCGGCACTCCGAATTGGAGGCCCTTGCTCACCGCGATGGCAAAGCAGGAGAGGATTCCCCGCAGGGTTGCCCCTTCTTTGGCCAGGTCGATGAACAACTCGCCGAGCGTGCCGTCCTGATACTCACCGGTGCGGAGGTAGACCTTGTGCCCGCCAATCCTCGCCTCCTGGGTGTAGCCACCCCGGCGGCCGGGGAGCATGAACCGGGGCGGGTGCATCCCCTGGGCATAGGCCTGGGTGGGCGACAACCCCGCCGGGATCTTCCCCCACAGGATCTGCTTGTCAATCTCGTGAGCCCGGGTCACCGCTTCGGGCTCGTCCTCGGGTTGGGCGTCGTCGGAACTCGACGAGAGCGGCTGGCTGGCCTTGGACCCGTCCCGATAGAGGGCCATGCACTTGACTCCGAGTTCGTAGGACATCATGTAGCTCTCCTCGATGTCCTCGATGGTCGCCTCGTTGGGCATGTTGATGGTCTTGCTCGCAGCCCCACTCAGCAGCGGTTGAGTGGCGGCCAGCATCTTGATGTGACCGGTGTGATGGATCAGCCGCTGGCCGTTGCGGCCGTTGCGGTTGGCGGTGTCGAACACGGCCAGGTGCTCGTCCTTGAGATAGGGAGCGCCTTCGATGGTCTGCTGTCCGCACACCCACTCGGTCGCTTCGCGGATCTCAAAGGACGTGAAGTCGAGGGCCCGGAGCAGGTCGAACTCGAAGGTGGCGTATTCGTCGACCTCGAAGCCGAGCCGCTGCATGGTGGCCTCACCGAGGACGAATGGGTTGAAGGCATGCCTGAGTTCGAACACAGCAGGCAGGGCCGCTTCGATCTTGAACATGTCCTCGTCGGTGAAGCCTTTCTCCATCAGCGACTCCCGGTTGATGTAGGGAGCACCGACCAGGGAACTGGTCCCGACGATGTATCGGATGATCTCCTCGATCTGGCTGTCTGAATAGCCGAGGTTCTCGAGGGCAGGGGTGACCGACTGGTTGACGATCTTGAAGTAACCACCGCCGGCCAGCTTCTTGAACTTGACGAGGGAGAAGTCGGGCTCGACCCCGGTGGTATCACAATCCATCTGCAAACCGATGGTCCCCGTCGGCGCGATCACCGTAACCTGCGCGTTACGGAAGCCGTGGCGCTC
>CAYYRT010000186.1:0-2760 GCA_964474055.1 uncultured Acidimicrobiaceae bacterium | reverse complement strand
AATCCTTCAGCGAGCTTCTTCCGGCGTCGAGGCCTACGTGCTCGGAGCGACCTATATCCAAGTAGGCAATACAGGACGTCTCAGTGCAGCATTCGTCGACACTCTGATGAATCCCTTTAGCCTCGGTGGCCGCGGCGTGCCCGACGCCTATTGCGGACATCATGCCGGCAAGGTCGAGGAGGGACTCGTTCTTGTGCAGGCCCGCCGATTCTCCTTGCCGGGTTTCGGTTTCAGCCTCATGTTGTGGGCCATTGACGATCGGTACTGCGGCACATCACGCCGGCCGGCGCGTTCACATACATGTCAGGGTGCGGCCGCCCCAGACGGCATCGGAGGGGCCAATGTGTCCTGTCTTACTGCGTAGGTTCTTGACGGTGGGCATCGTGTCAGTGAGCGTGGTCGTCGGAGGGTGCAAGGACGGCAGCGGTCCCGATCCGCTGGGCTACTACGTATTGACGGGCACGCCGGCGCCGGCGATGGTGTTCAACACGATCGCCGAGACCTACCGATTCTCCAACAACCTCACCAACAGCATCTGGCAACGTGAAGCGAACGTCATCGTCACCGGCGACTACACCGAAGACGGCTACTGGGCGTTCGCTCCCGCGACGGCGACATACGCCGGCAGTCCGGATCTGGGCACCGACGTTCACGCGCGTATGGTCCAGATCCCCGCGACCAATACGGTCATCTACACCCGCTCGCCATCGGCCAATGGCGTCGGTCTCGGGACGGCCGCCCAGATCGCGGTGGCGTCCATCAACACCACCACCGGCATCCTCACGGCGGGTGACGCCGCGGTGTTCAGCGACGCATTCGCGGGAAGCTGCCAGCTGACGTCGTCATCCGCGACCGAGTTCCTGTGCTACGACGGCAGTGACATTCGCCGCTATGGCACCACGGCGGGATCGGCGACGCTGACGGCCAACGGAACGTATACGCTCTCCGCCGCGCTCCCGGCGGTCGCGGCGTGCAATCCCGGGAACCCCTGCTACGGTAGCACCTTTGCGTTCGACGGCGCGTACTTCTACTTCGCTGCCCACCAGGGCAGTTTGAGCAGTCTCGCGTACATCGCGTACGCCGCGAACGGCACGCTGGACAACACATATACGGCGACGGGTTCCGGCGCGATCAACGGCGTGTACTTCGACTGGTCGGTGGGTCGCTACTCCACGCACGACGGCTACGGCGGCCGCGCCGGCGCCTCGGAGTACGGCACCGGCAGCGACACGCACAACTTCGGTCCCATCTCGTCCACGCACGCGCTGCAGTAGTCGGGGGGCCTTCGCCAGGGCCCTTGAAGCGATTGACCGCACCCGCTCCCAGAGGAGGGCGAGGACGGCGGCGTCGATCCGGTCGATACTGGCCGGCTGCCCGTTCGCCTTGGCGAAGTCGCGCACCTGGCGCGGGTTGACGACCACCCCGGGGAGCGCGGCCGTCACCAGTTCGGCTACACAGAGCCGGCCGTAGCTCTGAGAGTCAGTAGCCCCGGCGCGGCGTTGCGCCGCAGCCGAGGCGCGCTTCGTTAGCCGAGCGATCGACCCCTCCCGTTATATTCAGCACATGACCAAGGTGGAGAAGCTTGAGCGCGAGGTCCAAGGGCTGACGGCCGAGGAGCTTGCGGCATTTCGGGACTGGTTCGCCGCCTTCGACGCAGGGGTGTGGGACCAGCAGCTCGAAGTCGATGTGAAGGCCGGGAAACTGGATGCCCTGGCTGATGAGGCTCTCGCCGATCACCGGGCTGGGCGCACGCGGAAGCTTTGAACCACCACGCGGCGCCGACCTTTTGGCGATGTTATCGAGCCTTGCCAGAGCCGGTGCGAGACCTCGCCGACAAGCAGTTTCAGCTCCTCAAGGCCAACCCGACCCATCCGTCGCTGCACTTCAAGCGCATCGAGCGGTTCCATTCGGTGCGCGTGTGGGCTCCCTATCGTGCCTTGGCCGCCGACGCCGAAGATGGCCTGGTCTGGTTCTGGATCGGCACGCACGCCGAGTACGATCGCGTCGTCGGCTAACCAGCGCTGAGGCCGTGTGAAAACTGGTTGCGCCTGAGCGGCTGGCGCGCGTCCCCGGCGGTGAACACCGTAGTCGAGGGGGAAAGGGGTTCGGTGTGGCGCTCGGGAGCAGGTGGGACGGTCTGGCAACAGCTCACGCAGTGCACCACGGCGGTGCCGCCCGCTTACGCTGGCCGCACCGCCCATCTCGGCACGAGTCTTCGATGTGCAGTTTGCGGTGAGTGAACTGGGCTCTGATGCAGCCTAACTAGCGCCAGCAGCCGACGGCGCCGGCTGCTAAGGGAATCGTTGGTTTGTGCCCTTGTCTCCGAAGTCCGGGCAGCTGTTGGCTGCCGAGGTGTCCGGTTCTGAGCGAGAGTCGGCTGTAATGATCCGCTGGTTGGTGGCTGCAGGCGCCCTCGCGCTCGTAGCGCTCGCGGTGGCGGACCGCCTGCGGGCCGTGGGCCACCGGGTGATCGGGTCCCCTGAGACCAGGATGAGAACGTCTCGGCCGCTGCGGCGACGTCAGAAAGGGCCAGGAGCCAAGGTGTCCGCTGCTGCGTTGGATGTCCTGGTCGGCGTCGCGATCGGACTGGTCATGGCTAGCATGTTTGGGCGATAGTCCTCTCCTCAGTCCCCGGCCATCATTCGTATCTGCCTCGCCCGCGCAACTGGGACCCCCCCCCGTGCGGGGCGCTTGCCCTGTGGGAAGGATATGCCATTCAGCTGCTGGCTGAGGCCCACTGCGCGCTGACGATCTCCGGAA
>CAYYRT010000185.1:0-16506 GCA_964474055.1 uncultured Acidimicrobiaceae bacterium | reverse complement strand
CCGGATGTCGAGATCGTCGACGACGGCGTGCGGATCGGCGAGACCGGCAACCTCGCCGTGCTCACGAAGGACGAGTGGAACGTTCTCGTGGAGCTGATCCAGGCCGGCCAGCTCGGGAAGATCTGAGAAGGAGTCTGGCCCACGGGCGTCGACCAACGTCGGCGCCCGTGGACCCCCTGCCACATCGTGAACCCAGCCTGAGAAGCTTGCTTCGCGCTTGCCAACCCCGCAGAATACTGGCACGCGCCTGTAGCTCAGCTGGATAGAGCATCGGCCTTCTAAGCCGAGGGTCGGGGGTTCGAATCCCTCCAGGCGCGCCACTCTTCGTCGGAGGCCCGCGGGCGATTGAAGATTCTGGGCAAGCCAGTAACGTCTCTGGTGTGTGGGTTCTTCCCCGTCTTCGCTGCGTCCGCGATCCTCGCTGCGTGCGCGCCGAATATGAATACGTCAAGACCAGGTACGGCAACCCCTGTGCCCACCGGAGAGGACACTAAGCTCGTCGAATTCACCTCGCTCAGCTCCTTGTCGACCGGCCGCGACGGTCAAGTCATGGCCGGCCCGCCAGTGAGACTCTCTGGCACCCTACGGGTCCCGCGTGGGGCCGGGCCGTTTCGCGCGGTGGTGCTTATGCACGGCTGCTCGGGCGTTCATGATGTCGAGCGCGGCTGGGAGGCCGCGCTGCGCGAAGCGGGCTATGCCACATTCATAGTAAACAGCCTCCGCGGACGGAGGTTGAGCGAGGCGTGCATCGATGCCGGAGCCCTGCTTCCTGCTCAGCGGATTGCAGACGCGTATGGCGCTCTGAGAGCTCTGTCCATCTATCCGCTGATCGATGGGCAACGGATCGCCCTGATGGGCTTCTCCCACGGCGGTATCGTGACGACAATGTCGGCCACCGCTTGGGCCAAACACGTATTCGTCCTGCCAGACCAACCGGCCTTTCGAGCGTTCATTGCGTTCTACCCCTATTGCAATTGGTCCTTTCCGGAAATGTGGGAACTTTCCGGGCCGCTTCGGATCCATTCCGGTGCCCTGGACGATTGGACCCCCGCCAAGCCATGCGAACAGATGGTTGCGCGGCTTCGCAGCGCCGGATACGACGCGAAGATTTCGGTTTACCGGAATGCCCGGCACAGCTTCGACGATGCCAGGCAGATGCCCACCTTCCTCCCTAGCGTGCTGAACGGAGCGGCGTGTGCCCCGCGGTTGGTCAGTATCCTCGGGCCGCTAGAAAATCCCGACGACGTCACAGCTTGTGTGCGAAGGGGGGCCAGCATCGGAGGGGACCGCGCCGCAACGGCACAGGCGAGGACAACGGTCCTTTCCCAGCTCGCCGAGCTTCTGAAATAGGACGGAGCTAAACCAAGGGCGGCCGGGGGACCTAAGTAGGCGGAACTTCGATAGTACCTGCGTTACCCATATGCAGTTTCTGCACGGAAAACTGCGCAATGTGCCAAGGATTGCGTCTCGCCGAGCCCAGTGACGAAGTACCTGAATCCATTAACGCTCACCACATCAGGTCTTTTGCCAGTGCCGTAACTGGCGCTGTACTTGCAGTTCTTTTGCGGTAGGCGAGGCTTGCCCCCAGGCAGACACAGGCGGGTAGACTCTCGTTTCTAGCTGCGAGCGACCAGAATGAGCGTCCCAAAACAGGAAGATTGCGAGCCTATCGCCATCGTGGGTCTCGGCTGCCGTCTGCCGGGCGCCGCGAGCCCGCGCGCGCTCTGGGAGCTTCTCCTGGCTCGCGGGGACGCCGTCGGCGTTCTCGATGCGGAGAGTGCGGATGGTCGAACGACTTCCGAACAGCGCACGATCCGCGGCGGATTCCTCGATCACATCGACCGCTTTGACGCAAGTTTCTTCGGGATCTCCCCTCGTGAGGCCGAACGTCTCGATCCGCAGCAGCGAATTCTCCTGGAAGTCGTCTGGGAGGCGCTGGAGGACGCCGGACTCGCAGCAGACCGCCTGAGCGGGAGCGCCACCGGGGTATTCGTTGGGATGTGGATCAACGACTACGAGTCCAGGATGTTCTCGGAGTCCGGGAATATCGATTTCCACATGACCACGGGGAGCGGTCGCTACACCGCGTCGGGCCGGCTCTCCAACCTGCTGGATCTCCGGGGCCCGAGTCTCACCATCGACAGCGCCTGTTCCTCGTCTCTGGTCGCGGTACATCTCGCCTGCCAGAGTCTCAGGAGCGGCGAGATCTCTCTCGCAATCGTAGGCGGCGTGAATGTGATTCTCCAGCCGCACATTTCCTCGGCCTATTCGCAAGCGGGGATGCTTTCGCCGGATGGGCGGTGCAAGTTCGGCGACGCACGTGCGGATGGATACGTGCGGAGTGATGGGGTCGGGGTCGTGGTGCTCAAGCCGCTCGGGCGTGCGCGGGAAGACCGGGATCCGATCCATGCAGTGATCCTGGGAACGGCTGTCAACAACGACGGCCGCACCGGCTACTCACTCGGCACGCCCGGCCGCGCCGGCCAGGAAGACCTTCTCCGGACGGCGTATAGCCGCGCCGGGGTGGCGCCGGCCTTGGTGCAGTATGTCGAGGCTCACGGTACCGGGACGCGGGCCGGGGATCCGGTCGAGTTGGCGGCGCTCGGGGCGGTGCTGGGGGCGGGGCGGAATGCCAAGCGCCCCTGCTTCGTAGGATCTGTGAAGACCAACATCGGCCACACGGAAGGCGCGGCTGGCCTCGCGGGACTGATCAAAGTCGCACTCAGCCTTGAGCATCGGACCATCCCCGCCAGCTTGCATTTCGAGACGCCCACACCTGAGGTGGCCTGGGATGAGCTAGCTCTCGCCATTCCGACGGAAGCACTCGCGTGGCCCGAGACGGACCGTCCGGTGGCCGGGGTCAGCTCTTTCGGCATCGGAGGCACCAATGCGCATGCCGTCCTCGCCGCCGCCCCGATCGACGCGGCTTCGCCCGTGGACGACGGCGTCAAGCGCGAATCCCTGCTCGTCGTGTCCGCCCGCTCATCGGACGCCTTGCGTGGGCTGGCCGAGGGCTATTGTGAGCATCTGGCTCATCCTGACCTTCCCGCCTTGTCCGACATCTGCTATACGGCCGCAGTTCGGCGCACGCACCACGACCATCGCCTGGCCGTCATCGGCCGGGATCCCCAGGAGATCACGGCTCGGCTCCAGTCGCTTCTGAAAGCGTCTAGCCTCGGCCGCGTCCGTGTGGACGACCGCAGTCTCCGCGTCGCGTTTGTCTTTCCCGGCCAGGGATCGCAGTGGGTCGGGATGGGGCGCCGGCTCGCCCAGAAGGAGCCAGCCTTCCGCAAAGCGTTCGAGCGCTGCGCCGCGGCCGTCGCCGCCCATGGCGGGCCGGCGCTCATCGAAGAGCTCAATACCGATGAACCGTCGCGCCTGGAACGGGTCGACGTGGTCCAGCCCGCCCTATTTGCGGTACAGGTGGCCCTTGCCGAGCTCTGGCGCGAATGGGGCGTCGAGCCCGTGGCCGTTGTCGGCCACAGCATGGGGGAGGTTGCCGCCGCCCACGTTGCCGGCGCCCTGACGCTCGACGACGCGGCGCGAGTCATCAGCACCCGCAGCGCGCTGCTCCGGCGAATCAGCGGCCGTGGCGCGATGGTGATGGTCGAGCTATCTCCGGATGAGCTCGGCCCGGTACTCCGTGGTCGCGAGAACCAGCTCTCGATCGCGGTGTGCAACAGCCCCCGTTCGACGGTCGTCGCGGGGGATGTCGATGCCCTGGACGCGCTGATCGAGCAGTTGGGACGGGACGGTGTGCTCTGCCGACGCGTGAAGGTCGATGTCGCGTCGCATAGCCCCCAAGTTGAACCGTTGGGGGATGATCTCCTGCGTGGGTTGGCTGGGCTGACGCCGTTGCCGAGCCGCGTCCCAATGTACTCGACGGTGACCGGCGCCCCGATCGATGGTGCGCGGCTCGACGCGGGGTACTGGATCAAGAACCTGCGAGAGACGGTCAAGTTCTCGACGGCGGTCCGGCGTCTGCTCGAGGACGAGTGCGACGTCTTCGTCGAGATCAGCCCGCATCCGATCCTCCTGGCCGCTATCGAGCAGAATGCAGGCGCCGGCCGTTCCGACCTGTTCCTGCCGTCGCTGCGCCGGCAGGAGCCCGAGCGAGCGGTCATGCTGGAATCGCTCGGCGCGCTCTACGTGCACGGTTACCCGGTGGATTGGGCCCGGCTCTACCCGTCGGGCGGGTATTGCGTCGGTCTGCCTTCGTACCCGTGGAAGCGCCAGCGGTTCTGGTATCCGACGTCGCCGACCGGTGGCCGGCGCACCCTCGGGACGGGCAGACATCCTTTGGTCGAGGAGCACATCATTTCCTCTGCTGACCCCGGCACCCACTTCTGGCAAGGCACGACCGATCCCGTTCGCGTCCCGTGGCTCATGGAGTACCGCGTCGACGGACTGGCGCAGCTCCCCGCGAGCGCGATCGTCGAGATGGCCCTCGGGGCGGGTAGGACACTGTTCAGCGCCGGTGGGTGTCGTGTCGAAGACGTGTGCCTCGAGAGTCCCCTGGTGGTGAGCGAGGCCGTCCCGCGCATCATGCAGCTGGTGGTGAGCGCATCCTTGCCGGGTTCGGGAACCTTCCGGTTCGCGAGCCGCGACGCGGGGGCCGATGCGTCTGCTCGGTGGACGGTGCACGCCACGGGCACGATCCGGACCGACCCGGCCGAGGACGAGACGACGCCGTCCGTGGCGGAGCCGGCCGTGATGACCGATGCGGAGCCGGCCGAGGATCACTACGAGGCGATGCGACGGCGGGGGCTCGACTATGGTCCCAGCTTCCACGGTCTCGTCGAGACCGCTCGTCGCGGAGCGGTGACCTTCGTGCGCCTGCGCGCAACGGAAACGGTGAGGCGCGAGGCCGGAGAGTATGAGATCCACCCGTGTCTGCTCGACGCTTGCCTCCAGGCGGTGGTCGCCGGCCTCGTCGCCAGCCCGCGAGGCAAGAACATCACCTACGTGCCCGCCCGCATCGGACGGGTGATCCTTCACGGGCGCCCGTCCGGCGAGGAAGATCTCTGGTGTCGTGTCGCCGTCCGCGCGGAAACGCCGGACGGGGAGATCGTGGCGGACATCGTGGTCGCCGACGGCAGGGATCACATCTTGATCGAGGTCACGAATATCCGGCTCGCGCCGCTCGTCCGGAAATCCGGTGACGATCTCGCGAACCAGGTCTTCGAGATCGCGTGGCGGCCGAAGTCCCGGCTCCCGAGCGGACGGCCGCGGAACTCCGGCCGCTGGGTCATCCTTGCCGATCGACGGGGAGCCGGGGAGGCCCTGGCGGGACAGTTGGCGGCGCATGGCGCGCGGTGCTCGCTCATCTTCGGCCGGGGTGTCCAGCTCGGGGCGGGCCGCGCCGCCGCCGCCATCGATCCGACCCGGCTGGGCGAGTACGAGGCGCTGGTAGCGTCCAGCTCCGCGGACCCGATTGAGGGCGTCGTCTACCTGTGGGGCCTCGACACGCCGCCGCTCGATCTCGAGCCGCAAGCGGCGGAAGCGGTCACGGAGGCATTGGCGGTCCAGGGCCTGGTGCATCTGGTCAAGGCGCTCGTGCCGAGTGGGACGGCGCGCTCACCGCGCATCGTCCTCGCGACGGCAGGAACGCAGGACGTCGCCGGTGGACCAGGGCGTGTCGCTATCGAGCAGGCTCCTCTTTGGGGAGTCGGAGCCGTGATCGCGAGTGAGTATCCGGATCTCCGCTGTGTCCGGGTCGACCTGAGCGCGGAGCCGACCGTCGAGGAGATCGAAGGACTCGCCGGGGAGTGCCAGGAGCCGGACGGAGAAGGGCAGATCGCGCTGCGTGGGCCGAGCCGGTTTGTGGCCAGACTGGTGCGGGTCGTGCCTTCCGCTGCCGATCACGTGGAGGAGAGGCGGTCGGCGCCCGCCGGCAAGACGCCCTTCCGGGTCCACGCATCCTCTGCTGGAGCCCTGGACGGCCTGCACCTCCGCCCCCTCGAGCGGCGGGCGCCCGGCCCCGGGGAGGTCGAGATCGAGGTGCACGCGGCCGGCCTGAATTTCCGGGACGTGATGTCCGCTCTCGAGAGCCTGCCCGGCCTTTTCAACGGGGTCGGCTCCATGGGGATCGAGTGCTCGGGCCGTGTCGTCGCAGTCGGTGAGAGGGTCGAGACCGTGAGCCGGGGCGACGAGGTGGTCGCCATCGCCTTCGGTTCTCTCGGCACCCATGTGGTTACCGACGCTCGGCTCGTGGCGCGTAAGCCGCTCACGCTCTCGCACCAGGTCGCGGCCACGCTGCCGATCGCGTTCGTGACGGCCTGGTACGCGCTCCACACCCTTGCCGGAATGCGCCCGGGCGAGCGGGTGCTCATCCATGCCGCGTCCGGGGGCGTCGGGCTCGCGGCCGTACAGCTCGCTCGCAAAGCCGGGGCTCACGTGTTTGCGACGGTCGGGAGTCCGCGGAAGCACGAGTTTCTACGGGCGCTCGGCGTGGAGCAGGTGTTCGACTCGCGATCGCTGTCTTTCGCGGAAAATGTGAGAGCTCGCACTGGAGGCGAGGGCGTCGACATCGTCTTGAATTCGCTCGCCGGGCCGGCGATCACGGCGGGGCTAACGACCCTGGCCCCCTATGGACGGTTCGTCGAGCTCGGCACCCGCGACATCTATCAGAATTCGCCCCTGGGCCTGGGCCCATTCCGGAGCAACCTCTCGTACGTAGCCCTCGACCTCGTACAAATGTGTTGCGAGCGCCCCGAGGTTGTTGGGGCGCTTCTTGCCGACATGATGCAACGCTTCTCCGACGGAGATCTCGAGCCGCTTCCCGTCCACATGTTCCCGATTGCCGCGGTAAGAGAGGCATTCCGCTACATGGCGGAGGCGCGCCACATCGGCAAGATCGTGCTCTCGCTGTTGCCCGAGGAGGCGCGGGTAGCCCCACTGGTCGGGGCACTGGCGGCAGTGCGCGCCGAAGCGACCTACCTGATTACGGGGGGCCTGGGTGCTCTCGGCCTCACGGTTGCCGGAGCGCTCGTCGATGCGGGGGCGCGGCACATGGTGTTGATCGGCCGTCGAGCCCCGAGCGAAGCGGCCCGACGCTCGATCGCGGAGCTCACACGCAAAGGGGTCGACGTCGTCACGATGGAGGCGGACGTCACGTCGCCCGAGCGGATGGCGGGGGTACTCGAGACGCTGCGCCGGGAGAAGCCACCGCTTCGCGGTGTGATTCACGCGGCGGGCGTTCTGGACGACGCGACGTTGCTGCGGCTGACCCGCGACCAGATTCGCACGGTGATGGCACCCAAGGCGGCCGGCGCCTACATGCTTCACGTGCTCACCCAGAGGGACCCGCTCGACTTTTTCGTGCTGTTCTCGTCGACCTCAGCGCTGCTTGGTCTGGGAGGGCAGGCGAACTATGCTGCCGCCAACGCGTTCCTGGACGCGCTGGCTCGACACCGTCATCGCCTCGGCCAAACGGCCCTCAGTATCGGCTGGGGCCCGTGGAGCGACATCGGACTTGCCGCGGTGAGCGACGAGCGCGGGAAGCGGCTCGAAGCGCTGGGGCTCGGCAGCCTGACCCCTCAGCAGGGCGCGGAGGCGTTCACCCGGGCGCTCGGGAACCCCCGTGCTCACGTGGCGGTCATGGAGTTCGACGCCGCTGCGTGGTGTGGCGGACGGGACGGCGCCGGGGACGTCTTCTTCGAGGAGCTAAGCGCGCCGACGCCGTCCGTTGCCGGGGACGAGAGAAGCCCGTCGCTCACGGAGGCGCTGCGAGTGGCGCCCGCGACGGCACGTGAGGATATGTTGCTGCGCCACGTGCGTGAGCAAGTGGCAAGCGTGCTCCGATTCGCGGAGCCGGAGGCCATCGACGTGGCTCGAGGCTTCTTCACCCTCGGCATGGACTCCCTGATGGCGATCGAGCTGAAGAATCGCCTTCAGGCCGCGCTTGAGCGCTCACTCCCCTCGACGGTGGTGTTCGATCGCCCGTCCATCACGCAACTCGCCGGATATCTCGGTCGCGAGATTCTCGGCTGGGAGGCGTCGCCGGTGGCCGCCGGCGCTCCGGAGCCGGACGCGGTGGACGCCGAGGAGATCCGACGCCTGCCCCGGCAGGAACTGCAGGCGCTGCTGGCCGAAGAGCTGAAGCAGCTCAAGGACCTCGGATAAACGTCGTGACCTCCGACCGCGCGCCCGCCCATCCCGAGGACGGCCAGCTTGCCGAGGCGCTGGTCGCGCTGCGCCGCATGCGCGCGCGTCTCGATGCGATCGAGCGCGCCAAGAACGAGCCGATCGCGATCATCGGGATCGGGTGCCGCTTTCCCGGCGGCGCGTCCGATCCTGGCCGTTTCTGGCGACTGCTCCGGGACGGCGTCGACGCGATCGGCCGCGTGCCGCCGAGTCGCTGGGCGCCCGAGCAGTACCTCGGGTCCGATCCGGAAGCGGGCGGCACGATCCCCGCGCCCTATGGGGGATTCCTGGATGACATCCGATCCTTCGATCCGCAGTTCTTCGGGATCACGCCGCGTGAGGCGATCGCGATGGATCCTCAGCAGCGGCTCGTGCTGGAGATCGCCTGGGAGGCGCTCGAAGACGCGGGGCAGGTACCGGCTCGGCTCGCCGGGACGCGGACGGGCGTGTTCATCGGCATCGGGCTGAACGACTATGGGCGGATCCAGGTGGCGGATCAGGAGCGCGATCCCCGGCTGGTCGACACCTACACGATCTCGGGGAACGTGCTGTGCATCACCGCGAACCGGCTCTCGTACCTGCTGGACCTTCGGGGCCCGAGCATGGCCATCGATACGGCGTGCTCGTCGTCACTTGTGGCCGTCCACACCGCTTGCCAGAGCCTGCGAACAGGGGACAGCGAGCTGGCCATCGCGGGCGGGGTGAACATGATGCTCTCGCCCGCGACCAGCATCGGGGTCGCTCGGTTCCTGTCCCCTGATGGGCGCTGCAAGACCTTCGATGCGCGGGCGAACGGATACGTCCGCGGAGAAGGAGCGGGGCTCGTCATCCTCAAGCCGCTCTCGCGAGCGCTCGCGGACGGAGACCGGATCTACGCCCTGATCCGTGGGAGCGCGATCAACCAGGACGGGTTCAGCAGTGGATTGACCGTTCCCAACGGCGCCGCCCAGGAGGCGATGCTCCGACAGGCGCTGGGCAGCGCCGGCGTGTCCCCCTCGGACATTCAGTACGTGGAGGCGCACGGTACCGGGACGGCGCTCGGTGACCCCATCGAAGTGAACGCGCTGAATGCGGTGTTGTCGGAGGGGCGGGCACCCGGTCGCGTGTGCGCCCTCGGGTCCGTCAAGACCAATATCGGGCACCTCGAGGCCGCGGCCGGCATCGCCGGCCTCATTAAGGTCGCGCTGAGCCTCGACCACCGGGAGATTCCGCCGAGCCTGCATTTCGAGACTCCAAACCCGCACATCGCATTCGGTCGCATGCCGCTGCGTGTGCAAACCGCGCTGACCCCGTGGCCCGAGGATGGGTCGCCGGCTCTGGCCGGAGTGAGCTCCTTCGGGTTCGGCGGCACAAACGCGCACGTGATTCTCGAGGCCGCGCCGCCGGTCGCCGAGGTGACCCCGCCGCGGAGTGGGCGGGTGGAGATCCTCCCACTTTCGGCGCGCAGCCGGACCTCCCTCGAAGGCCTCGCTCGAGAATGGGGGGAGTTCCTGGCCGGGGAGGAGTCCTCGCTCGCAGATGCGTGCTACACCGCGAGCGTGCGGAGAGCGCACCACGCTCACCGATTCGCGGTGGTGGGCCGGTCCGCGCCTGAGATCCGGGCGCGACTCCAGAGCATTCTGGCCGGTGATGCAGGGGTGGGGACGGCGGCGGGCGTGGCTCCGCGGGCGCGACCCCGGCTCGCGTTTGTCTTCTCGGGCCAAGGCCCACAGTGGTGGGCGATGGGGCGGGAGCTGCTCCAGACCGAGCCGGCATTCCGGAAAGTCGTGGAAGAGTGCGACGAAGTGATTCGCCGTCTCGGCGGCTGGTCCCTGCTCGAGGAGCTGGGCGCGGCGGAAGGCGCCTCTCGGCTTGCGCGCACGGATATCGCGCAGCCGGCCATCTTCGCGCTCCAGGCGGGCCTTGTCGATCTTTGGCGCTCGTGGGGAATTCGACCCGACGCGGTGGTCGGCCACAGCGTTGGAGAGATCGCGGCGGCGTACGCGGCCTCCGGCCTGTCGCTCGCCGATGCGGCCGAGATCGTGGTGCAGCGTGGTCGGTTGATGCACGAGATGGTCGGCCGGGGTCGGATGTCGGCGGTGGAGCTGACGCCGGACGACGCGAGGAAGGCGCTCCGCGGATACGAGGAGCGCCTCGCGATCGCCGCCGTGAACGGCCCGGAATCGGTGGTGCTTTCGGGGGAACCGCAGGCGCTCGCAGAGGTCGTCGGCGAGCTCGAAGCCCGGGGCGTCACCTGCCGGAGCCTCGCGGTCGACTACGCCTTCCACAGCCCCCAGATGGAGTCGGCGGCCCGCGCGCTGTCCGGCGTGCTCACGGGGCTCGTTCCAGCCGCGGGCGATGTCCCACTCGCCTCGACGCTCACGGGAGGCTGGGTCGAGACCGCGACGATGACGGGCTCGTACTGGGGACGGAATGTCGCGGCGCCGGTTCTCTTTCTTCCCGCCGTCGAGGCTCTGATCGAGCGGGGCGTGACACTGTTCGTGGAGATCGGGCCGCACCCGGTGCTCGGCGCCTCGATCGCGCAAAGTCTGGAACGTCACGGTCGAGACGGCACAGTGGTCGCGTCGCTCCGGCGCGGCCAGGAGGAGCGGGTCGCGATGCTCTCGGCGCTCGGCGCGCTCTACGCCCAGGGGCTGTCCGTCGAGTGGTCGACGCTATACGCCGAGCCGAGACGGGTCGTGCGTCTTCCGCGCTACTCGTGGGATCGGCGGCACTACTGGATCAAGGACCAGGAGCCGGGCCGGGTTCCCGAGCCGCACGAGGTCGGTCACGACGTGCTCCGGCCGAGCACGTCGCTCGTTGGTGATCCGGTCCGCTCGCCGATTGTCGAAGGAGCCCTCTTTCCCGTGATGCTGAGCACGGCGTCGGCACCGTTCCTGGCCGATCATCGCATCCTGGAGACTGCGGTGCTACCGGCGGCGGCGTGCCTCGAGATGGCTCTCACGGGGGCTCGCCGACTGACGGGAAGGAGCGGGCACCGCCTGGAAGACGTTTCGCTCCTGCAGCCGCTGACGATCCCGGACGCGTCGGAGCGCCCGGTGCAGCTCGTCATCACCCCGGTTGGAGACGACAGCCTGTCGTTCCGCCTCTTCAGTGCGCCCTCGGAGACTCCAGCCGATCCCACGAGCTGGGCGCTCAACGCCACCGGGACCGTGACGACAGAGCGCCCGCGGGGTCAGGAGGAGAGCGGGGCGCTCGACGCGATCTTCGAGCGTTGCGGAGAGACGATCCAGGGAGAGGCCGTCTACGACCGGTTCCATGGTCTTGGGATGCGGTTCGGCCCCCGGTTCCGACGCCTCTCCGAGGTACGCCGGGGGAAGAACGAAGCCGTCGGCCTGATTCCGGCAGTGCGTGCCGAGGATGGACCGGGATCAGATCGGACCACCGATTGGACGGACCCGACGCTGCTGGATGCCTGTCTCCAGGTGCTGAGCGTCGCGCTCCCGCCCGCCGGGAAGGACGTCTTTCTGCCCGTCAGGATCGAGGGGCTCCAGCTCCACGGCCGGCTGGACGCATCATCGCTCTGGAGTCACGCCCGTGTGCGTCCGGACGGGTACGGAGCGCGAGAGACGGTGGTCGGTGACGTCCAGGTCTTCAACGAGTCGGGGAGCCTGGTCCTCGTGATGGACGGCGTGACCCTGAAGCGCGCGCGGGCTGACGCGCTCGCGGCGTTCAGAAAGCCGGAATCGGCTGAATGGAGATACACGGTCGAGTGGCGGGCACAGCCGTTGGCGGAGCCCACCGCGCCGCCGGCCGGGGGCCGCTGGCTCGTCCTCAGCGACACGACGGGAGTCGGTCCGCGACTGGCGGAAGCGCTGCGCTCGCGCGGTCAGCAGGTGACCCTAATGCGGGCGGGCAAGCCATCCGAGGAGGATCCGGACGGAACGTTCACGGTGGACCCGTTGATGCGTGAGCAGATCGAAGGGGCCTGCCAATCCGGGAATGGCGGCGAGAAGTGGCGCGGTGTCATCCACCTGTGGGGCTTGGACGCGAGCGGAGCCGACAGCAGCGCACCTGCACTGTTCGAGGCCGCCACGAACAGCTGCGCCGGTCTTCTTCATGTAGTGCAGGTGCTCGGTCGGGCGTCCGACGCTCCGGAGCGACTCGTTGTCGTCACCCGGGGCGCGCAGCCTGTCGAGTCCGGCGAGCTCGCGGTGGGGCAGGCTCCGCTCTGGGGTCTCGCGGCCGTAGCCGCCTCGGAGTATCCGGCCCTGCACTGCGTGAGCGTCGACCTCGATCCTTCGACCGACACCGGTGAGATCCAGCGCCTGTGCGCTGAGGTGCTCGCCTCCACCGGGGAGCAGCGAGTGGGCTTGCGCCGCGCGGGGCGGTACGTCGCCCGCCTGGCTCCGAAGCCTCTGGCTGGCGCGCCCGGGGTTGGAGCCAGCGAGCCAGGTCCGATCCAGCTCGAGATTGCCGAGCGGGGCGTCCTCGACAATCTCGTCTGCCGTGCCTCGACCCGGCGCCCGCCCGGGTTGGGCGAGGTGGAGATCCAGATCGAGTGCACCGGCCTGAACTTCAGAGACGTCCTGAATGCGCTCGGTACGTATCCGGGGGACGCGGGCGCGCTCGGCAGTGAGTGCGCCGGCACGATAGCCGCGATCGGGCCCGGCGTCGAGGGCCTCTCCGTCGGTGATCCCGTCGTCGCGATCACGCTCGCGGGAGCCTTCCGGAGCTACGTCACGGTGCCGGCGGCACACGCAGCCCGGCGGCCTCAGGGGATCAGCGCCGAGGACGCCGCCACCCTGCCGATTGCATTCCTCACCGCGCAGTACGGGCTCGTTCATCTGGCCCGGATCAAACCGGGCGATCGAGTGTTGATCCATGCCGCCGCCGGGGGTGTCGGTCTCGCTGCGGTCCAGGTGGCCCAGCGGGCTGGTGCCGAAGTGTTCGCGACCGCGGGAAGTCCCGCGAAGCGTCAGCTCCTTGCCGGGCTCGGAGTGCGCCATGTGATGGATTCCCGGTCGCTCGATTTCGGGGCCGAGGTGATGGCGTGCACTGGCGGCCTCGGTGTGGACGTCGTGCTCAACTCGTTGGCCGGCGCCTTCATCCCGACAAGCCTGCAAACCCTCGGGCGCGGTGGCCGCTTCATCGAGATCGGTAAGACCGGCACCTGGACCCCGGAGGAGGTTGCGCGTACCCGCCCCGACGTCTTCTACACGACACTCGACCTCGGGGCGGTCGCGGCCACGACGCCGCTAGTCATCGAGACGATGTTGCGCGAGCTGCTCCAGGACGTCCGCGACGGGGTTCTGAAGCCGCTTCCGCGGACGATGTTCACGCTCGCCGACGCGGCAAGTGCCTTTCGGCACATGGCCCAGGCCAGGCACATCGGCAAGATCGTGCTGATCCAACCGACCCCGGCAGGAACGTCGGGACCGCCGATTCGCGAGGATGCCACCTACCTGGTTACGGGCGGCCTCGGAGGGCTGGGGCTCGCGGTCGCCCGCTGGATGATCTCGTGTGGGGCTCGGAGCCTCGTGCTGATGGGGCGGGGCGGGCCGTCGGAAGCCGCCCGTGCGGTCGTGCAAGAGCTCGAGCGCTCCGAAGCGCGGATCGTGATGGCGTCGGGCGACGTCTCGCGGGAAGACGACGTCGCGCGGATCTTGTCGGAGATCGAGCGAACGATGCCACCGCTGCGCGGAGTCGTCCACGCCGCGGGCGTGCTCGACGACGGCGTGCTGTCCGAGCAAACGCGCGAGCGGTTGGCGGTAGTGATGGCGCCGAAGATCCCGGGCGCATGGCACCTTCACCGTCTGACCCAGGGCCACCCGCTCGACTTTTTCGTGCTCTTCTCGTCGATCGCATCCCTCGTCGGGTCCGGCGGACAGGGTGGCTATGCGGCGGCGAACGCCTTCTTGGACGCTCTTGCCTACCGGCGGCGGGCGGAGGGATTGCCCGCGGTGACCATCAACTGGGGAGCGTGGGCGGACGCCGGCATGTGGGCGAGCCTCAGCGCGGTCGATCGGCGCCGCTGGACGAGCCGCGGAATGCAGTATATCGAGCCGGCGGACGGGGTCGAGATGCTGGCGTCCGTGCTTCGGTCTGGTCTCGCCCAGGTGGTTGCGGCCCGCGTGGACTGGGCCCGATTCCTCGAGCCATTCGCGGCCGACGAGGTGCCTTCATTGCTCGCGGATCTCGCGCCGGGCCGCCCCCGCGCTCTCGCCGCAGCGCCGGCGGGCCCGCCGTTCCTGGGCCGGCTCCGGGACGCGGCGCCCGCGCAGCGCCGGAAGCTGATCGAGACACACGTCAGAGAGCAGATCATCCGCGTGCTGGGCCTCGATCCGGCCCACCCGGTCGATCCCCGCCAGGGTCTGCGGGAGATCGGGATGGACTCGCTGATGGCGGTGGAGCTACGCAATCGGCTCCAGTCGAGCGTGGGTCGGACGCTGCCCTCGACCATCGCGTTCGACTATCCGACGCTCGATGACCTCGCCGGGTACTTCGCCGATGAGCTGCTCGGATCGGTCGCCGCGGAGTCACCCGGCCCGACGAGCGTTGAGGTGGATGCTGTCGAGGACCTGACCGAGGCGGAAGCGGAGTCGGCGTTCGACGAGGAGCTGGCGGCCATGAAAGCGGCGCTCGCCCGGAAGGGGATCGGGAATGGATAGGCCGAAGGACCAGCCCGAATCCTCGCCGATGAAGCGGGCCGTGCTCGAGCTGCGGGCCCTGCGCCAGCAGCTCGACCAGGTCGAGCGGGCGGCGAAAGAGCCGATCGCGGTGATCGGGATGGCGTGTCGCTTCCCGGGGGGCGCCGACACGCCGGAGGCCTTCTGGACCCTGCTCCGCGACGGCACCGACGCGATCACCGAGATCCCGGCCGAGCGGTGGAACGTCGATGCGTACTACGCTCCCGATCCCGACGCGCCCGGCAAGGCGTACGTCCGTCGGGGGGGCTTCGTCGCGAACGCGTCGCGGTTCGATGCGCGGTTCTTCGGCATCTCGCCCCGAGAGGCAGCGAGCCTGGATCCTCAACAGCGGGTACTGCTCGAAGTCGCGTGGGAGGCCTTGGAGGACGGGGGCGTGGTGCCGCAAAAGCTCGAGCGCGGCACCGGCGGCATCTTCGTCGGCATCAGCAACCCGGACTACGCCCACGTGCACACCCGCGCCGGTGATCAGACGCGCATCGACACCTACGACGGAACCGGCAACAACTTCAGCTTCGCCAGCGGCCGCTTGTCCTACGTCCTGGGCTGGCACGGACCGAGCGTGTCGGTAGACACCGCGTGTTCCGCGTCGCTCGCCGCGATCCACCTCGCCTGCCAGAGTCTGCGCGCGGGGGAATGCGACGTGGCGCTCGCGGGCGGCGTGAACATGATCCTCATCCCGGACTCCTTCATCCGGGCGTGCAAGGCCGGAATGCTCGCCCCCGACGGGCGCTGCAAGACGTTCGATGCCGCGGCCGACGGGTACGCGCGCGGGGAGGGCTGCGGGATCGTCGTGCTCAAGCGTCTGTCCGCGGCGGTCGCCAACCGGGACCGGATCCTCGCGGTCATCCGTGGGTCGGCCATCAATCAGGACGGGCGGACGGGCGGGCTGACCGTCCCGAACGGCAGTGCCCAGCAGGCGCTGATCCGGCGCGCCCTCGCGAATGCGGGCGTCGAGGCCCACGAGATCTCTTATCTCGAGGCGCACGGGACCGGAACCGCGCTGGGGGACCCCATCGAGGTGAATGCGCTGGCGGCCGTCCTCGGTCCCGGACGATCCTCGGACAGACCTCTCTTGCTCGGATCGGCGAAGACCAACATCGGACACCTGGAATCCGCCGCCGGCGTGGCGGGCCTCATCAAGACCATCTTGGCCATTGAGCACAAGGAGATTCCGCCACACCTCCACTTCCGGACACCGAGTCCCCACATCGCGTGGGACGCGCTGCCCGTCGAGGTGGTGACCACCCGACGGCCGTGGCCGGCCGGGCGCCGCATCGCCGGCGTCAGCTCGTTCGGCTTCAGCGGGACCAACACGCACGTCATCGTGGAAGAAGCGCCCGAGACAGGGGAGGTGGCGGTGTCCACCCGACCAGCGCACGTGCTCACGCTCTCCGCGAAGAACGAGGCCGCGCTCCTAGCCCTGGCGGGGCGGTACGCGCACCGGCTCGGTGAGTCGGATGCGCCCATCGAGGACGTGTGCTTCACGGCCAACACCGGTCGCGCGACGCTCGAACACCGGCTCGCCGTCGTGGGGACGAGCGCCTCCGAGATCCGCGGGCGGATCGAGGCTTGGCGGGCCGGAGCCCCGGCGACCGGGCCCGTCCGTACCGGCCGGGTAGACCGCGGCCAGCCCACCCCCGAGGTGGCGTTTCTCTTTCCGGGGCAAGGGGCGCAGTACGCGGGGATGGGGCGGGGGCTGTACGAGGGGGAC
>CAYYRT010000184.1:0-10367 GCA_964474055.1 uncultured Acidimicrobiaceae bacterium | reverse complement strand
CTTTCGCTCACCCCGCCCCACTCCTGAAGGAGCTGGAAGATCGGCGGCGAATGCCACGAGCCAGGCTCGATGACGGCCCGCAGTCCTGGCGGGATCACCCGCGCCAGGTTGGATTCCAGGCCCCCGCCGGTGATATGGGCGCCGGCATGCACAGAAGGGTTGCCCCCGGCCATCAGCACCCGGGGTGAGTAGAGGACCGAAGGCGCCATGAGGAGATCGGCCAGGGTCGAGTCGCTGATCCTCAGGTCGAGATCGCGCCCTTCGATGATGGCCCGTACCAGCGAGAAGCCGTTGGAGCGAAGGTTGGGAGAGTGCAAACCGATCACGGCATCTCCCGCTTTCACCCGGTGCGGCCCCCACCCGGTCCCTTGCTCGACTACGCCCAGGGCGGTGGCGGCAAGGTCGACCTGATCGGGTCCCATGACCCCGGGGTGTTCGGCCGTCTCTCCACCCAGCAACGGGCAGCCAGCCGCAAGACACGCGCGGGCGATGGAATCGACGATGTCAGCATCACGTTCCCCGTCGAGCGCCCCCACGGCCAGGTAATCGACCACCCCTAGGGGAACTGCACCGACTGCCGCCAGATCGTCAACCACCATGGCGACCAGATCGAAACCAACTCCGGCCCACTTGCCGGTCCGGCGGGCAAGCTCGAGCTTGGTCCCGACCCCATCGGTCGTGAGCATCAGCACCGGGTTGCGATAACCGGAGGGAAGCGTGACTCCGGCCGCAAATCCTCCAAACGTCCCTGTTACCCGCTCGTTCCAGGTAGCGAGTACCGACGAGGCGATGCGTTGCACGTGGTCCTCGGCCCCTTCGAGGTCGACCCCGGCGGCGCGGTAAGAGGTCACAAACCCGGATGGGTGGGCTCGAGTAGATACTTCCCGTTGGCGGCCGAGACATCGGTGGGGTACTCACCCGAGAGGCACGCATGGCAGAACCCGGCTCCGGCAGTTTCGGTGGAGTCCAACAAACCCTGCAGCGACAGATAACCAAGGGAGTCGGCACCGATGTGCTGGCGTATCTCGTCCACTTCCATGCTGGCGGCGATCAGGGTGGAGCGGTCGGAGGTGTCCATGCCGTAGAAGCAGGGCCAGCGGTAGGGCGGCGACGAGATGCGCAGGTGAATCTCGGAGGCCCCGGCATCGCGCACCAATGCCACCAATTGGCGGGTGGTCGACCCGCGCACGATCGAGTCATCGATCAACACGACCCTCTGACCGGCCAACGTCGCCGGGATCGGGTTGAGTTTCAGCCGCACGCCGCGCTCACGCAAGAGCGGACTTGGTTCGATGAAGGTCCGGCCAACGTAGCGGTTTTTGACAAGGCCGTCCGCGTAGGGAATACCGGTGGCAGCGGCGAATCCCTGGGCCGCCGGAATACCGGACTCGGGCACCGGCACGACAACGTCGGCCCCGACCGGGTGCTCGCCGGCCAGGCGACGGCCCATCTCGTAACGGGCGGCGTGCACGCTGCGACCGTAGAGCTGGGAGTCGGGGCGGGCGAAGTAGACGAACTCAAAAGCACATAGGCGCGGGTCGGTTGAGGCGAACGGCATTTCACTGCGAACTCCGGCGGCGTCGATCACCACCATTTCCCCGGCCGCCACCTCGCGCACGAAGCGGGCGCCGAGGATGTCGAGACCAGCCGTCTCCGACGAGAGCACCCATCCACCTTCCGGCAGGTGCCCGAGGCACAGCGGGCGAAAACCGTTGGGGTCGCGGACTCCGATCAGCCTGCCCTGGTCCATGATCACCAGCGAGAACGCCCCTTGAAACGTGGGGAGGACTTCGATCAACGCTCGCTCCAAACCCCGGCCATCGGACCGCCCATCTTCGACCGATCGGGCGATCGCTTCGATCATCAACTCCGAATCTGTGGTGCCGAGGCCAGGGTCGAAGCGCTCGGCGAGATCGGAGGCATTGGTCAGATTCCCATTGTGGGCGAGGGCGATCGACGTCTCGCCGACCTGGCGGTGCACCGGTTGGGCGTTCTCCCAACGATTGGAGCCGGTGGTCGAGTACCGGGTGTGGCCGATGCCAAGGTGGCCGTCGAGCGCTGCCAGAGAGGTCTCGTTGAACACCTGTGCCACGAGACCGAGGTCCTTATAGACGGTGACCGTGTTGCCATCAGAAGAGGCGATACCGGCCGACTCCTGTCCCCGGTGCTGCAAAGCGAACAGGCCGAAGTAAATGAGCGAGGAGGCCTTGGCCCCCGGGGAGTAGACGCCAAAAACGCCACAGGCCTCGCCGGGCCGTCCTAAGGGATCGCTCACCAGGGCATCGTACTTACCCGATCGCCCTGCCCTGAGCTGCGCGAAATCCGCGCTTGGATCCGCTCAGTCCCCGAGGTTGACACCCAACCGTCTGGCCGAGGTGATCCAGGCATGACCGGGGGCGACGGTCTTGCGGCGGCCGGCCACTTCGCTCAGAGGAACCGGAACCGCGTCTTCACCGCGGGCGGCGATCATCACCCCGAGCTGGCCCTCGGCGACGGCATCGGCGGCAGCGGTCCCCAGCCTGGAGGCCAGCACCCGATCAACCGGGGAGGGGGTGCCTCCCCTTTGGACGTGTCCGAGAATCGTCACCCGCGCTTCGAGCCCGGTCAGGGCCTCGAGTTGCTCGGCCATCTCTTCTGTGGAACGGCTGCGCGCCTCCTCGAACTTCGCCAGAACCGTACGGGCGCGCGCCTCTTCGACCTCATTGTGGGCCTTACCGACCTCGGCGCGCAGACCTTCGTACTCGGACCGCTCAGAGTGCGTCATGGCGCCTTCAGAAACAACCACGATCGAGAATGAACTGCCCCCGGCCTTCCGCTGCATGATCGACTCGGCGACGGTGTCGACCCGGTAAGGGATCTCGGGAATGAGAATCGAATCTGCGCCGCCGGCCAGTCCGGCCCCCAGAGCCAGCCATCCGGCGTTGTGACCCATCACCTCAACCACCATGATCCGGTGGTGGGAGTGGGCGGTTGAATGGAGACGGTCCACGGCCTCGGTGGCGATACCCAGGGCGGTGTCAAAGCCGAATGAGGTATCGGTGCCCCAAACGTCGTTGTCGATCGTCTTGGGCAGGGTGACGACGGGTATACCTACCTCCCAGAGACGCAAAGCGTTCTTCTGAGTTCCGCCCCCTCCGAGACACACCAGGGCGGTGAGATTGTGTTGCTCGACCACCTTGCGGATCATCGGGCGCATGTCCATCGGCTTCCCGTTGCCGACGTCCATCTTGTGGACCTTCTCCCGGCTGGTACCGAGGACCGTGCCACCTTTGGTGAGGATCCCGGAAAGGTCTTCGGAGTCGAGGCGCACGAACCGGTTCTGCATAAGCCCGCGAAACCCGTCGCGGAAGCCGATTACATGCATGCCATGCGAGCGCTGGGCTGACTTCCCCACGGCCCGAATGGCGGCGTTTAGTCCAGGGGAGTCACCGCCAGCCGTCAACAGGCCAATGGTTCTCGGCACGCTGTGGATGGTAGGGACCAGCTCCGGAATGGCGGACATTTGCCCCTGCGCTTGCCCGACATCCCACGTCCGAACGGGGTAGGTTGCGATCGGTCGACACGGAGAAGCCAAATGTTCGTTCCAATAACCGCCGATGATCTGTCCACGGTTCCACTATTCGAAGGCTTGAGCCAGGACAAACTCGAAAAGATTGCGGCCCAGGCAGTCCGGATATCCGCCCATCCAGGCATTTCGCTGGCCCGCCAGGGTTCCCCCGGATTCGACTTCTTCATCGTTCTCGATGGTGCTGCGGAAGTGAAGAAGGATGGACAGGTGGTCGCCACTCTCTCCCGGGGCGATGTCTTCGGGGAAATGGCTCTCCTGGGCGGACAACGACGCAACGCCGACGTCGTTGCCACGTCACCGATGACCCTGATGACGATGATGATCTGGGACTTCCGTTCGGTGACCGAAAACTACCCGGTGTTGGCTGAACGCTTGCAGGCACTGGCGAAGTCACGGTCCGGGTCCGACTAGGCGAGTCTCCGGCTCAGAGCCTGGCCCCAGGCCGAGGCAGCCACGCCCAGATCGAGTGCCGCTCGAACGCCGCTGCGGTCAAAGACGATCTCATTGCCCCCGAACTCCCCGATGGGAGCGGCGGGTATGGATGTCTTTGCTGCCAACTCGGCCACCTGACCGGCACTCTCCGTTGGAACTGCGGCGATGAAGCGGTGGGGGTCCTCACAGAAGAGGTGGCGCCAGTCCGAGTAACGCACCGTGACACCGACTCTGGAGGCGATCGCCACCTCTGCCACGGTCAAGGCGAGACCACCGGACGAGATGTCATGAAGCATCGGAGTCCATCCCGTCTGGGCCAATGCCGAGGCCGCATCGATGGCAGCCCGGCCGGCGGTCGGATCGGGAGCGGTGGGTCGTCCCCCCACATGTCCGAAGGTCACCAGCTCAAAGGCCGACCCCGCCAGATTGATGGCCCATTCGGTTCCGAATAGCCACAACTCCATGCCCTCCAGCGCCCGATCGAGCCGGGGCGGTCGGAGCGGCATCGGCGCGGCCAAACCGAGGACTCCTACCACCGGCGTTGGATAAATGTCGATGCCGTCGGTCTCGTTATAGAGCGAAACGTTGCCACCGATGACAGGCACACCGAGGGCCTCGCATGCTTCGGAAATACCCTCGATCGTCTCTCGCAACTGCCACATCACCTCGGGCTTTTCGGGGTTCCCGAAGTTGAGGTTGTCCACTACCGCGAGCGGGCGAGCACCGGTAAGGGCAACCTGAAGGGCTCCCTCATATACCAGTCGAGCTCCACCCCGCCGGGGATCGAGATAACACAAGCGACCGTCGCCGTCGACCGCTAGGGCCAGACCCTTGTCGGTCCCTTTGACCCTGAGGAGGCTGGCGTCATGTCCTGGGCCGATCACCGTGTTGAGGAAGAGCATGTGGTCGTATTGCTCGAACGCCCAGGCTTTGGAGGCGAGAGCAGGGTTATCCAGCATCTGCAGCAGAGCCGTGGCGATCGCTGGTTGGGCCATGAACTTGACCGTGTTGGACCAGAGGTCTTCCATCCACTGCGGTTCACCGAACGGGCGCTCGTAGCTTGGAGCTCCTTCGACCAGCGATGTCGCCGGGAGGTTGGCGACGGTTTCTCCTCGGAAGCGCACCCGGACTTCACCGTGATCCCGCACGGTTCCAACCACGGCGGCGCTGATCTCCCACTTGGCTGCCACGGCGAGAACCTCATCCACCCGATCGGGGGCGACGAAGGCCATCATCCGTTCCTGTGACTCCGACGTGAGCAACTCGACGGCGTTCATGCCGGGTTCGCGGACGTGGACCAGATCGAGGTCGAGGTCGATGCCTTTACCCGACTTCGACACCGGCTCGGAGGCGGCGCATGAGAGTCCGGCCGCTCCCAGGTCCTGGACTCCGATGACAGAGCCCTTTTCATACAGCTCCAGGCAAGCCTCGATCAACTTCTTCTCCTCGAAGGGATCCCCGACCTGCACCGAGGGTCGTTTGAGGCTGGAGGTTGCATCAAACGATGCCGAAGCCAATACCGACGCCCCTCCGATTCCATCGCGCCCGGTGGCCGCCCCCAGCAGGATTGCCCTGGTGCCGTCCGGTCCCGAACGGGCCAGGACGAGTTGTTCGCGGCGCATGAGACCAAGGCACATGACGTTGACGAGCGGGTTGTTGGAGTAATGCTCGGCGAAACCGATCTCGCCGCCGACGGTGGGAACTCCGACCGCATTCCCATAACCGGCGATGCCGGCCACCACCCCCTTCAGGAGGTAGCGGTTGCGGGCCTGAGCGAGCGGCCCAAACCGGATCGAGTCCCACAGGGCGATCGGACGGGCGCCCATCGTGAAGACGTCGCGGATGATCCCTCCAACACCGGTGGCCGCACCCTGGTACGGCTCGACGAAGGAAGGGTGGTTGTGACTTTCGATCCGGAGGGCGACACACCAGCCGTCGCCGATGTCGATCACTCCGGCGTTTTCTCCCGGACCCACCACTACCCAAGGCGCGGCGGTCGGAAAGCGCTTGAGGTGGACTCGAGACGACTTGTACGAACAGTGTTCGGACCACATGACCGAGTACATGGCCAACTCCGCCGGCGAGGGGTCGCGGGCGAGGATTTCCCTGATATTGCTGAACTCGTAGTCGGTCAGGCCCAGCTGGCGGTGGACCGGGATCTCGACCTCTTCCTCCTCGTCGAGCATCGTTGACGGTTCAGACACCTGCCCCCACCCGGGCCGAAGCAACGAATCCTTCCAACAAGACCATCCCGTCGGCCGACCCCAGAAGCTGGTCGCTTCCCCTTTCGGGGTGGGGCATCACGCCGACCACGTTTCCCTCGAGATTGGCCACAGCCGCGGTCCCACCCTGGGAGCCGTTCGGGGTGTCGACGTAGCGCATCACCACCCTGGCGCTCAAGCTCGGGTCGACATAGTTGCCCTCGTAGGAGTTGAGGGGGATCCTGAGCACCTGGCCAATGGCGGCCAGGGAGGTCAACGCCGATCGGTTGGAGGTCACCTCGACCTCAACCCAGCGGCAGATGAATGCCAGCCCGCTGTTGGCAATAAGAGCACCGGGGAGGAGATTGGCCTCGCAAAGGATCTGGAATCCGTTGCAGATTCCCAATACCGGGCGACCGGTGCCGGCCATCGCGGCGACCGCACCCATGACCGGTGAGATTCGGGCGATTGCGCCCGTGCGGAGATAGTCGCCATGGGCGAATCCACCCGGCAGGACTACCGCATCGAATCCGTCGAGGTTGTCCTCTCGGTGCCAAACCAGCTCGGCTTCGGCCCCGAGAGACCGCAGGGCATAAACCGTGTCATGTTCACAATTGGTGCCGGGGAAAACGACGACCGCAATGCGGCTCATGGTTCGATCACGACCCGAAAATCCTCAAGAACCGGGTTGGCGAGCAGTCGACGACACATGTCCTCGACCTGGGCCGTGGCCGCCTCGATCGATGTGCCGTCCAGTTCGAGAATGATGACCCGGGCGAAACGGACCGTTGTGACCTGATTGAAGCCGAGATCACGGAGGGCTCGAGCCACGGTCACCCCTTCCGGGTCGGCAATCTCGGGCCGGCGCACAATCTCGATGCGGGCCTTCATCGCAAGTCCTCGAGGTAATGATCAAAGCCCGACCCTGTGATCCGCTCGAAAGCTTCCACATATCTCGCTCTGGTCCCAGCCACCAAGGCGGCAGGGAGAGCGGGGGCGGGAGGGCTGTGATCCCAACCGGTCGAGTCGAGCCAGTCCCGAACATACTGTTTGTCAAAGGAAGGGATGTCCTGGCCTGGCTGCCAGGAAGTGGCCGGCCAATACCGGGATGAATCGGGGGTCAAGACCTCGTCTATGAGGATGAGCTCGCCGTCGGCATATCCGAATTCGAACTTGGTGTCGGCCAGGATCACGCCCTGGTGCTCGGCGTGGGTGGCCGCGGTCTTATAGATCTCGATTGAGCGGCGCCGCAACTCGTCGTATACGTCGGCTCCAACCAGGCTGCGGGCACCGGCCTCATCGAGGTTTTCGTCGTGGCCAGCGGCGGCTTTGGTGGCAGGGGTGAAGATCGGCTCGGGCAGTCGGTCGGCGAGACGCAGTCCGGGTGGGAGATGTTCCGTCGTGGGACCGCCCCCGGCCCGGTACTCGCGCCACGACGACCCATAGAGGTAACCGCGCACCACGCACTCCATCGGCACCACCTCGGCCTGACGGACCACCATCGATCGACCTGTGAGCCATTGCCGGTCGACCTCATCGAGGGGACCGGCGGCGGCGAGATCAAGCGATAGGAAATGGTTGGGGACCCCGAGCATCTCGAAAAAGAATCGGGAGAGACCGGTGAGTATCCGACCTTTGTCGGGAATCTGATCATCGAGAACCACGTCGTAGGCGGAGATGCGATCCGAAGCGACCATCAGTAGACGACCGCCGCCGAGGGCGTAGACGTCGCGAACTTTCCCCGCTCCCACCTTGGCCAAAGACTGCACTGGGGCCCGATCCTACCGAGGCAGTAGTGTCCTCCCGGTCATGCGGGTAGGTGTCGTTTACCACTGCGAGCAGACCACCGATCGTCTCGACGAGATAATGGCCGAGATCGGCGCCGACGTGAGCCGATACAAGCTCGGGCTCGGCGACGACATCCCGGCCACCGCCAGATTCGACGCCGTAATAGTGCTGGGTGGGGCTATGGGCGTCTACGACACCGTTGCCCATCCCTGGCTAGAAGACGAGAAGATCTGGCTGGCGTCCCTGGTGGAGAAAGACATTCCGGTGCTAGGTATCTGCCTCGGGGCCCAGCTACTGGCCGAGGCGTTGGGGGGTCGGGCCTTTCTCTCACCCCAACCCCCCGAGGCCGGTGTAGTGCAACTCGAGCTGACCGAAGCCGGGCGGGTTGACCCGGTTCTGCGAAACAGCGGCGACCGGGTGTTCTCCTTGCATCAGGACACTTTCGAACTTCCCCCTGGCGCGCAGTTGCTCGCCACCAGCCCGGCCTATCCCCAGGCGTTTCGTTACGGGCGTGCGCTGGCGATCCAGTTTCATCCCGACGCCGACGCCCTTCTGGCGGTGGAATGGGCCAAGGAAATCGCCCCTTTCCTGGACCGGGCAGGGGTGGAGGTGGCGGACTACGAAGAGGCGCTGGTGGCTGCCGAGCCCTATCTGACGGGCACCTCGAGGGCCATTTTCCGGGCATTCCTGGAGAACGTGTGAAGGAGCGGGCCGCCGCGCTTCTCGCCGTTGACCGTTACGCCGCCAATCTCGGGATCAGGCTGGTAGATGCTGGCTCCGATCAGGTTTCCGTCGCCATGACGGTGACCGCGGAGATGACCAACTTCCTTGGCGGCCTCCATGGAGCCGCGTTGTTCTCGCTAGCCGACTGCGCATTCAGCATCGCTTCGAACCTCTCCGGCGACCGGGCGGTGGCGATCGACACCCACCTCGTCCTCAGTGCAGGAGTCGACGTCGGTGAAGAACTCACGGCGGTTGCTGAGGAGGTGAGCAGGGGTCGCACCCTCGGCACATACCGGGTTCTTGTCAGCCGCGCCGATGGCCGGGTGGCGGGTCACTTCACGGGAACCGTTTACATCACTCCGAGCGTCTGATCATTGACGCTCGGCCTGCCGGGCTGCGTCGGCATGTTCATATACCATCGTTGGTCCCGAGGGAAGCTTGGCTCGTTACGTCGCCCGACATCCCATTCGTTTAACCGTCATCGTCATCGCGGGCGTGTTGCTCGGCACCGCCCTCTTCTTCTTCACCAGGCTCGGTGGCCTGGTGTCGGCGGTGGCGACCGAGGAGTTCGACCCGCAACGGGCTGCCACGGCGCTGGCCACAAGGACCCCGGCCCAGGTCGAACAATCGATCTTCGAACTGACCGAGGATCAGCGGAAGGCGTTTGACGACGCCGCCGTCCTCGACCTCAGCACTTTCGAGGTCGAGTCCGAGATCGCCGACCTGATCGCCGAGACGTATGGACGCCGTCCCTTTGTCAATGCCGCCGCTTTCAGCCCCGAACTGCCTGACGATATGTTCGACGCGTACTTGGGACTTGGTGCCGACGCCAGCGGAGCCCTGGCCGATGTGATTCTCCTGGCCCTGGCTCCCACCGATGGTTCAGCCCCGATCCTGATCTCACTTCCCCGTGATCTCTACGTCAAGAATCCGTGCACGGGTGGGTGGAACCGGCTCAACACCGGTCTGGGTGGTTGTCGGGGTTTCGCATCCGGCACCGAACTCATGGCGTTGATGGTCGAGACCTATACGGGGATCGAGATCGACCATGTGGCCCGCATCACCTTTGACGGCTTTGCAGCAGTCGTAGAAGCCCTCGGGGGCACCACCGTCTGCACGGCCAACCCCACCCGCGATCTCAAGTCCGGACTGAATCTGCCCGGTGGCTGCACGGTGGCTGACGGCTACATGACGCTGGCGTGGGTGCGATCCCGCCACATGGAACAGCTCGTCAATGGGAACTGGGGCGGCGTCGGGGGCTCTGACTTTGCCCGCCAGGAACGGCAGCGGGACGTCCTCTTCCAACTTGCCGACAAGATCTCATCGTTTGGTTCGCTGACGTCATTCGACAACACCGTCAGGGCAATGGCCTCAGGGGTGCGGCTTGACGAAGGGTGGTCGTTTGGCGATGTGGTGAGGACCGCCTGGCGATATCGAGGAATCAGCGACGACCGCGTGAAAGAATTCTCGGTGGACGTCCGCAACTTCCGCAGCTCGTCCGGCGCCCTAGTGCTGCTACCGACGGTCAAGTTCAACTCGTCTCTCGCCGCCGTGTACTCCCCGGCTGGCACCTGACGGCCCACGATCCCGTTTCCTCCCCCAGCGAACGGAGTGAGCGTTGGGGGAGGTGCCACGAAGTGGCGGAGGGGGCGGCG
>CAYYRT010000183.1:0-42942 GCA_964474055.1 uncultured Acidimicrobiaceae bacterium | reverse complement strand
ACCTATTCGTCGCTCGACTTGCATGCATTAGGCACGCCGCCAGCGTTCGTCCTGAGCCAGGATCAAACTCTCCAACGTACATTCGTGATAGGGCTGGTTAAAGCCCCAACATTCTTGTCATTTTTGAGTTCGCAATTGTGTGACCGTTTGTTTACACATTCGGTCACTGGGTCTGGGTATTTCTACCCAGGTGCTCTTTGCGATGCACGCCTCCATTGGGATGGAGACGTACGCTGTGCTGTTTTTTGGCACGCTATTTAGTTGTCAAGGAGCCCTAACTCCTCTCAAGGACACGACTCAAACCCTCTGCGGCCGTTGGCCTCGTCGGATTCGGGCTGTTTCCCCAAGGTGCCGTTGCCACCCCGATGCTTTCGCACCTGGTTGCTTCTTCGGCAGCAACACGCCGCCGCGCGAAGCGGCAGCGGACAGGTGACTATAGCCTGAGCGGTCCCTTCGGTCAAAGAAGGGCGAACCTGACAAATCGGCGTTTGCCGATCTGCACCACGGACCCGGCCAGGGTTTGGCGGGCGACCGATTCGGTCTCGATCCTCACCCCGTTGAGCTTGACCGCACCGCTGCTCAAGAGCCTGCGGGCCTCGGACCCGGAGCTGACCAGACCCAGCCCGCGGAGGAGCGACGGCAAGTGGACCGGGTCGTCGGACGGCAGGGGCACCTCCTCAAGATCGGCCGGGACTTGGTGTTGGACGAACACCCGGTCGAAGCCGGCCTCGGCCTCTTGGGCAGCGTCCGCGTCCCAGTAAAGCTCTGTAATGGTGCGGGCCAGCATTCGCTTGGCATCACGGGGGTGAACGCTCCCCTCCTGAACGCCTTCGACGAGGTCGTCGATGGCTTCGGGAGGCAACTCTGTGGCAAGCCGGAACCATTGGTCCATGAGTTCGTCGGGGATACTCATCACCTTGCCGTACATCTCCGCCGGAGGATCATCCACCCCGATGTAGTTGCCGAGCGATTGCGACATCTTGTTGACGCCATCGGTTCCGAGGAGCAGAGGGGTGGTCATGGCCACCTGCGGTGTTTGTCCGTATCGCTCCTGGATGACCCGGCCCATCATGAGATTCCAAAGCTGGTCGCTTCCCCCCAATTCGACGTCTGCCTTCACGGCAACCGAGTCGTAACCCTGGAGCAACGGATACATGAACTCCATCAACGAAATCGGATTGTTGGCCTCGTAGCGTTTCGAAAAGTCCCCGCGTTCGAGGAGCTGGGCGACTGTGACTGTCGAGGTCAACTCGAGGATCTCAGCCATTTTGAGGCCGGCCAGCCACTCCGAGTTGTATCTGATCTCTAAAGGCTCTGGAAGCAGAACCTTTTGGAACTGGGTGAGAACCGCCTGTGCATAGCCCCGTACCTCCTCAGCGGTGAGCCGGCGGCGCGTATCGCTCTTCTGGGAAGGGTCACCGACCTGAGCCGTGAAATCACCGACGATCAGGACCGCGGTATGGCCTTGCTCCTGGAAGTCGCGGAGTTTGCGGAGGACTACCGCCCAACCAAGGGTCACCGATGGCGCCGTCGGATCGAGACCCAGTTTCACCCGCAGCGGCCGTTCGAGTCGGGTCTCGAGGTCTGCTCGGGGAACGACGGACTCGGTCCGTCGCAGCAGGCGTGCCAAATCGGTCGGGAGCGGAGCCATGGGGTCGTTCGAGATTAGCTGTGGCCGCCTTCCGATCCGGATGAAGCTCAGTCCAGCAAGACCCCGAACCCCTTGCGACTTAACTCAAGGAGGACCTGGCCGGGACGACTTAGATCCGCCACCCGTTCCCGGGAGAGGCTCTCCAATTCGGTCAGGCGGGTCTGCAGTGCCACGGCTCCTTCCCGGCGAGCCTCGGCGAGTTTCCTGGCATTGCTCCAGACCTTGGCGCGCGCCTCCTTCAAGAAGCGCCTGGTCCCCAACCGATTGAACGGGGTCAAAAGTCGGTCGAGAAACGTGCGATCTCCGGGGAGTTCCACCCTTTTCAACTCCTGGTCCTCGGCCGCCACCCGGGAGGCGAGGATCCCGTCGATGTGTCCATGATCAGCAGCCCGTTTCTGGATTAGCGCAACGTCGTCGAACTCTTCGTCGGAAATGACGGCTAGCAGGGCCTGAGGCAGATCGAAGTTGATGTGGGCGTTCATGCCGAGCAGGACGTATCGCAGGGGCGGGAGGTGAGGACCCTTGGTGGCGTCGAGGGCGATTTGCCAGGGGCCGGCCGGCGTCTCTCCCCGCTGCCACAGATCGAGGGCATCGAGATAGAGACTTGCGAACGCAACATCCCAACGCTCCACCCACTCGTTGTCATCGAAGCCACTTGCTCGAAGCTCATCACGGACAGCGATCGTCGTTCGCGTGTAAGTCGAATGAAAGAACCGAAGCGGGTCATCGGCTGGAATCCCGCCCAACATTGTCCGCATTCGCTCGATGAGGAGATCGATGCTCACCTGGCCACTAAAGCATGGGGCTGGACGTCACGCCCGCGGAACGAATCGCCACAGCCGCTCCGTGGCCTTGCTGATGCCAATTCGGGTAGTCGCCGTGGACGGCACCAGCGCGCTGGCGGGAAGGAGGAGGATCGGCGAGCCCGGAGCGAACAGGTCAAGCCCGTTGTGGTCGCCTGTTATCGCCATAGCCCGGGCGAGGTTGCCCGGCCCCTGGGTGAGCCTGGTGCCTCTCCCCCGCCGTCTCGCCATGACGTCCTCTCCCGACACGGGCATCCCGCCCCGCATCAACACTGCGGCTCCAGAACCAACGGGACCACAGACAACATTCGCGCACCAATGGACCCCATATGAGAGATACACATAGAGGAAGCCGGGTCGGCCGAACATCACCGCGTTCCTGGATCGCAATCCGCCGAAGCTGTGGCTGGCAGGATCGCTCTCGTCGTAGGCCTCGACCTCCGTGAGCTCAACTTCGGTCAACTCCCCGTCAATCCGGGATTGGAGGCGCCAGCCGAGCAAAAGCGGGGCGGCCCTCACCGCCTCGCCTTGCAGGAATTCGGGAACGGTCAACTCAGGGCGTGAAGCAGAATCGCCTTGAACGAATGGAGCCGGTTCTCCGCCTGGTCGAATACCCGGCTGCGCGGGTGCTCGAGAACCTCGTCGCTCACCTCGTCGCCGCGGTGGGCAGGGAGACAGTGCAGGAAGATCGCGTCGGGCTTCGCCCGATCGAACAGGGCCAGATTCACCCGATATGGCGCGAAGTCACGCCGGCGGTCGGCAGCCTCGGCTTCCTGGCCCATCGAAGTCCAAACGTCCGTGTAGACCACGTCGGCGCCCGATACGGCCTCGCCGGGGTCTTCGGTGATCGTTACCTGGCCATATTTGCGTGCTTCCTCCACGATGGCCGGATCTGGTGCGTAACCCGGCGGAGACGCCACCCGTACGGCCGATCCGGCCATGGCAGCCGCCAGGACAAGGGAGTGACACACATTGTTGCCATCGCCTGAGTAGGCGATTACGGCCCGGTCGAGAGGCACATGGTCCGCCACTGTCTGAAGGTCGGCCACCGCCTGGCAGGGATGTTCCCGGTCGGACAGAAGATTGATGACCGGTATCGACACCGATCCGGCGATCCGCTCCAGATCGGAGTGGTCGAAGACCCGCATGCCTAACAGGTCGAGGTATCGCTCCAACACCCGTCCCACGTCCTCGGGCGTTTCCCGGGTGCCAAGGCCCGCCTGGTCGTTGCGGATCACGACAGGATGAACACCGAGTTCCATCGCAGCAACATCACATGAGACCCACGTTCGCACCGACTGTTTCATGAAGAAAAGCCCGATCGAACGCCCGGCCAGGGCGGTGCGGTAAGCCTCACGGTTGGTCTTGACCCTGGCGGCCAATTCCAGCAATCCGGTTAGTTCCGCCGCGTCGAGGTCTCCGATCGTAAGCAGATGCTTCATCGTCAGTTGGTCCGCAGGTCGGCACCGACGGCCGCCGCGGCGGCGATGATTTGTTGACGATGCTGGTCGATGTCCGCGCTTGCCAGGGTGCGATCAGGGGCGCGCAGTGAAAACCGGACTGCCAAGCCCTTGCGGGCAGCACCCATTCCCGATCCGTGATACTCGTCGAACACGTGAGCCGAATCGATGACCCCAGGAGCGGCAGCCGAGACAGCCGCCAGCAAGTCGGCAGCGGCCAATTCGACCGGGGCATCGAAGGCAAGGTCAAAACTCACCGGCGGATAGACGCTTGGTTCGACGAATAGCCAATCGGGACGCGGGGCAATCAAAGCACCGAGCTCCAGCTCGCCAGCGGCCACCCGCCCCTCGAGGTCGTACACGCGGGCAGTCAGAGGGTGGATTTCGCCCACATACCCGATCGAGACATCGTTGGCTATCACCTGGGCGGCGCGTCCGGGGTGGAAACCCGGTGGCGACGCTGGCACCAAAGTGAATTGCCCAATGTCGAGCGCATCAGCCAAAGTTCGCCAGACGGCGGTTGCAGTGAAAGCGTCCGTTGGGCGAGAGGGGCTGGCTAGATCCCAAGGGCCCAGGTTTCCGATGATGGCGAACCCCAACCTCTCAGGTTGGGCTGGCACCCGCCGGTCCTCACCCCAGGGCCGGTTGAAAAACACCCTGCCTGTTTCGAACAAGGCCAGGTGGTCCATGCCTCGGCTGAGGTTGTAACGGAGCGAACGCAACAGTCCCGGTAGGAGCGAGGTGCGCAGAGAGGAGAACTCGTCGTTGAGAGGGTTCCGAACCCTGATGGTCGCCCGGGCCTCGTGGTCGGACGGATATGCGAAGCTGTCGAGATCCTCCGGGCCAAGAAAGGAGAGGTTGAGACCTTCGAACAGACCGGCGCCCGTTAAAGCCTTCCGAACGATCTGATGACGACGCTGCTCCCTGGTCCAACCTCCCCCGGACCCGGTTGGAACCGTCTCCTTGAACCGGTCATATCCGTGAAGGCGGGCGACTTCCTCGACCAGATCGACCGGTCGCTCCAGATCGCGGCGGAAGGTGGGCACGGTGACCTCGAGTGGGTCAGTTCCGTCAACCTCGAGGTGGAAACGGCGGAGCAGGGACGCAACTTGATCGGCGGGCACATCGTGTCCGAGAATCCGGTCAACCTCGGCGAGGGGGAGTTCAATCGTGAGAGGCGAATGGTCGACGGCAATCTGGTCGATCCAGCCCTCGGGCGATTCCCCCCCAGCCAGATCGACGAGAAGACGGGTGGCGCGGGCCGCCGCCAGCGGGGGGAGATTGGGGTCTACCCCTCGCTCGAAGCGAGCCGATGCCTCCGATCTCAGCCCGAGCCGCCTGCTCATGAACATGATGGTCGGGGGATCCCAGGCGGCGGCCTCGACCAACACGCTGGTGGTTGAGGCCGTAACTTCCGAGTCGAGACCTCCCATGGTCCCGGCCAAACCCGAGGCACGTTGAGCATCTGCCACGACGAGATCGGTCTCGAGCAAAGACCGATCGACCCCATCAAGGGTGGTCAGCTTCTCACCCGCCACGGCTCGCCGCACAACGATTTGGTGCCCGGCAACGTTGTCCAGGTCGAAGGCATGAAGCGGCTGACCCAACTCGAACATCACATAGTTGGTCACGTCCACAACATTGCTGATAGGCCTGACTCCGGCCGCTCGCAGACGCTGGCGAAGCCAGAAGGGTGAAGGGCGGATTGTCACTCCGCGCAGCTCTCTGCCGACGAAGCGGTAGCAGCCGGTTGGATCAACGATGTCCACCCGAACATCGGTATCACCCGGGACGGTGACCGGTTCGGTCGGCGGCAGGTGAAACGGAACCTGGAAATAGGCGCTGAGCTCGCGGGCCACCCCGACCATCGACATCACATCGGGGCGGTTGGGATTGATGGTGATGTCGAAGACAACATCAGGGCGGGCAATCAGCTCCGAGAGCTCAACCCCCATCGGAGCGTCCTGGTCGAGGACCAAGATGCCGCTGTGGTCGTCACCCAGACCCAGCTCGCGTTCAGAGCAGATCATCCCCGCTGATTCCACCCCTCGAATGGTCCGACGGCCGATCTCGAAGCCACCCGCAAGGACCGATCCAGGTGGGGCGAATGCCACCTTGGCTCGTTCCTCGAAGTTCCAGGCGCCGCACACGACTTCAACGTTGTCGTGACCCGTGTTGACCATGCACAGGCGAATCTTGTCCGCGTTCGGGTGTGGGCGGATCCGGTCGACCTGGGCGACGTGAACGCCCTTCCAATCAATCTCCAGACGGTCGACAGCCTCGACCTCGAACCCCAGCGAGGCCAGAGCGCTGCCGATCTCGTCAACGTTGTCGGTGGGGAGGCTGATGTAGTCGGCGAGCCATCTAAGGGAGACCTTCATGATTTGAACTGCTCCAGGACTCGCAGGTCGTTCTCGATGAAGTGTCGAATTGTGTTGATGCCGTGGCGCACCATGGCCAGGCGCTCCACGCCCATGCCGAATGCGAACCCGGTGACCTGGCTCGGGTCATAGCCAACCGCCTCCAACACGTTGGGGTCGACCATGCCGCACCCGAGAACCTCAAACCAGCCGGAACCGCCACAGACCCGGCAGCCGGAGTCGCTCCCATCGCAGTTGAAACAGGACACCAGGAGCTGGGCCGAGGGCTCGGTGAACGGAAAGAAGTCGGGCCGGAGATGAACTTTCGTCTGGGGACCCAGATACTCGCGAGCGAAATGGGCGAGCGTTCCCTTGAGGTCTGAGAACGTGATGCCCTTGTCCACAGCCAGTCCTTCGACCTGATGGAAGACGTGCAGATGCGAAGCATCGATCGCCTCGTTGCGATAGACCTTGCCGGGCACAACCACATAGACGGGCGGATCGTGCGTCTCCATGTATCGGGCCTGCATGGGCGAGGTCTGGGTCCGCAGCAACATCTCGTCGGCCGGATCACCGTAATCGAGATACAGAGTGTCGGATTCGAGTCGAGCTGGATGGGTCGGCGGGGTGTTGAGAGCATCAAAGTTGTACCAGCCGAGTTCAGCCTCTGGACCTTCGGCGACCCGGTATCCGAGACCAACGAATATCTCGCAGATCTCCTGGATGGTCTGGCCGATGAGGTGTTCGGTCCCCTGCCGGATGCGCCAGACGTCAAGGGTGACATCGACCTGGTCGCTCGTGAGAAGGCGGTCGGCTTCGAGGTGTTCAAGTTCGCTGCGTCTGGCCTTGAGGATGTGCGTGACCCTCTCGGTGACCTCGTTGAGGCGGGATCCGAGCGCGGGGCGATCCTCCGCCGCCATCTTGCCGAGTTGTCGTCTGGCCTCGGCAATGGCGCTCTGTCGGCCGAGTAGTTCGGTTTCGACGGCGGTGAGCGCGGCCAGGTCCGGTGCTGCGGCTGCCCTGGCGGAGGCTGTATCGACTAGCTGTTCGAGATCCATCGTGGGCGTTTGAGGTTACCGGGGCCGTTGCCACCCAAAGCTGGCATTAACCGAGACCGGCGACCAGTTCGGTGGCATGAGCGATCTCTGCATCGAGACCTGCCGCCGACGGGATGTTGAGCGACAGCGCCTCCTCGAGCGAGCTTGTGGCCTTCGACCGGTCGCCGACTCGAACGGCCAATTCCGCCATATAGAGCAGTGCCCGCAGTCGGTCCACCCTCGGAGCGTCCGTGAACTTGGCGAGCCCGTTCTCGAGAAGTCTGAGCGCGAAGGCGTGATCCCCGCGAGCGTCGCCCTGGCGGGCCGCGTTGTCGACTACCCGGGCGAGACCGGTGGTCTCGTTGGGCGCATCGTCCTCGGTGTCGCCAAGCTTGGAAATCCGGAGCCAATTGCCTCCGGGGTCGACGACGCTGAAGCCTCGTACTGTGCCCTCTCGCTTGCGGGGTCGGAGGATGCGGGGAATACCGGATGAGGGCAGCTTGCCGTACAAGGCACGCAGACCTGCGGCGAAGTCCTCATACAACGCATCGACATCCGGGACTAGAACGAGCACGCTGCCGTATGAATCCGCCGGGTCGAAGCCCTCCATCCCGAAAAGGTGGATGTGGAGGTCCTCGCGGGAGATCACGGCGTGCGGATTGGGTCGTTCCTGGCGGTAGGTCTGAACGAAGCCGAGCGCTCGGTAGAAGGGGATCGAGTCGTCAAGGTGGCGACAGGGAAGCAATGGGATAGTGACTTCGTTGGCCATGAACTCGTCGAGTGTATTTCTGTTTCTCCCTCGGACGGCTGCGCCGCCCCCTCCGGCTCTCCGGGCCACCTCCCCCAACGCTCACTCCGTTCGCTGGGGGAGGAAACGCGGGTTCTGTTTCTCCCCCCAGGCCGAGAGGAGGAAACGCGGGTTCTGTTTTTCCCCCCAGGTCGAGAGGAGGAAACGCGGGTTCTGTTTCTCCCTCCAGGAGCGAAGCGACGTTGGGGGGAGTACCCCGCAGGGGGGAGGGGGGTGGTGAACCCTGCTACCGCAACGAGACTTCGTAGGCAAGGATCGCTGCCGCCGCGGCGGCGTTGAGGCTCTCGGTTCTGCCGGACATTGGGATCGTGACCCTAAGGTCGGCAAGAGCCAGAGCCTCCTCCGGCAGCCCGTGGGCTTCGCTGCCGATCAAAAGCGCCAACCTGCCCGCCGGAAGCGACCGAGGAGAGCCGCCACCTGTCATCACCGTGGCGACCTTGATCGCCTCCAGTCCGTCCAGATTCTCGATTTCAACAACCGCGGTCTGAAAGTGGCCTCCGGTGGCCGACCTCAGGACCTTTGGTGACCAGGGATCGGCCGAACCCCCGGTTACGGCCACGTCCAGGCCAAACGCAGCGGCGGTCCGAATCATCGTGCCGAGGTTGCCAGGGTCGGAGATCTGCCAGGCCACCAGAACACTGCGGGAGGTATCGAGGCTTCGCCTCGGAATCATCAAGACGGCGACCGGGCTCTGGGGGTTCTGTGTTGACGACAGCCGCCCCAGGGCCTCCTCCCCGACCACTAGCAACTCCACTCGAGCCTGCCCTGCCCACTCGACCGACTTGGCATCGTCGGCCAGCGCATAGATCGCAACGATCTCCTCGCCTCCCGTTACCGCCTCCTCGACCAGGTGGGGTCCCTCCAGCAGCGTCATTCCCCGGCTTCGTCGCTCCTCTGCGCGATGAAGCCGGGCCGTCTCCACAACCCGGGGGTTGCGGTGGGAAAGGCCCGGCTCCATGGGAATCAAGTGGCGGCGGGTTGTGTGGCTCTCGCTGTATCGACGAGTTGTTTGAAGGACTCGGGATCACTGATTGCCATCTCGGCCAGCATCTTCCGGTCGATGTCGACTTCGGCCGCTTTGAGGCCAGCCATAAAGGTGCTGTAACTCATCCCGTGCTGACGCGATGCAGCGTTGATTCGTGCGATCCACAGACGACGGAACTGACCCTTGCGATCGCGTCGACCGACATATGCGTCTTGCATCGCATGCATGACCTGCTCGTTGGCCGTGCGGAAGCGGCGGCTCCGAGCCCCTTTGTACCCCTTGGCCCTATTGAGGACCTTCTTATGAGCCTTTCTGGCGTGTACTGCGCGTTTTACCCTTGCCACGAACCTCTCCCTTCACATTCCCAAGAGTTTCTTGGCAGTCTTGACATCGCCAGGGGCGATCTCGACTTCACCGGTGCGACGGCGAAACGTGTTCTTGCCCTTCGCTAGTTTGTAGTGACCGCGTCCGGATTGACGACGCAAGAGCCGTCCCGACCCGGTCACCTTGATGCGCTTCTTGGCGCCGCTATGAGTTTTCATCTTCGGCATTGTTCGACTCCTCAGTTGACGGCTGCTGCTCGTCGTGATTGGTCTCCACCTTCCGCCGTCGGCGGGAAGGTGCCAGAACCATCGTCATCATGCGGCCTTCCAGTTGCGGGGTCTGCTCGACCGTACCCGCCTCCCCGATGCCTTCGGCCAGGCGATCGAGCAGGCGTTTCCCGAATTCGGGGCGCTCCTGTTCCCTTCCCCGGAACCTGACCGTGACCTTCACCTTGTCGCCCTCATCGAGAAACTCGAGCGCACGTCTCAGGGTGATGTCAAAGTCGTGAGTTTCGATCCGGGGCGCCATTCTCAACTCTTTAATGACCGTTCGTTTCTGGTGTTTCCGGGCCTCGCGGTCACGGATGGACTGTTCATACTTGAACTTTCCATAGTCCATCAACCGGCATACCGGGGGTTTGGCGTCGGGAGCAACTTCCACCAGGTCGAGACCCAGTTGATCAGCCAGCCAGAGGGCTTCGGCCAGCTTCTTGACACCGATCTGAGAACCGTCTGGAGCAACCAGTCGTACCTCAGAAGCCCTGATATACCCGTTTATTCGCAGTTCGGCGATGCCTCTACCTCCTGTTTGCAACTACAACGAAAAAGCAGCAAGCGACTGCTTGCTGCTTCGCCATCCCTGACGACCTCGCGGCCCTCAGACGATTGATCAAAGGACGTCAACTTTGTAGGTTGACGCCACCCTGTCGGGCATACCCGAACGCACCGCTGGTGGTCGGGTGGGAAGCAGCAGGCCTCCACTTTCTGGCTGATTGATGACAGAGATTGTAGCCGAAGCCGCAGTCATGGTTTTAGCCCCTCGAATTTACGGGCCATTTCGACAACCGCCCGCCCTGCTTCGGCGCCTTTGTTGGCGGGACCCGGCTCGGAGCGATCGAGTGCCTGTTCATAGTCGTGAACAGCCAGAACCGAGTTCGTGACCGGGACTCCGCTGTCCAGGGCAACCCTGGAGATGCCGTGGGCCGACTCCCGGACGATGACCTCGTAGTGGTCGGTTTCACCCTCTATGACTGCTCCGATCGCAACGATCCCCTGGCAGCCTGCCCTGACCAGGTGATAGGCAGCAACCGATAGCTCCCATGCCCCGGGAACTCTCAGAACCCTGACCTTGTCCACCCCCGCGGATTCCAGGGCCTTGAGACATCCCTCCAGCAGCCGATCGGTGATCGCCCGGTTGAAGTCGGCGACCGCCACCCCGATGACGAGTCCGTCGCCTGCCGCGGACTCGATTTCGTCGATGATCATTCAGGGTCCTCGTCGTAGATGTGGCCGAGTTTCTCCTCCTTGGTCTGGAGGTAACGCTCGTTATCTGGAGTCGGTGATGAGAGGAGAGGTATACGCTCGATGATGGAGAGGCCGTATCCCTCGATCCCTGCCCGTTTGGCAGGGTTGTTGGTCAGCAGGCGCATCGATCGCACCCCAAGGTCGAAGAGGATCTGGGCGCCCACTCCGTAGTCACGTGCGTCAACCGGGAGACCAAGGTCCTCATTGGCTTGCACCGTATCGCGATCCTGATCCTGAAGGTTGTAGGCCTCGAGCTTCTTGAGGAGGCCGATGCCCCGGCCCTCGTGGCCCCGGATATAGAGGAACACCCCTCGGCCTTCCTCTGCAATACGCGCAAGAGCGAGATCGCGTTGTGTGCCGCAGTCACATCGCTTGCTGGCGAACACATCCCCTGTGAGGCATTCGGAGTGAACACGGACAATCACGTCGTCGCCGTCGCCGATGTCGCCCATCACGATCGCCAGGTGCTGACGATTGTCCACCAGTGACGAGTAGCCGATCGCCTTGAAGACGCCGTAGGGCGTAGGCAGCCTCGCCGCCGACGATCGCTCGACCAGTTTCTCGTGCCGACGGCGATAGGCGATGAGGTCGGCGATGCTGCCGATGAGCAACTGGTGTTCTTTGGCGAAACGCTCCAGTTCCGGCAAACGGGCCACGGTGCCATCGTCGTTCATGATCTCGGCGAGGACGCCTGCCGGGTAGTGACCGGCCAGGCTCACCAGGTCAATTGTGGCCTCGGTGTGCCCCGCCCTTTTCAGCACTCCACCCGGTTCATAGCGAAGCGGGTAGACGTGTCCCGGGCGGGCGAGGTCCTCGGGTCTGGAAGATGGATCGGTGAGCACCTGGATCGTTCGGGTTCGATCAGCCGCCGAGATCCCGGTGGTTGTGCCTGAGCGGGCATCGACGCTAACCGTGAAAGCCGTCCGCCTGGCATCGGTGTTGTGGCGGACCATCATTGGCAGGTCGAGCTGATCAAGCCGCTCACCGGTCATTGGCACTGCCAGGATCCCGCTCGAATGCCGGATCATGAAACCGATCTTCGCCGGTGTCACCTGATCGGCAGAGATGATGAGGTCACCTTCGTTCTCGCGGTCGGCGTCGTCGACCACGATGACTATCTCACCGCGACCGACTGCCTCCACCAGATCTTCAACCCGGGCAAAGGTCATGACCGCTGTTCCAGCATTCGCTCGACATATTTGCCGATCACGTCGAACTCCAGATTGACCTGATCCCCCGGACGGCGCAAGCCCAGATTGGTGGCGGTGAGGGTGTGGGGAATCACGGCCACTTCGAACCCACGATCGGTGACGGCCGCTACGGTCATGCTGGCCCCGTCGATACAGATCGACCCCTTTTCCACTACGTATCGGCGCTGGCGCGGGTTCAGGTCGAAGGTGAGCCGCCGGCCGTTCCCTTCCTCGGTCACCGCGGTCACCGCGGCTATCCCATCGACGTGCCCCTGGACAATGTGACCATCGAACCGTCCGGTGGCCGCCAGAGGCAGTTCCAGGTTCACCCTGTCACCAACGAGCAGGAACCCGAGACCGCTTCGGCGCAACGTTTCCATGACCACATCGGCCGCGACCTCGGTCGCATTCTTCTCCACGATGGTGAGGCATACCCCATTCACTGCCAGCGAATCGCCTATGTCCAGTTCGACGGCCATCTCCCCTACTTCCAACCGGATCCGGCGTCCATCGCCAGACCCGGACACCGATTTGACGGTTCCCAGTCCTTCGATGATGCCGGTAAACATGATCAGGCGTGAGACGTGAGACGTGAGACGTGCGTCAAGAACGTCACCTTTATGTCTGCACCAAGCTGTTCGAGGGCGGTTATCTCCACTGGCTTTCCAGCCGTGAGGGTAGGCCAGGAGCCGGAAAACAGAGGACGGCCCTGACCGCCTGCCACCATGCCGGCCAGGTAAAACACCCCGCGGTCGACCAACCCGGCCGCCCACAGGGCCCCAGTCAACGAAGGCCCTCCCTCGACAAGTACGTCTAGAAGCCCGAGATTTCCGAGCAGTACCGCTGTTTGGGCCAGGTCAGGGAGCCCGTCGATCCCGGGGGCCACGACCAATGCCTCACCGGGGCCTCCCCGGTCGACTGTGGTGACAACGAGGGGGTTACGCTCCCAGATTCGGGCTGCAACCGGCAAGGGGCGGCTCCCAGCGACAATCACTGGCCGGGGCTGGCCCTGGTCGTAGCCTTCCAGGCGGACATCCAGGATGGGATCATCGGCGATCAGGGTGCCGGCACCGATCATGACGGCATCGGACATTGCTCGCAGACGATGGCCATCCTGGCGGGCTTCGGGACCCGTGATCCACTGCGAGCTCCCGTCGGCTGCAGCCGTCTGTCCGTCAAGCGTCGCTGCCGCCTTGATGGTCATACGAGGGCGGCCCGTCCGGCGGTGATGAAAGTAGGCCGGGTCGGCTTGTTCGACCTCGTCTGCCATCAAACCAGTCTCGACGTCGATCCCGGCCTCCTGCAACCTGATCACACCTCGTCCGGACACCCGCGGATCCGGGTCGAGCGCACCCAGCACAACCCTGCCGACGCCGGCGCTAATCAACGCGGCAGTGCAAGGTGGGGTTCGGCCATGGTGGTCGCAGGGCTCCAGGGTGACGACCAGGGTCCCACCGCGGGAGCGATCACCGGCCTGGGAAAGGGCCGATATCTCGGCGTGTTCAAGACCGGCACCTCGATGGGCACCTTCCCCCACCACACTTCCGTCCCGGGATATGACCACAGCCCCTACCCGGGGGTTGGGATGGGGTCGATACGCCGAGGCCAGCTCAAGCGCCCGGGTCATCTGATCGCGCTCGGCCGGTGTCGGGCTCACTCAGGCAGTGCGACGGTCAATCTGAAAGGAGGAACCGGCTCGCTTCTTGGCGAACTCTTTCATCTCGACTGCGATGGCCGATGCCTCCCACTGTGAGCTGATCGGTCGGGTCAAGTTGGTAACCACTCCGAGCGAGATCGAAACAACCGGAAAGGCGTAGCGTTCGCCGCGCCGGTCAATCACTTCGATGTAGCCCCGCAACGCGTCCGCAGTGTCGTAATAGTCGAGGATGCCGTCATCAAAGCGTTCGATGACTCGCTTGCAGTATTCCTCGGCTCGGTCGGCCGACACCAGCGCAACAAAGTCGTCGCCACCAATGTGGCCGACGAATGCCTCGGGTTCGGCGATCTCCTCGGTGGCATTGTGAAGACACCGCGCACAGAATCGAATGACCTCGTCACCCCGCATGAAGCCGTAGTGGTCGTTGAAAGCCTTGAAGTTGTCAAGGTCGCAGTGGACCAGGGCGAAGTAGCGACCCGACGATATGTGTTGTTCGATTTCCTGGCCGATTCGGAAGTTCCCCGGCAAACCCGTTAGTGGTGACAGGTCGCGGGCGGCCTGGGTCCGCCGCAGCACAGCTTTCACCCTGGCCACCAATTCGCCGATATCGAACGGTTTGGTGATGTAGTCGTCTGCTCCCAGTTCGAGGCCCCGCACCCGATCCTCCGGCAGCCCACGAGCCGTGAGCAATATCACCGAGGTGTTTCCTGTAGCCCCATGTGAGCGAATCCGGCGCAGCGCAGTGAGACCGTCCATACGCGGCATCATGATGTCGAGCAGAATCAATTGAGGCGGCTCGGCCATGGCTTTGTCGACGGCTTCGCGCCCGTCTTCAGCGGTGTCGACGTCATAGCCCTCGAGTTCCAGGTTGATCTTCACCACCTGAAGGATGTCGGGGTCGTCGTCGACCACCAGGATCCGTTCGCTCACGTCTCTCCCTCGATGACCCTACGCAGGTCGCGGATGGCTTCGGACGGGTTGGTCGTACCGAACACAGCGGTTCCGGCCACGAACACATTGGCTCCGGCATCCCTGGCCACACCAATAGTGGCCAGCGAGATGCCGCCGTCAATCTGAATATCGGCTTTGAGCCCGTGAGACTCAATCCAATTCCGGGCCTCGCTGACCTTCCCCAGCACTCGCGGGTCGAATTCCTGACCGCCCTTGCCCGGTGTCACCGCCATGACCACCACCATGTCGCACATCTCCATGAAGGGCTCGACAGCGGCAAACGGTGTGGGAGGCGACATCACCAGTCCAAAGCGGAGTCCGAGCTGGTTGGCGATCCTGGCTGCCTCGGAGGGGTCGGGCGCTGCTTCGATGTGGACGGTTACGAGGTCGCATCCTGCTTCGGCGAGGGCGGGCAACACCTGGTCGGGGTTGGTCGCCATGACATGGCAATCGAAAACCAGCGACGTGAGGGGGCGCAGCGACTTGACGATCGGTGCCCCGAAGCTGATGTTGGGGACAAAGTGCCCGTCCATGATGTCGAGGTGGAGAAGATCGGCGTCCTTCTCGATGGCGCCAACCTGCTCACCCAAACGGGAGAAGTCGGCGGCGAGCAGTGAAGGTGCAATGAGGTAGCCGACCATCGGGACCGGAGTGTATCGGCGGCGGCCTGTCAATCAGCCCTTGAAGGTGGCTGACGTAGCCCTCGCAGCCATTCCGAGGTTGGGAGAGGACGTCCGCCCGGTGGGTGAATCACGAGCACTCTCACTCCCCCGCCTCCGCTCCCCACCACCAGGCTTTCGTCGCCCAGCTTCAACTCTCCCGGCTGGAGACGAACTCCGATGGGCTCGGCCGCCAGGACCCGATGGGCGATACCGTCCAAGGACAGCGTCGCTCCGGGCTGGGGCGCTAGCGCCCGTACCCTGCGAACGACAACCTCTGGCGGCACTGATAGGTCAAGACGCCGGTCCGCCGCCCTGATGATCGGGGCGTATGTGGCTCCGGCTGACAATTGTGGAATTGCTTGAATCCGCCCTGCCATCCAGGAGCCCATCGTTCCCACCAGCAATTCGGCCCCGAGGCCGGCCAGCCTGGTGGCAAGAGCACCCCCGGTTTCGTCGTCGCCGATCACCGTTGGCATGGCCGCCACCACCGGGCCTGTGTCGAGCCCCTCGTCCATCACCATGATGGTCACCCCGGACTCCTCGTCACCGGCGGCAATCGCCGCGACCACCGGTGACGCTCCCCTCCAGCGGGGCAAGAGCGAGTAGTGAACGTTGAGGAACCCGCGGGATGGCAGAGCCAGAACGGCGGCGGGTAACAACATGCCGTAGGCGGCCACCACCCCTGCATCAAACGGGCCGAGCTCGGTCAAGAAATGCAAGAGCTGGTGCCGATCAGAGGGCTGGGCCACGGCAATCCCGGCTTCGATTGCGGCCGACTTCACGGCGGGAGGTTGCGCCGTCGCCGAGCGGCCGCGGGGCCGATCGGGCCTGGTGACGACCAGTCGCACCTGGGACACCGAAAGCAAGGCGCTGAGGGCGGGGACAGCCATCGCTGGAGTGCCCATGAACACCGTTTTCGGCAGCCCAGAGGTGTTGGCCGGACTCACCCCGGTTCGGCGAGTCCCAGGGCCTGGTCGGAGAGTTCACGCAGGGCCTGCTTGCGCCTTCGTCGATCGAGGCGTTCCAGCAGGAGGACTCCCTTGAGATGGTCGATTTCGTGTTGGAGCACACGGCCCATCAGACCGTGGCCTGAGTGCTCGACGACATTGCCGGCGAGGTCGGTGCCCCGGGCGCGGGAGAACTCGGGTCTGGTGATAGGCCAGAAGTGCCCGGGGACGGACAGGCACCCTTCCTCGAACTCGAGCTCGCCGCCTAACTCGACCAACTCCGGATTGATCAGGACCCGCGCCCCCTCCCCGTCCTGGGCGTCAAACACCACGACCGCTTTGGAGATCCCGATCTGGGGGGCCGCCAACCCGACCCCCGGGGCGGCATACATTGTCTCGATCAGATCTTCGGCGAGACGGTGGATGGACTCGTCGATCTCCCTGACGACGGCCGCGGTCATCCGCAAGACCGGATCTCCAAATGTGCGAATGGGATATATAGGCATTCAAGGACGTGAGGCGAAAGGCGTGAGTCCGAACGCTAACCGACTACCAGTACCCTCACGTCTCACGTCTCACGTCTCTAAAGGTCCAGGGGATCGCTGTCGATGCGGACGGTCGCACCGGCATCGCGCCACCGCTGGACCAGGGGCCGGAGGTTATGGCGAAACGCGGTCAGGTCGTTGCCCTGGATGAGCCACCGCTGAGCTCCTTCCCTCCGTGGTGCCGGTCCCATCACAACGGCTCGGTCCGCGGCCTCGTGCAGCTGCTGATCGACTCCGACCGGGATCGCCCCTCGCAACTCCAGGACGACCAGGTCTCCGCTGGGGGGAAACCCAAGCTTGCGCCTCTCCTCCAACTCCAGCTGGAGAAAGGGGATGGGGTCACCACGGCGCAGGGCCTCGATGACAGGGTGATCCGGGAGGCTTGTTTGGATCATGGCCCGGTGGCCGCTGCCGGGGGCTACCCGTCCGGCCAGCCGGGCGAGTATGCGCAGGGCTTCTTCTGCCGCACGGAAGTGGGTGCCGAGAATCAAACCGTCCGCGTCGACGGCCACAGCCAGTTCGACGGGGTCGAGGCCCGCCAGATCGGCCTCCGAGCCAACCATGACCGGAGCCACGGTCGGGGAAGCGGTCACCTCCAGCCCGCCGGCCCGCTTCAGTTCTTCCAGCACTCTGCCAACCCCGGCGCCCAACGGCGCAAAACGATCGTGACCACAATTGCTGCAGGGACCGAGCTGAAACCGGCAGCGAGGACAGAGGGGCTCTGCTTCCGGTCGCGATCCGCAGTTCGGGCATCGGCGGACAGTTCGACAGCGTTCGCATCTGACGGCCGGGGCATAACCACGCCGATGGGCGAAAACAAATGCGGATCCCCCGGCCTGGGTGACAGCCCGAATGGCCGCCAGGATCGAATGGCCGAGCAGTCCGGGGATGGGCGGCTGTGAGTTCCGGTCGACCACCTCAACCGGGGGCCAGGCGCGGCGGGTCCTCCGCAGGGGAGTCGCCCCCGCGGCCAGAGTCTCCAACGAGGGGGTAGGGCCGACAAAGGCCAGCGTGTGGCGGCCCAACTGAGCTCTGGTCCGGAGCAGGTCTCGAGCGTTGATCGTCGGAGTCTGGCGGTCCTTCATGGCTCGACGGCCTTCCTCCACCACTACGGCCAGTCCGAGGTCCCCTGCCTGCCAGGCCGCAATCCTGGGGGTCCCAACAAGCACCCGTCCACCGGTTTGAGCGCCCGACCAGGCCGCGGTGTTGTCCGCGTCGGACCGGTCGGGGGTGACGATCAGGCTCCGGTCCTCGCCTACTGCCGCAATGGCCGACTTGTGGAGGACGGCGACCTCGTCGGAAGTGGCGGCAACGATCATCAGGGTCATCCCCGCGGCGGTGATCGGATCGGCCACAGCCCCAACCCAGTCCAGGTTGGTCCACCTTTCGATCAGGGCTACCGGTGGCCGTCGTTTTCCTGAGGCCACCAGGCGGGCCACGTCCGACAAAGGGTGACCTGGTCCTCCCAGGGGGTGGCGATCCCTAGACGGCGGTGGCGGAGCCACGCCGACCAGATTGGGTGGGGCAGCCCGCTCGAGAAGGACCGACAGCGGCGCCACATAACGGTGGGCCGCCCAGTTCAAGGCAGCCAATAATGGCGGGTCGAAGATGGGTGGCGCCATCGAGACCGCCGCCACCGGTTTGAGACCCTGGGCGGATCGCTCGGCCACTTCCACGACAAAACCCCGTACCCGCCGACCACCGAGAGGAACCCGGACCAGCGAGCCAATCTGAATCAGTGAGAGCTGCGCCTCGGGGACCGAGTACCAGAATCCGGCATCTAGTTGAAAGCTGGGAACAGCCGGTACAACGCGGGCGGCCCGAATCAGAAGGACTCCGCCTGCTTGCGCAGGTCGGCCGCATCCTCGGTGGACTCCCATGGAAACTCGGATCTTCCGAAGTGACCGTATGCGGCGGTGGGCCGGTAGATGGGCCGTCGCAGGTCGAGGCGCTCCAGGATTGCCGCCGGACGGAAGTCGAAGAATTCTGTGATGAGCTTCTCGAGCCGATCAGGGTCGATAACCGAGGTTCCGGCGGTGTCGACATGTATCGAGAAGGGGGCCGCCCGGCCGATCGCATAGGCGAGCTGTACTTCGCACCGACTAGCCAGCCCGGCCGCCACGACGTTCTTGGCTGCGTGACGAGCGGCATAGGTGGCCGAGCGGTCGACCTTGGTGGGGTCTTTGCCTGAGAACGCTCCCCCGCCGTGGCGTGCGTACCCGCCGTACGTGTCAACGATGATCTTCCGACCGGTCAGGCCTGTGTCGGCATGGGGCCCACCGATCTCGAAGTTGCCCGAGGGATTGACGTAGAAGGGCACATCGGTGGTGAGAAGTTCGGGAGGTATGGCGGGCAACACAACGTGTTCCATCAGGTCGGCCCGCATCTGGTTCTCGATGTCGACACCCGGGGCATGGTGGGCGGATATGAGCAGACTCGTAACCCGTACGGGCACCCGCCCTTCGTACTCGACCATGACCTGGGTCTTGCCGTCGGGTCGCAGGTATCCGAGCACGCCATCTCGCCGTACCAGCGCCAGCCGGGCCGCCAACCGGTGGGCGAGCTGGATGGGCATTGGCATCAGGTCGGGCGTTTCATCAACCGCAAAGCCGAACATGATTCCCTGGTCACCCGCCCCGAGCTGGTCGTAGATATCGACCGAACCGCCTCTTGCCTCCTGAGCGGTGGAGACACCTGCGGCGATATCCGGCGACTGCTGATGGATCAGAACGGTTACGTCGATCTCGTCGGCGGAGAATTCTGAGGAGCCGACGTATCCGATCCCGGCGATGGCCTCGCGGGTAACTGCCTCCACATCCAGGTCCGCATCGGTACTGAGTTCCCCGGCCACGACCGCCGTTCCCGTGGTGACCATCGTTTCACACGCCACCCGGCCAAAGGGATCCTGGGCCAACACAGCATCGAGCACCGCATCGGATACGGCATCAGCCACTTTGTCGGGATGTCCCTCGGTCACCGACTCCGATGCAAAGAACCAGCGGCGCATAGGAGGCGGGAGCTTAACCCGACAAGGCCCGGCGCTCGATGATCAGATCCCACAGCCTTCGGGCGACCTCGGTCTTGGCCATGATTTGCCAGGTTTCGGTCAGTCCGTCGGGGGTCACAATCGTGACCCGGTTGGTGTCGGTTCCAAACCCGGCGCCGTCCTCGGTGACGTCGTTGGCGACCATGAGGTCGACCTTCTTCATGCGGGCCTTGTCGACCGCGCGGGAAAGGTCACCGGTTTCGGCGGCGAATCCGACCAGGAACGGCCGATCGGTCCGGCCAGCCACAGACGCCAGGACATCGGGGGTGGGTTCAAGACTGAGTTCGGGTGGGCCATCGCCGCGGACAAGTTTTCCGGGCGCGGGCACGGCTGGCCGAAAATCGGCCACGGCGGCCGCCATAACCGCGACGTCGGCGGGGATGCTCGCGACTGCATCGGCCATCTCTTGAGCCGATTCGACCTGCACAACCGTGACCGCGGGGTGGGTGCTCAGACCCGAGGTGGTCACGAGCGTCACCTCCGCTCCCCGCTTGGCGGCTTCGTCGGCAACGGCATGACCCATCTTTCCCGAAGAGCGATTGCCGATGTACCGGACCGGGTCGATCGGTTCCCGAGTGCCGCCGGCTGTCACCAGCACCCGCAGGCCCCGCAAAGGAGAGGGCAGCATCGCTGCCGCCGCCGCCAGGATTTCTTCCGGTTCCGCCATCCTCCCCGGACCGACATCGCCTCCGGCCAGGGCGCCCGACTCCGGACCGACGATGGTGACGCCGTCATGCTGGAGAACAGACACGTTCCGTTGGGTGGCGGGGTGCTCCCACATTTCGGTGTGCATAGCCGGAGCCACAAGGACGGGTGCTCTGGTGGCCAGGAGGGTGGCAGAGACGACCTCTTCAGACATTCCTGCGGCCAGCCGGGCGAGGGTGGCGGCGGTGGCAGGAGCCACGATGACCAGATCGGCCCAGCGACCAAGATCGGTGTGAGGGCTCACCAGATCGGACTCGAAGAGACTGCGAACGACCGGATGGCCAGTGATGGCAGCGAAGGTGGTCGCCCCTACGAAGTTGGTGGCGTCGTCCGTCATCACGACCCGGACCACTGCTCCTTCTTCAATCAGCAGCCGGCACAAGAACGCCGACTTATAGGCCGCCACACCCCCGGTGACGGCTAGGACGACCCGCCGGCCGGCGAGGAGACTCACGGGAGTCGGCTCAGGCCTCGGCTCGTTCCACGGTGACTTTGCCCTGGGCGATCTCCTCCATGGCAATGGTGAGTGGTTTGCGGGAGAGGGTGTTGACCTGAGGCGGGACGTATTCGCCGATGCCTCCGCCAAGCTGGGAGTAATAGGCGTTGATCTGGCGGGCCCGTCGAGCGGCTATCACCACGGTGGCGAAACGGTTGCCGATGTTGTCGATAACTTCTTCAGTCTTCATAGGCGTGAGTCCTTAGGCGTGAGGCGTGAGTAGAAGGCCATTCTACCTTGCCTCACCCGCTCCTTGGCACACGTCTCATGTCTCACGTCTCACGTCCATCAGGCCGTCCACCTCCTCGATACAGCGCTCGAGGTCGTCGTTGACAACGATGTAGTCGAACAACTCCGGCGCCTGAGCCATCTCGTCGGCGGCAATCCGGAGTCGCCGGGCAATGTCGGCCTCGCTGGTATCGCCCCGTCTCCGCAGGCGGGCCGCCAGCTCCTCCAGAGAGGGAGGATTGATAAAGAACATGACCGCAGGCAGTCCGGTTTGGCGGATCTGGCGGGCGCCCTGCACCTCGATCTCGAGAAGCACGTCCCCACCGTTTTCCAGCTGACTCACCACCGGGGTGACCGGGGTGCCGTAGAGGCAACCGTTGTACTCCGCCCACTCGAGAAACTCTTCGTCAAGGATCATGCGGGTGAATTCGTCGGGCGCAACGAAGTAGTAGTGGGTCCCCTCGACCTCGCCCGGTCTCTGCTCACGGGTAGTAGCCGACACAGAGAAGTAAAGCGATCGCCGTCGTCGCAAACCCGCCACAACTGATGTCTTGCCGGCACCCGACGGCCCGGAGATCACGATCAGTCGACCCGCAAGGCGAAGCCTCATCCAAGTTCGCTGAGCAGGGCCTGTCTTTGTCGGTCTCCGAGACCACGCAGCCTCCGGCTTCCGTCGATCTCGAGGGCTTCGAGGAGGCGTTTGGTCTTGATTTTGCCGAGGCCCGGTAACGCTGCCAGCACTGACTCCACTTTGAGTCCGCCGATCATCACTTCGGTTTCTGCCCTCGCCAGCACTTCGTCGAAGGTGATGGTGCCGGTCCTCAGCAGTTCTTTGATCTCGGCTCGAATGCGCCGCGCCTCAGCTGCTTTGGCGAGGGCAGCCGCCCTCTGTTCGGGGGTCTGTTCCGGTAGGGGCACCAGCGGTCATCTCCGTGGGTGAGACCCCAAACCGTACTAGGCCCTTGGCTCAACCCCTGACAACTCGGCCAGGATCCGCTCGGCGGCGCCCACTGGGTCCGAGGCCCGTGTGATCGGCCGGCCGATAACGAGATAGTCGGCGCCCCGACGAATCGCTTCCTGAGGGGTGGCGGTGCGCAGCTGATCGTCAGAGGCGGCGCCCGGTGGTCGGATCCCGGGCGTGAACCGCAATAGGCCCGGTGCGACCTGAGCGACGTCCCCGAGCTCTTGGGGCGCACAGACAACACCTTCTGCCGTCCCGGCAACTGCCAGTCGGGCAAGTCTGGCGACCTGTCGGCCAGGCGACCCGCTGACCCCGGTGGCCGCGAGCCCGGCGGCGTCCAAACTCGTGAGGACTGTCACCGCCACCACCCCGGCCGGGTTTCCGCGAGCACCGAGGGTCAAACCCTCGGCCGCCGCTTCGATCATCGCCAGGCCCCCGCTGGCGTGGACCGTGACCCAGCGTGCACCCCAGGTTGCCAGCTGTCCTGCGGCTGCCCTGACAGTGTTGGGAATGTCGTGAAGCTTGGCGTCGACGAAGATCGGCAGGTCGAACCGTCGGAGGGCAAAGATCACTCCGGGCCCGGGGCCGTGCAGAAGTTCAAGACCGACCTTGAAACCACCGACCGCAGGTTTCAACTTCGTGGCGAGTCGAACGGCCTCCTCCGCGGACGAGACATCGAGAGCCACCAGCAACGGATTCACGTAAGTTTGAGTTGGCCGACGAGCTCAGAGGTGGTGTTGGCGCCGATTTTCCCCAACAAACGGACCAGTTCGCGCATGATGCGCCGTCCGGCCTTGGGCTCAGCAAAATGCACGGTGCCGAGCGCTACTGCGCTGGCTCCGGCCAGCAGATAGTCCACCACGTCGGCCCCGGTTGACACTCCCCCGCAACCAACGATCGCCGCCTCCGGAAATCGTTGGTGGACCTCGATTACACATCGCAGTGAAATCGGTTTCAGCGGGGGTCCCGAATACCCACCCATGGGGGACCCGAGCACTGAACGCCGGGTCCACCGGTCCACCCCGGCTCCCCAGATAGTGTTGGTAAGCACCAGGAAGTCGGCTCCGGCATCAAGGCAGGATCCGGCGACCGCCGTGATGTCGGCAGCGTTGGGGGAAAGTTTGGCGCCGATCGGCAGGCTGGTGGCAGCCTTGACTTCGTAGATGACCTCGGCCGCGGCCGCAGGTACCAGGGCAAACATCTGCTCGTCGAGATTGGGACAGGACAGGTTGATCTCGATCGCTGCCACTCCCGCCCCCTCCAAACCTGAGGCGACCTGGGCGAACTCGGCCGGGTCCTTGCCGACAGCCGAGCCCCATACCGGCACTCCCAGGTCCGGGAGGCGGGCCGAGACCTGGTCCACCCACTTGTCGAGCCCGGGGTTCTGAATACCTATGGCGTTGAGCATGCCTGCTCCGGCCGGAGCCAGCCTGGGTGCAGGGCGGCCAGGCCACGGATCGCGGCTCACACTCTTGGCAACCGCGGCGCCGTAGACCCCCAGATCCGCCACTCCGACGAAATCGGCAACAGACCCCACCGTCCCCGAAGCCGCGATCAGCGGACTCCGCAAGGTCATGGCCCCCACCCGGCTCGTCATGTCAATCTCACGTCTCACGTCTCACGCCTCACGTCTGCTGATGCCATTCCTGCAAACTGCGGGGGCGGTTCAAGGCACCAGGGCCCGACCGCAAGCTACGGGCCACTGCCAGGGCGCCGGCGATAGTGGTGACACATGGCACGTTAAAGCGGCGGGCGGCATGACGGATCAGCCGTCCGTCCCAGCGGGCTCGCCCCCCCCGCGGGGTGTTGATGACGAGGTTGACCTCACCGGCTTCGATGCGATTGCGGGTGTCATCGGGTCCTTCCCCTACCTTGTTGACCACCTCGGCCTCGATGGCATGGTGAGCCAGGAAGCGAGCGGTGCCGCGGGTTGCAAGCAGGCGGAAGCCCAGCATTGTGAAGGCCTGGGCTGCGGCCAGACCCATCGGTTTGTCGCGGTCTGCCAGCGACAGGAAGACCGTGCCGCGGCTCGGCAGAACATGGCCTGCGGCCAACAGGGCCTTGGCGTAGGCGACCCCCACGTCGGGTCCGATGCCCATCACCTCACCGGTCGATCTCATCTCGGGTCCGAGGACGATGTCCTCTTCCGGAAATCGATCCCAGGGAAGGACCGCTTCCTTCACCGCGACGAAGTCGATCTGGCGGCCCTCCACCAGGAGCCCTTCCCGGCGCAGGTCTTCCAATGTGGCCCCGAGCATGACCCTGGCAGCCACCTTGGCGAGCTGGATCCCCGAGGCCTTGGAGATGAAGGGAACAGTCCGCGAGGCCCGTGGATTGGCCTCGAGCACGAACACTTCGTTCCCTTTGACTGCATACTGAATGTTGATCAGGCCGCGCACCCCGATGGCCCGGGCCAGCTCTTCGGTGGCCATGAGGATCTCTTTGGTGGCCTCTTCGCTCAGGGTCGGGGGCGGAGTAACGCAGGCCGAATCACCCGAATGAACGCCAGCCTCCTCGACGTGTTCCATGATCCCGCCGATGAGCAGTTCGTGACCGTCGAAGACGGCGTCCACGTCCACCTCGGTCGCCGCTTCCAGAAAGCGGTCAATCAGCAACGGAGCACCCGTCAGGTCAGCATCGGCGACGTCGTCGTAAAGATCGGCCAGGTAGGAGGACAGCTCGTCGTAGCTGTAGATCACTCGCATCCGGCGTCCGCCCAGCACAAAAGAAGGACGGATCACTACAGGCAATCCCACCCGATCGACCACTTCACCAGCCTCGAGCGGTGAGGTGGCGATTCCCTGCGGCGGGAGTTTCACACCCAACCGCCTGCACAGCGCTGAGAACTGCTCCCGATCCTCGGCCATGGCAATAGCCGCTGGTGAGGTCCCGGCAATCGGGACGCCAGCGGCTTCCAGATCTGCAGCCAGGTTGAGGGGGGTCTGACCTCCCAATTGGACGATGACCGCTTCGGGCTGCTCGGCGGCAACCACTGCCAGAACGTCCTCGACCGTGAGCGGTTCGAAGTAGAGCCGGTCGGAGGTGTCATAGTCGGTCGAGACGGTCTCGGGATTGCAGTTGACCATGACCGTCTCGTAGCCCGCCTGCCCGAGGGCGAAGGCGGCGTGGACGCAGCAATAGTCGAATTCGATCCCCTGGCCGATACGGTTGGGCCCCGATCCGAGAACCACAACCCGGGGGCGTGAAGCGGGAGGCACCTCGTCCTCGTCCTCGAAGGTGCTGTACATGTAGGGAGTCTTCGCTTCGAACTCGGCTGCACAGGTGTCGACGGTCTTGAATGTGGTCCGGATCCCTGCGCCCAGGCGCCGATGTCGCACAGCCGTCTCCGTCGTGGCCCAGAGGTGGGCAAGCTGGCGGTCGGAGAAACCGAACCGCTTGGCGTTGCGGATGTCGCTTCCCTCCTCGCCTTTCTCCTCCAGGTCGCTTCGAATCACCGTGAGATCGTGGATCTGATTGACAAACCATGGATCGATCGAACTGGCGGCGGCTACCCGATCGACAGGAAAGCCCCGCCGCACAGCTTCGGCCACCTGGAATATTCGGGCCGGGGTGGGCACTGCCAGTTCGTCCCAGAGTTGTTCGTCCGGCAGCGCCCGCTGGGCCCACTCGCCGGCATCGGCGCCAAGACCGGCCCTGCCGTTTTCAAGACTTCGGAGAGCCTTCTGCAGGGCTTCCGGGAAAGTGCGCCCGATTGCCATTGCTTCCCCGACGCTTCGCATCGAGGTGCTGAGCGTTGTGGGCGCGTTGGGGAACTTGGCGAAGTCGAATCTGGGCACTTTGACGACCACGTAGTCGAGGGCCGGCTCAAAGGAAGCGGGCGTTGCCCCGGTGATGTCGTTAGGTATCTCATCGAGGGTGTACCCGACCGCAAGCAACGCGGCGATCTTGGCGATGGGAAACCCGGTGGCCTTCGAAGCGAGAGCCGACGATCGGGAGACGCGCGGATTCATCTCGATAACCAGTCGACGGCCGGTGGCGGGATCGACCGCAAACTGCACGTTGGAGCCTCCGGTTTCGACGCCGATGGCCCGCAGCACCTTGATGCCGTCGTTGCGCATCTCCTGGTACTCGCGATCGGAAAGCGTCTGGACCGGGGCAACGGTGATCGAATCACCGGTGTGGACTCCCATCGGATCGAGGTTCTCGATGGAGCAGACAACAACAGCGTTGTCGTTGCCATCGCGCATCACCTCGAGCTCAAACTCCTTCCATCCATACAGCGACTCCTCGACCAGAATCTCGCCAACCGGAGAGGCGTCGAGACCTCTGCGAGCCGCCTCGATAAAAGTCTCACGGGATGGCGCGATCGCGGTGCCGCCGCCACCGAGAATGAACGATGGCCGCACCATGATCGGAAAACGGATCTCTTCGGCCATGCGCAGAGCTTCCGGCACGGAGCGGGCATAACCAGCCCTGGGAACGGCGATACCGGCCGCTTCCATCGTCTCCTTGAATCGACCACGGTCTTCGGCCCGGTCGATCGATTCCACCCCCGCCCCGATCAGCTCGACTCCGTAACGGTCGAGGACGCCGGAGCGGGCGAGCGCCATGGTCAGGTTGAGGGCCGTCTGGCCTCCGAGCGTCGGTAGGAGGGCGTCGGGTCGCTCCCGGGCGATGATCTCTTCGACCACCTCATGGGTGATGGGTTCGATGTAGGTGGCATCGGCGAACTCGGGATCGGTCATGATGGTGGCAGGGTTGGAATTGACGAGTACCACCCGGAAGCCGTGGTGCCGCAGCACTTTGGCCGCCTGGGTGCCTGAATAGTCGAATTCGCAGGCTTGACCGATCACGATCGGGCCTGAGCCGATGAGGAGAATGGATCGGAGGTCGGTTCTTCGGGGCATCAGACTCCGAAGCCCATCAGAGAGGTGAATTCATCAAAGAGTCCCAGGGCGTCCTGCGGACCCGGCGCCGCTTCGGGGTGGTATTGAACGCCGAAGGCAGGGACATCCAGGCAGGCAAGACCTTCGAGGGTGCCGTCGTTGAGGTTCTGGTGGGTGGATACCACCTTGCCGAAGTCGGTAACCACGGACGCGGGAAGCAAGCCGGGGTGAGCCAAACCCTGACGGACCGGAGCGGTGTCGGTGGTTAGGGACCACAGATCCACTGCGAAACCGTGATTCTGGCTGGTGATGGCCACCCGACCGTCGGCCAGGTGCTTGACGGGATGGTTGCCGCCGTGGTGCCCGAAGGGAAGCTTGAACGTTGCCGCCCCCAGCGCCAGCCCCAGAACCTGATGGCCGAGACAGATCCCGAACAGGGGCACCTGGCCTAAGAGTCCGCGAATGGTGTCGATTGAGTCCGTCAACGGCTCAGGATCACCGGGCCCGTTGGATACGAACACCCCGGCGGGATCGTAGGCGAGCACCTCTTCGGCGGAGATGCCGGCCGGAACTACCTCCACCTCGAAATCCCTACTGATCAGTTGCTGGAGGATGTCCCGCTTAATTCCAAGGTCGATGGCAACGATGAGGCCGCGCGCATCTCCAACCGGTGTCATCCGATAGGGCCGATTGGTGGTGACGGTTGATGCGAGGTCCTGGCCTTCCATCCTCGGTGCTGCGGCCGCAGCTTCGATCAGTGTCTTTTCGTCGAACCCGGCACCCATCGCAATCGGCATCGCCCCGTGCTGGCGGATGTGGCGGGTGAGGCGGCGAGTGTCGAGGTCGGATAGGGCAACCACGCCGTGTCTGTTCAGGAAGTCTGACAAGCTGCCTTGGGCGCGCCAGTTCGACTCCTGCATGGACAGGGACCGAACCACCAGCCCGGCCGCCAGGGGCCGCACCGACTGTTCATCGGCCGGGTTGACCCCGTAGTTGCCGATGTGTGGGGAAGTCATGACGACCACCTGTCCTGCATATGAAGGATCGGTCAGCACCTCCTGGTAGCCGGACATCGCGGTGTTGAAGACGATTTCACCGGTGGTCAGTCCCTCCGCACCGACCGAGCGACCGCGAAATACCTCCCCGTCCGCAGTGGCCAACAGCCCCAAGTCGGGAGCGACGGTCATGTGGACACCTGGTGGGTTATCCGTCCTGAGAAGATCGTGGCCAGCACCTTTCCCCTCAACTTCACACCGAGAAACGGCGAATTCTGTGCCTTGGAGACAAACCTCTTCGGAACCCACAGAGCTTCAGGATCGATGACGACCAGATTGGCGGGTGCACCTTCTTCGATCCAGCGGCCCTGCGATTCGAGTCCCGCGATTTGGGCCGGAAGCACCGACATCTTCGAGAAGAAGGAGACCGGGTCGAGGTCGACCGCTGTGAGTACTGCCGCGGCGGCCGTCTCGAGCCCGATTACCCCCCGGGGAGCCTCTTCAAAGGGAACCTCGCATTCGTAGTCGGCATGAGGAGCGTGATCGGTTGCCACCACGTCAATGATGCCCGCCACCAGGGCCGCGCCGACCGCTGCGACATCGTCGGCCGTGCGCAGCGGTGGATACATCTTGAAGCGGGGTTCCATCGTTTCGACCCGGTTGTGATCGAAGTGAAGATGATGAGGCGTGACCTCGGCAGTAACCGGAAGCCCGGCCTTCTTGGCAGCCTCGATCAGGCCGACGCTCCCGACGCTCGACACATGCTGGGCGTGGTAACGAACTCCGGTCAATTGGATCAGCGCCAGATCGCGAGCAATCATCGCTTCTTCGGCCAGAGACGGCAGGCCCCGCATTCCCAGGCGGGAGGAGACCGCACCCTCGTGCATATGGCCCCCCCGCGCGAGTCCAGGGTCTTCGGCGTGCTGGGCCACCACCCCTCCCCGCTCGGCGAGATACTCCATCGCATGACGGAGCAGCCCCGCATCGGCGACGCCGTTCCCGTCGTCGGTGAACATCCGGACACCCGCAGAAAACAGTTCATCGAGGTGGGCCAGCACCTGGTTCTCCCTTGCCATCGTGATCGCCCCGGCTGGCATCACCTGCAAGAGTCCAGCCTCCCGCCCCCGATCGATGACGAAACGCGCAAGATGGCCAGCGTCGATCGCCGGCTCGGTATTCGGCATCGCCACCAGGGCGGTGTACCCACCAGCGGCCCCAGCTCGCGACCCCGAAAGAATGTCTTCCTTCCACTCGAACCCGGGTTCGCGGAGGTGGGTGTGCAGGTCGACCAGGCCAGGGCCAACCCATCCGCCTCCGGCGTCGATGTGCGTGCCGCCGCCGGACGAACCCACCGCAACGATCCGGTTACCTTCCACCATCAAATCACCTTGCAGGGGCCCGTCAGGGGTGAGGAGGTGGGCGTCGTGGATCGTGATCAAAGCTGTCCCTTGCCGGTCAGAAGCTGAAAGAGGACCGCCATCCGGGTCGCCACGCCGTTGCTGACCTGATCCGTGATCAATGAACGGGCATCATCGGCGACATCGGCTGAAATCTCGATGCCGCGATTCATCGGACCCGGATGCATGACCACTGCCTCCTTCGGAAGCCGCTCAAACCGCGCCCGATCGAGGCCGAATCGGGAGACGTATTCCGCCAGCGAGGGAAGGACCGGCCCGCTGCCCCGTTCGAGCTGAATCCGCAACATGTAGAGCACGTCGAGCTCACCGAGGATGGCGTCGAGATCAGCGGTCGTTGCCACCGGGTAACAGTCCGGATGGACCGGAAGCAAGGTGGGCGGAGCAACCAGAGTCACCGAGGCACCAAGAGCCGTGAACGCATCGATGTTGGATCGGGCCACACGTGAATTGCGAATGTCACCGACAATGGCGATGCGAAGACCGTCGAGTTTGCCGAAGTGGCGCCGAATGGTGAGAGCGTCGAGCAGTGCCTGGGTGGGGTGCTGGTGGGCTCCGTCGCCGGCATTGATGACCGAACAGTCGACCCAGGAAGCGACCCGGGCCGGTGCTCCCACCGCGCCGTGACGCACGACCATCAGATCGACTCCCATCGCCTGCACTGTCAACACCGTGTCTTTGAGGCTTTCTCCTTTTGAAAGGGAGGAAGTCGACGGCGTGAAATTGAGAACATCGGCACTGAGGCCCTTGGCGGCCTTCTCGAAGGACAGCCGGGTCCTCGTTGAGGTCTCGAAGAAGAGGGTGGCAACCGTGGCGCCACGTAGCGCAGGCACTTTGGGGATGTCGCGATGGAGGACTTCGCTGAAGTGGTCGGCCAGGTCGAGCAACTGCTCGATCGCCGGCCGCTCGAGGTCAGAAATCGAGAGAAGGTGTTTCACGGCAAGGGCCTCTCGATCCAGACGCCCTGTTCCTTGTCGACGTCCTCGATCCTCACCGTTACCCGCTCTTCGACCGAGGTGGGGAGGTTCTTTCCCACGAAGTCGGCCCGGATCGGCAATTGGCGGTGGCCGCGGTCGATGAGAACGGCGAGTTCGACCGTCGCTGGACGACCGAGATCCGAGATGGCGTCGAGGGCTGCGCGGATCGTGCGACCCGTGTAGAGCACGTCGTCGATGAGGATGACTGCCTCTCCGGTCACATCGACTGGAAGCAGGGTCCGGCCAAGGCGGGTCGTCGGTCGATGATCGAGGTCGTCGCGGTAGAACCCGACATCGAGTTCGCCAACCGGAACGTGGATGTCCTCGAACTCGGCGATGGCCCGGGCGATCTCCAGAGCGATAGGTACACCCCGGGTGTGGATGCCGACGAGGACCAGATGCTCGGCGCCGTGGTGGCGTTCAGAGATCTCGTGGGCGATGCGTCGTATCGCACGCCGTACGTCGGCGCCGTCCATCACCTGGACCGGCGTAGTTTCTATCACTGGTCGACTCCTTCCCGGCCTCACGGGACCGGACTTAAAGGTGCGGCGAGCGTAGCAGGGGTGCGAGTCCCCGACTCAGCCCCGATCCTGCTCGGCCAGCGCCGCCAGGACACCGTTGACGAAAGCCCCGCTCTTTTCGGTGCTGAAGGTCTTGGCGAGTCGCACGGCCTCCGATACGACAACTGCCACTGGAGTTTCCGGCTCGTAGCGGAGTTCGTAGAGGCCCAACCTGAGAATGACGCGGTCGACCACGGGCATCCTCGCCACCCGCCAGTGCTCGGAGGCTGCATCGATCTCGGCATCGAGTTCCTCCAGATGGGCCAGGACCCCGGCCACCAGACGAGCCGCCTTGTGCGGGAGCACGGCATTCGAATCCGACAGATCGCGTTGGTCAGCCTCGTAGAGGGCTTCCAGCGCCAGGTCGCGGGGTTCGGTCACACCCGCGTCAGGTAACTGCCGCTGCGGGTATCCACCTTGATGTGATCGCCGATGTTCACAAACAGGGGAACCTGGACAACAAGACCGGTTTGGGTAGTGGCAGGTTTGGTCGCCGCCGACACCCGGTCACCCTTGACTCCGGGTTCCGTGTAGGTCACTTCCAGCTCGACTGAGGAAGGGAGGTCAACCGAGATCGGGTTTCCCTTATAGAGAGCGAGTGAGACGGTCATCCCGTCGATCAGATAGTCGGCCCCGTCCCCGACGTCCTGGCGGCTCATGGCGAACTGGCCGAAGTCGTCAAGGCTCATGAAGTGGAAGCCCAGATCGTCGCGGTAGAGAAAGGTGTGATCCCGGCGTTCGATGATGGCCTGGGTCACATCTTCGCCCGCCCGAAACGTGCGGTCGAGCACCTGGCCAGTTTCGAGATTGCGCAGCTTCATGCGGACGAAAGCCCGGCCCTTGCCGGGTTTGACATGCTGATACTCGATGATCGTGAAAATGCCCTCGCTCAGATCGAGAGCCTGGCCAGGACGGACGTCGTTGGTTGATGCCATACCTTGTCCCTTCAGGCTACCTGGTTGAGCTAATGCCGATTGCCGCCAGTCCGAGGACCACTTCTTCGTCTTCGACCACTTCGACCACGGGTTCTCCCACCCCTCTCAAAAGCACCATCCGCAGGCCCTCCGCCGTTCTCTTCTTGTCGTTTGCGATGCAGTGCATAACGTCGTCGAGAGCCAGGTCGGGCACCGAAACCGGCAGGCCCATCGACTGAATCAGATCGGTGAGCCACAGGTTGGAGAACTCGTACCGGCTGGCTGAGATAGCTCCGGCAGCCACCATCCCCACACCAACCGCCATGCCATGAGGCATGCCAGAGGTGACTTCGACGGCATGGCCGATCGTGTGCCCGAAGTTGAGGATCGCACGTCGATCCCGCTCGCGGAAGTCCTCGCTGACCACGCTCGCTTTGAACTGCACGGCCCGGGCCACGATCTGGGAGAGAGGAGCGCTGGCACCATGGCGGACGAACAACTCGATCAGGTCCGGGTCACCGATCAGGCCCACTTTGAGGATCTCGGCCATACCCTCCAGCCACAGGTCGCGGGGCAGGCTCGAGAGTTGGTCGATGTCGATCACGATCCGGGTCGGGTGGTGAAAGGCGCCAACCATGTTCTTGCCACCCACGTTGATCCCGGTCTTGCCGCCCACCGCCGCGTCGACGGCTGCCAGCAAGGTGGTGGGCACCTGTACCACTTCGACGCCCCGGAGCCAGGTGGCAGCTACAAAGCCGGCGACGTCGGTGACGGTCCCACCGCCCACGCCGACGACGGTGTCATGTCGACCTACCGCGTGTTGGCTGAACCACTCGTAGACCTTGCCAACCGTGGCCCAGGTCTTGGCCTCCTCCCGATCCGGCAACTCGTACACCGCCGCCCCCAGAGTCGAACCGACCCGGGCGGCTATCGCCACAGCCCCCGGTTGAGTGAGAACTACAGCCTTCTCCCTTCCGGGCCGCGACGGGAGCAGCGGGTCGGGAAGACCGAATCCGATCAGGATTTCGGAGTCGTCACCGATGGTTATTCGGTCCACAGTTCCACCAACTCGTCAACCACTTCTGAGACTGTCCGGTCGTCGGTCACAACTCGATGATGTGAGGCCGCGGAGTAGGCCGGACGACGGGCGGCAGCCAATCCGGCCAGGCGCTCGCTCCGATCGGTGGAGTCAAGCAAAGGTCTTCCCATGCCGCCGCCAGTGCGGACGAGCAGGGTCGCCGGCTCGGCGTCAAGCCACACCACCGTCCCCGTCGCGCGCATCACCTCCACATTCGGTTCGTACAACACCACGCCCCCGCCCGTTGCCACCACGGCTGTCTGGTGGGACGATGCCATTGCGACCGCCTCGGCTTCGTGGCTGCGGAAACTCTCCTCACCCTCGTTTTCCCAGATCTCAGGGATCGTGCGGCCGGTCATCTCCTCGACGAATCGATCAGTGTCGACAAACTCCGTATTCAAACGGGACGACAACGCCAGACCGGCGGTGGTCTTGCCCGAACCCATCATTCCGATCAACCAAAGCGGCACCGTCAATACCGGTCCAGCCGCTCCCGGTAGCGATTGACCGCGGCGATGAGATCGTCGACGGTGTCGCCCCCGAACTGCCGCTGTATCTCCTGGGCAAGGATCACGGCCACCATCTGCTCGGCCACAACTGCGGCGGCGGGAACCGCGCAGGTGTCCGACCTCTCGAAGAAGGCGGGGGAAGCTTCTTTCGTCTCGACGTCGACGGTTTGGAGACCCTTGAGGACGGTCGAGATGGGTTTCATGGCCGCCCGCACTCGCAACGGGCCACCGACGGTCATGCCTCCCTCGGTCCCCCCGGCTCGATTCGTTTCGCGGTAGAACTCTCCGGCGTCGTAGTGGATCTCGTCATGGGCGTGGGATCCGCTCCGACCAGCGGAGATGAACCCGTCACCCACCTCGACCCCTTTGATGGCGTGGATCGACATGAGCGCGGCCGCCAGCCGGGCGTCGAGCCTCCGGTCCCAATGGACATGGCTTCCGATTCCAGCCGGGAGCCCGTAGGCAAGGACCTCGACGATCCCTCCGATGGTGTCCCTGGCGCCCTTGGCGGACTCGATCGCAGCAACCATGGCTTCGGCGGCAACGGGATCAAAACAGCGAACGGGCGAAGCGTCGATGACTTCAAGGTCACCCGGCAAAGGAGTTGCACCGGCCTCGGAGCGAACATCTCCTATGGCGACGACGTGAGAGATGACGGACACGCCCACGATTTCGAGGAGCTGTTTGGCCAGATAGCCAACCACCGTGCGAGCGGCCGTCTCGCGGGCCGACGCCCGTTCCAGGATGTCACGGGCATCCTTGGTGTTGTATTTGAGCATTCCGGCCAGGTCGGCGTGGCCAGGCCTTGGTTTGGTCAACGGGCTGGGTACGGCCGAGTCGAGCGGTTCGGGGCTCATCTCCTGTTGCCACCGAGGCCATTCGGTGTTTCTCACAATCACGGCCACCGGTGAGCCAAGAGTGAACCCGTGGCGAACGCCCGCCAGGATTTCCAATTCGTCCTGTTCGATCCGCATCCTCGCCCCTCTCCCCAGCCCGAGACGACGGCGAGCAAGTTCGTGGGCGATGCCTTTGGCCTCGACTCGGAGTCCGGCGGGCAGACCTTCGACCACGGCCACCAACCCGGGCCCGTGGGACTCGCCGGCGGTGAGGAATCGCAGCATGGGTTGGGGATGGTAGGCAGCGACTAAATCGGGTCTGTCCAGGTGGGTTTATATGCGGCCCACCAGGGCGATCGCCACCCAGGTCCCGAGGATCAACGGTGGACCGTACGGAAGCAGGGTCCCCCGGCCCTTCCCGGCCAGGAGCAGTATCACCGCCGGGATACCACCCAGCAGGGCGGTGATTAATAGACCCCAAACCAGGACCCGCCAGGAATGGAAACCGAGAAACAACCCGAGGAGAGCGGCTAGCCGGACGTCCCCGAATCCAAACCCCTGACCCCGGGATGTGAGCCACACCACCAGGAACAGCGCCCAGTAGCCCACACCGGCCAGGAGCCCTCTGACCAGATCGGTTTCTCGTCCGGCGACCAGGGCCCCTGCGGTCAGCAGCGCCAGACAGGCGATCCCACCTGGGTAGAGGATCCGATTGGGTATTCGCAGGTGATCCAGATCGGTGACGATGAGGATGGTGGTAACCGCCACCATCGCCATGTGCGCAGCCAGAATGGGAGTCCACTGGATGGCTGAGGCGATCACTCCCGCACCGACCGCCGCCGTCAGACCGGTCGCCAGCTCCCGAAGCCGGTTTCGGCCGCAGACACACCTGATGATCCAGCCGGTACCGGGGCAACGAGGGCAGGGCAGGTCGAATGGACGAAGGGGACGATCATCTCCCGATTGAACGGCAAGCGCATGGAGGATTGGACCGGCCAGCAAACCGGCCAGAGCCATGATCAGGGCCGTCACCCGGCGACGTTAGAAGACTGACGCCCGGGTTTCAGACGTCGTCGAGACCGACTGAGCTCATACGACGCCGCTTGAGGAAACCGTGACCCAGGGGGCTGGTTTCGTCCTTTGGCTCCGTTGGCTCGGCACTCTGGCCTTCGGGGTCCTCTCCCAGCTGGGAGAACACCCGGTCGAGGAACGAATCCGAAAGGGCTGTTGGCTGCTCCGCCTCGGCGGCTTCCGGCTCGGAATCCTCGGGTTCGATCTGGGCGGCGGGGGCCGACCGCTCTAGGGGCTCTTCCCACCAGCTCCGGTCATGGGCCGGGATGGTGGGGGTTGGCTCCAGCTCCACCGTCGGGGCCTCGGGGCTCCAGTCGGGCTGAGCGCTCCCGACGGCGGCTGCGTATTGGGCGGGTCCTTCGATCGATGCAAGCTCGACTGGTGGGGGAGGCTCGGGCACCTCGATCGCGACGGCTCCGAGCGGCTCGACCAGGCCAGCCCTGATCAACCCGGCCAGATCCTTGGCGACCCGGAAACGCGCGATTCCGAGGCGCTCAGACAGACCGCGGACGGTGGCGGTGCCACCGAATGCTGCGATCAGTCGCCACGTATTGGGGGCCAGAGTGACCGGCTCGCCATTGGGGGCTTCGCTGTTGATCAGAAGCTCGACGTCGATGTGAGGGATCACAATCTCGATGTCAGCCCAGTCGGCCGAGCGACGGTCAGCTTCAGCCACACACAACTCGACGTCAAAACTCTGGTCCATGCGATAACGAGGATTGACATCGAGGTTGAAAACGAATTGCCCGCGTCCAGGCTTGCGAATCCGGAAAAGGCTCTCAACGACCTCTTCGCGGACGAGGTCGGTGAACTGGTGGGTGCCGGTGCCCGGAGTCAATGCCTCGGTCAGAGCGCGACCAGAAACCTCGGTGGTCCGCAACCCTTCTTCGCTCACCAACCCCGACGCCGACAACTGACGGCGGAAATCGTCGTCAGTGGTGATGGTCGCAAAGGTCAGCGACCCACTCTCCAGGTAAACCCGTCCGTGCTGATCAGGCGTATCGATTCGAAGGCAGCCTGACTTGTACGAGCGGGAGAGGAGGCGAAGAACCTCCTCAAGTGGGAAAACATCGAGATGCCCGGTCAACGACATAGGAGTCCTCTACTCAGCGTGCAAACGTGGATTCGGCTCTATCGGAGGTTTGCTTTAGGGGTTTTCCACCGCCTTCCGCATGACATCTAGCGGCGCCGCCCTTCCTGTCCAGACCGAAAAGGACCGTGCCGCCTGCGCTATCAGCAAATCGAGGCCTCCCACCACCGGCAAGCCTCGGTTTTCCAGTTCCAAAACGGCCGGCGTGGGGTCGGGTCCGTAGGCCATGTCCAGCATGCCCGTGCTCAAGGAAAGCACGTGCTCGGGCAGATGTTCGCCCTTTCTTCCCAATGGGGTGCAGTTGACGACGACCCCGCCGACAACGGGCACCTCCCAGGGGATCTCGCCCGCATCGAGGCCGAGGCGCCGGGCAAGATCAGTGCCCGACCCGGAGCGGCGGGCGGCCACGTAAAGGGGAAGATGGGCCAGGGCGACCAGGGCGGCGGCAGCAGCACCCCCGGCTCCTAAGACCAGGACCGGCCCCCGGGACGGAAGTTTCTCCCAAACGTCGCGGATGCCGCCGATGTCGGTCGACAGACCCATCACCGCGCCGTCATCCATGAGGACGGTGTTGACCGAACCGGCCCTTTCGGCCTCGGGTTCAAGGCGGTCGCAGAGTTCGGCTGCCAGAGCCTTGTGGGGCATGGTCACGTTGAAGCCGGTGAGTTCTCCCCTCCGGAGTTGGGTGAAGGCATCGCGGACCCCGGTCGCCCCCACCCTGCGAGCGACATAAGTGCCCCCCAGAGCGAGGGCGGACAGCGCGGCCGAGTGAATGGCCGGCGAAAGCGACTGGTCGATGGGATCTCCGAGCAACGCCAGTCGGTAGGTCATTGGCGCTGGCGGACGTGGCCGGTCAGGGAAGAACCCCGAGGTTTCTTGCTTGCTCAATGTTGGTCTGATGCTCTTCAAAGGTCTCGGCGAAGGCGTGGTTGCCGTCAGCGGATATCAGTACGTAGAAGAAGAATGGCGTATCGGCCGGCGCCGCGGCTGCTTCCAGAGAGGCTCGACCCGGCGCCCCGATCGGAGTAGGGGGCAGATCAGGGAATCGATAGAGGTTGTAAGGCGAGTCGGACTCGTTGTTGAAGAGGGCCGGGTCGCGGGTACCCAGCCCATAGAGGACTGACGCGTCGATCTGGAGCAACATCCCCTCAGCCAGACGGTTCCTGATAACACTCGACACGACTGGCCGCTCCTCCGGAACCCTCACCTCGGCCTCGATCAGAGAGGCGATGACGATTCCCTGGTAGGAGTTGAAACCTGCGTCCTGGAGGGCAGTCCAATCCACCGAGGCGACTCGTTCTTCCATCGTGTCCGCCAGCACTTGCAGGATCTCCGTTGCGGGTGAATCCCTGAGGAACTCATAGGTGTCGGGAAACAACAGCCCTTCCCAGTCCGAAAGGGTGAGGGTTCCCTCGGGCATGACCCGCAACTCCGTGGTGACCTCTCTGCCGATCAGAGCCGTCTCGAACTCCTCCTGCTCACGTCCGGACGCCTCCACCAGCACAACGATCATCTCGGTGACCCGCAGACCCTCAGGGATCGTAACGCGGTAAGAATCGGCCACGGGTCCTACCAGCAGCAACGGCAGGACCTGGTCGATGGTCATACCGGTCTCCAACTCATAAGTTCCCGCCCGAAGCTGGTTGGCGACTCCGTCATCCCGCACGCGAAGCTCGAACTGGTTCACGGAGGAGATGACCCCGGCCTCGGCCAGGATGTTGCCGATCTGACGGGCGCTGGCCCCGGGGGGGACCGTCACCGTCACTGGAATCCCGGGAGCAACCGAAACCGAGGAACCGTTGTCCGGTTCGGTGCTCAGCGAGCCACCGACCAGGCGGGCGAAGGTGGTGGCCGAGAGGACGACCAGCAGCGCCGTCACTCCCAAACCGAGGAGGACGCGCAGCCAGCGAGAAGAAAGAACGGGTGAAAGGTTCATCGGTAACGATCGAGGAACGATTGGAGGATAACGGCGGCAGCAACCTTATCGACAGTTTCACGGCGTCGAGAGCGGCGGACGTTGGCCCCCAGCATCACCCGTTCTGCCGTTGATGTGGTGAATCTTTCGTCCACAAAGGTCACCGTGAGGCCAGTGGCCCCCTGGACCTGCTCGCCGAACAGCCTCGCCTGCTGGGCGGCCGTGCCCTCTCTGCCCGAGAGACTCACAGGCAAACCCATCACAATCGCGGTCACGTTCATTTCGAGGACGATGGCCGCGACCCGCTCGGCAGCCTCGGTCCGGGCGACCACCTCGAGTGGTTGAGCGGTGATCCAGAGCTGGTCGGACAGGGCCAGGCCCACCCGGTGGGTGCCGTAGTCGATTCCCAGCACCCGGCCCTCACGAGAGGGCGGAGGCATCACAGACCAGCCAGTCTCCGCCCGGCTTCGGATTTGACCGCATCCAGGGCTGCCTGCAACTGGTCACCGTGAGGGCCACCTGCTTGGGCCAGCTCCGGATCCTTGCTTCCGCCACCGCCGAGCAGACGGGCGCCGAATGCAGCCAGATCCGCCGCTGAAATTCCGGCGGCAACCAGATCTTTCGAAACCGTCGCCACCAACGAGCCCTTGCCGTCACGCTCCGAGCCCAGCACCACGACCCCTCGCTGCAAGCGGTCGCGGGCGGCCAGAGCGAGCTGGCGCAACTGCTCCAGGTTGAGGTGGGGTGAAGCTGCCACGAGCAGGCGCGCACTGCCTGCGTTCACTGCCTGCTCCTCGACCAGGCTGGCAGCCAGCTCGGACCGTTCCCGCTGACGGTAGGCATCCAACTGGTCCTCCAACTCGTCCACCCTGGTGAGCAGTGACCGAATTCGTTGGGGAAGCTCGGCCACGGGAGTGCGAAGCAGCGTGCTTGCCTCTGAGAGCCGGGTACGAACCTCGGCAATCTGTTGATAGGCAGCTTCTCCGGTGAGTGCCTCCACCCGTCGGATGTTCGATCCGATGGAAGACTCGGCCGTGACCAGGAGCGGACCGACCTGGCCGGATGTGTGGGTATGGGTTCCTCCGCACAACTCCACGCTGAAACTCCCCACCCGAACGACCCGGACCGTGTCGCCGTATTTGTCGCCGAAGAATGCAAGAGCTCCCATCTGCTGGGCTTCCTTCATCGACGTAACCGTGGTGCTGACCGCCCCGTTTTCGATCAGCCGTTGGTTGGCAAGCCGCTCGATCTCGGCCAATTCTTCTTCGGCGACACCAGAGTGGTGTGAGAAATCAAAACGGAGCCGACCCGCCTCAACCAGCGAACCTGCCTGATGGGCGTGGCTACCCAGCACGTCTCGCAGTGCCCAGTGCAGCACATGGGTGCCGGTGTGGGACTTCCGAATCCGCTCGCGACGCGGGCTGTCGATCCACATGTCGGCGTCCTGACCCACCGCGACGAATCCGGAGCTCACCTTGCCCCGGTGACCGTGCAAACCGGGAAGGGCATGGCGGGTGTCGCTGACATCCACGACGCCAGTGGAGGTCGAGATGCTGCCGGTATCACCGACCTGGCCTCCCGACTCGGCATAGAACGGTGTCCGATCGAGGAAGACCTCGACCTCCTGTCCTGCCTCGACCCGTTCCACCTGTTCTCCATCGCGCACGAGGGCCACCACCCGGCCCGACCCGGCTTCGACCTCGTATCCGGTGAACTGGGTTGGGCCGTTGTCGTCGACGACTTCGCGATATAGGTCGGCCACCATCGCGTGGTCTCCGCCTTTCCAGGCTTTGCGCGCCCTGGCGCGTTGAACCGACATCTCCTCGTGGAATCCGGAGTCGTCGACTGCGACCCCTCGTTCGGCGGCGATCTCGCGGGTCAACTCGATCGGAAAACCAAAAGTGTCGTGAAGGCGAAACGCCACCTTCCCGGGCAGCTGCGGGCTGGTGAGCTCGGCGATCTCGGAGTCGAGAAGCTGATGACCCGACTCGAGGGTCCGGCGGAACCGGACTTCCTCTCGTTCCACCACCGAAAGAATTAGGTCACGCTTATTGGCGAGTTCCGGATAGGCGGGCTTCAGGGTTGTGATGGCGGCCTCGACCAGGGTGGGGGTGACCACGCCCTCGGACTGGAACTGCCATGCGTGCCGGACCGCTCGCCGAAGCAGGCGTCGAAGTACATATCCCCGCCCCTCATTCGACGGCACTACTCCATCGCCGATCAGCACACTTATCGTGCGGGCATGATCGGCGAGGATGCGGAGGGACACGTCTGTCAGATCACCGGCCCCGTAGGCGATCTTGGTGGCCGCTGACGCCGCCGCGATGACGGGCCGAATGGTGTCTACGTCAAACGCCGAGTCAACCCCCTGGAGGACCGCGGCGGTTCGCTCCAAACCCATCCCGGTATCGATGCTCCGGGCCGGAAGCTCCCCGATCACGTGGTACGGCTGGTCCTGGATGTTCTGCATGAACACCAGATTCCAGATTTCGACGTAACGTTCCTCTCCCCCACCGATCGGACCTCCGGAGGGTCCGTAGTCGGGGCCCTTGTCCCAGAACACCTCTGAGCACGGTCCGCATGGGCCGGGAACCCCCATCTGCCAGAAGTTGTCCTTGCCCCCCTTCTGGACCCGGTCGGCCGGCACGCCGACCTCGTCGATCCAGATCTGGCGTGCCTCCTCGTCGGTTTCGTAAACCGTGTACCACAGCCGATCGGGGTCGAGGCCGAGCCTGGCGGTCACCAGCTCGTACGCCCAGGCAATCGCTTCCTTCTTGAAGTAGTCGCCAAACGAGAAGTTGCCCAACATCTCGAAGAAGGAGAGATGGCGCCGGGTCGTGCCAATGATGTCGATGTCGACCGTCCGAACACACTTCTGAATCGACACAGCCCGCTTGAATGGAGGCGCCTCCTCCCCCAGGAAATATGGCTTGAACGGCACCATCCCGGCGTTGGTGAGCAAGAGGGTGGGGTCATTGGGGATCACCGAGGACGACGGCCGGAACACGTGCTCGCGCTCGACGAAGAAGTCGAAGAAGGTGCGACGAAGTTGGTCGGTGTCCATGGGAGCGGCCAGATTACCGGTCGGTCAATTGGGTACCCGGTCTGATTTCGGCCGCACGAAGCGGGAGAGAAGCCCTAGCGCGTCGCCTGCGGTAGCGGTGGCCGAGGATCGCAGGTCGGCCGCGGTGGGCCGGCGTCGCAGGGCCCTGATCATCACAACACCGCCAGCCGTCAAGCCGGCCAGAAACCACCACAACCGATCCAACATGACACGAGCCTAGAGCCGCTTTATGCCGAGTATCCGATCAGCTTGAGCCTGTCGATCCCTGATCGCGACTTCCTCGCCGCGATCACCGGGGTGGTAAAGGATCTGCGGCTCGCTTCCCTCTGGCCAGTATCGCTGCTCGACCACCCCGGCCGGGGCGTCGTGGGGGTACCGGTACCCTTTGGCTCCCGACGAACGCAACGCCATCGGCACCCGCGGGGCATCGATTGCTCCGACTGCTTCCCGGGCCGCCCCGATCGCCCGGGCTACCGAGTTCGACTTCGATGCTGTCGCCAGGTAGATCGCCGCCTGGGTCAGGTTGTAGCCAGCTTCGGGAAGCCCGACGAGCGCAAGCCCATGCGCCGCTGCCACGGCCACGACCAGGGCCTGGGGGTCGGCCAGACCGACATCCTCGGAAGCGAAGACCACCATCCGCCGGGCAATGAACTCCGGGTCCTCTCCCGCCTCGATCATCAAATGGAGCCAGAAGGTGGCGGCATCGGGATCTGACCCCCTCATGCTTTTGATGAACGCCGAAATGACGTCGTAGTGGGCATCACCTACACGGTCGTAGCGGATGATTCGTCTCTGCAGCGCTTCTTCGATGTCGCCGCTGGCAACGATGGAGCTCTCCCTGGCGGCCGCCAGAGAGGCGGCGACGTCGAGGGCGTTGAGTGCCAGACGGGCGTCACCACCCGTGCGGCCGGCCAGATCGGCTCGTCCTTCTTCCGAAATGGTGAGCCCGAGGTTCCCCAAACCTCGCTCATTGTCGGACAGGGCCCGGTCGATCAGCAGCCCGATGTCCGCCGGCTCCAACGGCTCCAAACGGATCAGGCTCGAACGCGATATCAGAGGTGAGTTGACCTCGTAGAACGGGTTCTCGGTGGTCGCCCCGATCAGGATGAGGGTGCCGTCCTCGACCCCGGGCAAAAGGGCGTCTTGTTGGTTCTTGGCGAACCGGTGGATCTCGTCGAGGAAGAGAACCGTGCGGCGCTCGTCGGTCTCGAGCCGGTGCCGGGCCCGGGCAAGTACCTCCCTGATGTCTTTGACCCCGGCCGAGGTAGCCGACAATGTCTCGAAGGCGGCGGCGGTGTAGTCGGCTACCAGGCGAGCCAGTGTTGTCTTCCC
>CAYYRT010000182.1:0-1730 GCA_964474055.1 uncultured Acidimicrobiaceae bacterium | reverse complement strand
AGCTCCGCACCGAGGCCACCGTCGCCAAGCAGCGCATCAGCCAGCTCGAGCGCCAGCTCCGGCGCCCCCCGCGCGCCAGCGCTGCGAAGCAGCGCTGATGGGGGAGTGCGGGGGCCATATCTGGGCCCCCGCAGAGGAAAGAAGAGGGCGTTGCCCTACGCCCGACCGACCGACTTGCTAACCAAGCCGACCTGCTGTCCTCAAGGTCGGGGCAGCACCACCGCTTTGCCTATCTGCTTGAAGTAACTGGAGTAGGCAGGTCCTGACACCAATCCCGCGCTCTAGTGGCGGCCCGGCCCAGGGGGGAGACCCATCGCCTCGCTCTTCTGGTAAGGTGGACGGCGGAGGGGGGTGATGCCGATGAAGGCAATACTGGCATCGCCCGACGCCGCGTCCAGGTCACCGGTGGAGCCGACAGTCCATCGTGCCACCCCCGGCCGGGTAATGGAATGATGGGGCTTGGTGCGTCCCCCTCGAGTGGCCATGGATCTCGATGATCTCGAAGGATCGCGCCGACGCAAGCGCTGAGTTACTGGTAGCCCTGCATCACGTGGGGTGCCGTCTCGTCCACCCCCACCTTCTCCAGAGCCTCGTCCAGCTCGTGCTTCGGCAGGTGCGCGTCCGCGAGCCGCAGCTCGGACACGCCGAACAGTGGTCGCATGACCTCGCGGGCTCGTTCCGCGCCCACCTGGGCGGCGCGCAGGAGAAGACCATCGCCGAGCTCAAGGGCGAGTTCGCCCTCGACGTCATCCCCACGCGCCACTACGGCGCCAACAGCGCCTGGCAGCAACTCAGTATCCTCGCCCACAACCTCATCCGCAGCTTCCAGCTCGATACCCTGGCCACGCCCAAACCCCGCTCCCGCAAACGCACCTATACGTACCTGATCCGAAGCATGCGCACCCTGCGCTTCCTGCTCGTCGTCAGGGCCGGCCGGCTCACCCGGCTCGGCGGTCGCCACGTCCTGCGCCTGTCGCCCAACCCGGCCACGGAGGCCCTCTATGCGTCGATCAGTCACCGCTTGGCCGCCTGAGTTATTTTCGGATTGGGCTAAGCCTTGCTCCTTAACAGTTCAGCGCGTTTGGGGGTCGCGGGGTCCTGCTCCCGGCCGCTAGTCGGCAAATCGTCGACGACGTTGAGTGCTCTGCCTGGGCCAGTCTCTGCCTTCATAGGTGGCGGGGATGGAGTACGACACGGGTCCTGGAAGTCGATGTCGGTGGTTGCGGGGGTCACCATCGCATTCCGCCCGTTCCAGCACCTCCTGACGGCGGAGGAACAGCTCGCGTGTGTGGCCGCCATCCGCCGGCATCTCGCGCCTAATGGGCGGCTGGTGTTTGACCTGCTCAATCCGTCGATCCACAATCTAGCCAAGGCCACCGACGGAACCGAAAGCAACGAAGATCCTCCGTTCATCCTCCCAGATGGGCGCGTCGTCGTCCGACGGGAACGAATGCTAGACCGCGATCTCATCATCGCCCGTATCCTCGAACACGAAGAAGCAGACAATGTGATCATTGTCTGACCTCCGATCCTGATTCGTACGCAGAACGTGATTCTGTGATAAACAACGGAGGTTGATTCCCACATATGTGTGAAGCCAGGATATTCCTGCTCCCCATGATGTTAGCGTTCTGCAGTTGCTCATCGGTGCAGCCCTGGACGCTAACCGAAGGCCAGCATGAGCACTCATTTCAGAAAACAATAACCAAGGCTGTTAACTCGCACTTCCT
>CAYYRT010000181.1:0-15928 GCA_964474055.1 uncultured Acidimicrobiaceae bacterium | reverse complement strand
CAATGGCATCGTGCAGGGGTTCGAGGTCGGTATTGCACTGAACCCGGGGTCACAGCGCAACGTGCTGTCGGACTTGACTGTGCGGCTCAACACCGAAGCCGGTATGCAGCTATCCGATGCCGACAATGCTGTCATCCGTCACAACACTGTCGGCGGCAACAGCTTTGGCATCGCTTTGTATTCGGGTAGCCGCGAAGCGCACATCCTCAACAACGTCTTGGACGGCAACGCAGCCGAAAGCATCTGGCTCGATGGGGCAGGATCGAACGTCATCGAGAACAACACCGTTCGCATGACCGGTGGCGCTGGCATCGCACTGTCGGGTGCCAGCGACAACGTGATCGTTGGTAACACTCTGGCTTCCAACGACGGTGGTGCGATCTCAATGATCCTGGCCTCCCACCGGAACGAGATTCGGGCAAACGCCATCTCCGCCAGCGGTGGCGAGGGCATCATCATCGACGGCTCCAACTCCGCCTTAATCATCGACAACGTGATCCAGGGATCCAACGGTGCCGCGTTGGTGATGACGATCTCGCACAACAACCTCGTGCAAGCCAATGACTTCCGCGGTAATGCCAGTGGTGTCGAGATGGAGGAGTCGAGCGGCAACCGCATCGAAGCCAACAACATCAGCGGTGGCGGTGGGGGTATCGCCCTCGGAGCCCTGTCGCTTAACAACGTGATCGTACTCAACACGGCCAGCGCCAACCTCGGTGAGGGGATCAGCATCGAGGATCTGGCGCCGGCCGGTCAGGGCAACGTCATCGACCGCAACGTCGTCAATAGCAACGCCGGCGACGGCATCTTCGTGGGCCAGGGAGGCCATACGATCACTGGCAACGTCGCCAACTTCAATGGCGGCTGGGGCATCTATGCCGAGCCGGGTAGCACGGATGGTGGTGACAACAGAGCTGCCGGCAACGTCGAGCCCGAGCAGTGTTTTGGCATTGTCTGTGAGATAACCGAGGTGCCGGGTGCCCCGACAGTGGAGATCCTGACCGGTCCGCCAGCCATCTCCAGTAGCAGCGTGGCGAGCTTCACCTATACGGGCTTCGACGACACCACGCCTCAGATGTTGCTTGGGTTCGAGTGCCGTCTCGACAGCACCGACCCTCTGGCCTTTGAGGAGTGTGAGTACCCGCAGGTTTACACAGGTCTCACTCCGGGCACCCATACCTTCTATCTCCGGGCACTGGACGAGTTCGAGCTGGCCAGTCCGATAGCAAGCTACACGTGGACCTACAACCCGTTGCCGTCTGGGGTCGCGCCCGATACGACCATCCTGCTCAGCCCAGGGCTGCAGTCCACGCTGTTCGAAGCGATCTTCACGTTCGAATCCAACGAACCCGACGCCACCTTTGAGTGCAACATCGACAACACGGGCTGGGTTGGATGCGGACTGGAGGAGGGTGTGATCCTCCCGTACAGCTTCTACGTAGTCGCGTTGGAGGAGACGCAGGTCGGAGTGCACACCTTCGCGGTGCGGGCCGTCGATCTCGAGGGCCTCGTCGATCCGACCCCGGCAGTTCACACCTGGACGATCTCGGGTGGGCCGATCACCACGATCCTCTCCGGTCCCGGGTTCATCCCGCCGGAAGCACCGGGTGAACCGCCCACCGGAGGCGAAGTCGAGGGCTCAACTGCCACCTTCACGTTCGTGTCCGAGAACGAGCCAGAGTCGACCTATCTGTGTGCCCTTGACCTCGAGCCATTCGTGCCATGCGACAATCCAGCATCACCGGGGAGCGACCTCAGGACGGTGACCTACACAGGGCTGGCCATGGGCGCGCACATGTTCCGGGTCTTCGCCACCAGCCCTGAAGGCGCCGAAGAAATCGAACCCATGGCCTATGAGTGGGAGATCATTCCACCGCTATTCGACCTCGAGGCGCCCAATACTTTCATCGTGTCCGGACCGACGGACGGCAGTAGTGAGGCAGTCTTTGAGTTCACTGGCTCCGACAACGTGACCCTGCCAATCCTGCTCACCTTCGAGTGTGGTCTCGACAACCCCAACCCGCTCTTGTTCGTCGAGTGTGTGAGTCCGTTTGACATCAGAGATCTGGTGCCGGCTGGCGAGCTCTCACCCGGTGTTCACACCCTCTACGTCATCGCCGTCGACGAGGCCGAACCGGACGGGAACCGCGACTCGACGCCGGCTTCCTACACATGGTCGTATGCCGTAGACACAGTGGCGCCCGAGACCACTCTCAACACAACTCCTCCGACTGAGGTCGGGATCGATACGCCAGCTCTGTTCACCTTCTCAGGCGCGGACAACGTAGCTCCCGGTCCGTTGAGTCCGCTCGTGTTCGAGTGTTCACTCGACGCCGAGCCCTTTGCGGAGTGCGAGTCGCCTGTTGAATTGTCGGGCCTGGGTGCCGGATCCCACACCTTCCAGGTGCGAGCGATCGACGCCAGCCTGAACGCGGACTCGACGCCGGCCAGCTTCACCTTCACCGTGTTCGGGCCACCCGTCACGACACTCACCGAAACACCTGAGGTCGTCACGAGCGAGACGATCGCCATGTTCGAGTTCGAGGCAGACCAATCAGGCGCGACCTTCGAGTGTGCCCTCAACGGGTCCGACTTCTTGCCATGCGTGTCGCCTTTCGTCATCGATGATCTGTTCACCGATGGGTGGCTCTTCGAAGTGCAGGCCATCAACGCCTTCGGTGTGGTCGAGGACAGTCCGGCCGCGTTCTCCTGGACTGTTAATGCTCCGCTCGACACGACGCCGCCTGACACGACGATCCTTTCTGGACCCGTGACGAGCACGTTGAGCCTGTCGGCGACGTTCACCTTCGAGTCCAGCCAGGGTTTCTCGACCTTCGAGTGTGCCCTAGATGGTGGAATTTTCAGTTCCTGCGAATCGCCACTCGAGTACGAGAACGTTGGTCCGGGCACGCATACATTTGAGGTACGGGCAATCGACTCGTCGGGCAATGTGGATCCGACTCCTGCGTCGCACACGTGGACTATCGATGGTCCACCCGTGGTCGAGATCCTCCTCGGGCCCGATGAGGTCACGATGGATACGGCAGCCACGTTCACCTTCGTGGTTTCTGACCCCGGCTCGACCTTCCAATGCTGGCTCGACGGCGTTATCACCGCGTGCACGTCGCCGGTCACCTACACCGGGTTGAGTAGGGGTGCCCACCTCTTCGCTGTTCTTGCCACTGACCCGGCCGGTAACACGGGCACCCAGTGGGAGGACTATGAATGGAGCGTCATTGCCGGCGTAACCATCGACTCCGGACCGTCCAACCCGACAACCAGTCGTGAGGCCACCTTCGAATTCACCGGGAACGTGCCCGGCTTGGCGATCTTCTGCGCCCTCGATGAGGCCGAATTCGGTTTGTGCATGTCGCCTCGGACCTATACCGACCTGGCAGGTGGATCACACGTCTTCTCTATCCAGGTCGTCGATCCGCTGGTCGACGCCGACCCGGTACCACTGGTCTACAACTGGACGATCACCGACGTGACAGCGCCGGATACGTTCATCGACTTCGGGCCCGATCCCGTCACTGACAGCACTACGGCCTCATTCTTCTTCTCGGCCGACGAGCCCGGTGTGATATTCGAGTGCTCGCTGGACGGAGAGGCGTTCAGCGAATGCGAGCTTCCTGCCCTGTATGAAGATCTGCCGCTCGGTCCCCACACCCTCTCGGTGAGGGCTGTCGACGCAGTCCCCCTGGTGGACCCAACCCCGGCGGTCTACCAGTGGGAAATCGTCCCAGACACCACGCCACCCGATACCTCGATCATCTTCGGACCACCGGCTACCACCGGTTCCTTGATCAGCCTGTTCATCTTCTCGGGTACCGACACCGGGACGATCTTCGAGGACCTCGTCTACGAGTGTTCGCTCGATGGCTTCGCATTTGCGGAGTGTGAGAATCCTCTGGAACTCGAGCTGCTGAGTTCCGGAGAGCACACACTTCGGGTGCGGGCCGTTGACCTTGCGGGCAACTTCGATCTCACTCCGGCAACCCGCACGTGGAATGTGATTCTGATCACTCCCACTGGATTCGGCGTCGTGGTCGAGATTGGCATGCCCGGTGGACTCGAACTCGAACCAGCAGCGTTGACGTTCACCCAGGTGACCACCTCTGGCGTGACCAGCATCACCACCCTCACCACTGTCCCTGAGCCGCTACCAACCGGTTACCTCCAGCTTGGTGCGCTCTATTACGACGTGTCGACTACCGCGCTCTACAACGGTCCGGTCATGGTTTGCCTCAGCTTCGACCCGGCTGGCTTTGCCGACCCTGGCAGCGTCCACCTGCTCCACTACGAGGGTGGCGCCTGGGTCGATGTCACCGCCGAAGTTGACCCCAGCGGTGTGGTTTGCGGTGAGGTGTCGAGCCTCTCGCCATTCGCCATCGCCGGGATCGACCCGGACGTGCCTCCGGTCGATGGTCCCCCCGATACCACCATTACCGCTGGTCCGCCGGCCCTGACGTCCAATTTCGAGGTCATCTTCCAGTTCACTGGACAGGACAACCAGACACCATCACTCGACCTCGGGTTCGAGTGCTCACTCGACGGCGGGCCCTTCGAGTCGTGCTCAACCCCGCACGAGGTCGTGGTTCTGATCGGTGGCGATCACACCTTCGAAGTGCGGGCGGTCGACTCCGCCGGCCAGGCTGATCCGTCCCCCGCCGCCTTCCTCTGGACCGTCATCGACCTGACCGCTCCTGAGACTTCGATCGACCTCGGCCCAGAGAGCGAAACCACTGAGGCCTCCGCCACGTTCGAGTTCTCGGCTGATGATCCGTTGGCAACCTTCGACTGCTCGCTCGATGGAGCTGACTTCGAGTCGTGCGCGTCGCCCCACCAGGTGACCGGACTGCTCACGGGTCTCCACACAATGCGAGTGCGGGCGGTCGATCCGTTGGGCAACGCCGATCCGACTCCAGAGCTGTATGAATGGCTGGTGACCGGGCCTGTCGACATAACGGCGCCGGACACCTTCTTCGTGACGATCACGACGCTGATCGAAGAAGGCACAACTACTTACCTCCTGTCATTCACGGCCAGCGAGGCAGGCGTCGAGTTCGAATGCTCGCTCGACGGAAGCGCCTTCGAGGGTTGCGGGTCGCCCGCTGAGTACACGGACCTCACCGCCGGAAACCATGCCTTCGAGGTGCGGGCAATTGACCTTGCCGGCAACGTCGATCTCACCCCAGCCGTGCACGTGTTCAATGTGGCCGCCGCGGCCACTCCGGAAACGACCGTCACGGCCGGGCCAGCCGACCCCAGCGGTGCTGCCAGTGTGCTCTTCGAGTTCACCTCCGACATTGCTGGTTCGACGTTCCTCTGCTCGATCAACGGGTCCGAGTTCACCGGATGCACGTCACCACACCTCACCCAGGTAATCGAAGAGGGCGAGCAGGTCTTTGAAGTCCAGGCTCGGAGCCCCCAGAACGTCCTCGACCCGACGCCTGCCACCTATACGTGGGAGTACGGGCTCGCCCCGGAGACGACCCTGGTGTCAACCGAGCTCACGACAGTGGAGCTGAGCCCGGTCTACAGGTTCTTCTTCACCGGAGCCGATGACCACACACCGATCGCTGACCTCGCGTTCGAGTGTGCCCTCGACGGCGGTGCGTTCGAAGGATGCTCTTCGCCGCACGACGTCGAACTGACTGAACTGACTCCTGGAGATCACACCTTCGAGGTGCGGGCCGTGGATGATGCCGGTCACTTCGACTCGACTCCGGCCACCTTCGACTTCTCCACTCTGCCGGCGCCGGATACGACCGTCATTAGCGGTCCCGATGCCCAGACTGAGAGCACCGAGGCGACCTTCACGTTCTCCTCGGACAATCCGGCAGCCACCTTCGAGTGCTCGCTCGACCTGGGCGTGTTCACGGCTTGCTCGTCCGGGGTGGCCGTCACCGGCTTGGGGTTTGGGCCGCACGAATTCGTGGTGCGCGCGGTTGCCAATGGTCTGACCGATCCCGATCCTGCGATATATGAATGGGAGGTCGGAGACCTTACGCCCCCAATCACGACGATCCTGTCGGGTCCCGCCGCCAGCACGAGTGATTCGACGGCCAGCTTCACCTTCGGAGCCGGCGAGCCTGGCCTGACGTTCCAGTGCTCACTCGACGGAGGTTTGCCCCAGTTCTGTGCCTCGCCGGCGGAATACACGGGTTTGGTCGCCGGCCTGCACACCTTTCAGGTGGTCCCGGTTGGAATCCAGTTCCTGGTGGAGCCGGAGGCGGCGTTGTACGAGTGGACCGTGGTCGACGGTGTCGCCCCGGAGACAACCATCTTGACCGGTCCGCCGGCCTCGACGCTGACCACGGAGGCAACGTTCACGTTCAGTGGTTCTGACAACGACACACCGGTGGCGGACTTGGAGTTCGAGTGCTCGCTCGATGGAGCGGCCTATGAGCCCTGCACCTCGCCACACACCGAGACCGACCTCGGGGTGGCCGACCACACCTTCGAGGTGCGGGCCATCGACTCGGCACTAAATGCCGACGCCACAACTGCCATCCACACCTGGACGGTTGAACTCGATGAAGTCAACCCCGATACCACGATCACCAGTGGTCCTTCGGGCGTCATGTCTGTGGCTGACGTCGAGTTTGTCTTCACCGGTTCCGACAACCACTCCGCGGTGCTCGACCTCGAATACGAGTGCTCGCTCAATGGCTCAACGTTCGAGCCCTGCGGTTCACCCGAGCAGTTCTCTGGGCTGGCCGAGGGTGAGAACACCTTTGAGGTCAAGGCAATCGATGAGGTAGGCAACGTCGATGACACCCCGGCCTCCCGAACCTGGAGCATCGACCTGGCGCCCGACACGGCGATCACGTCCGCTCCACCGGCCCTGGACGAAAGCAACGATGCCGCCTTTGAGTTCTCGTCTACCGATGCCGGGTCGAGTTTCGAGTGTGCGCTCGACGGTGCTGCCTTCGCGGCGTGTGTGTCGCCGGTGAATCTCACAGATGTGAGCGCTGGCCCGCACACCTTCTCGGTGCGTGCCATCGATTCTGCCGGTACTCCTGACCCTGAGCCGGCCAGCCATAGCTGGACGGTCTTGAGCGACAGCACGCCTCCTGAGACCTCCATCGTTAGCGGTCCCACAGGGTCGACAACCTTCACGAACGCGACGTTCACCTTCTCGGCCAACGAGCTCGGTGCGACCTTCGAGTGCTCGCTCGATGGGTCAGCGTTCACGTCCTGTAGTTCGCCCCAGGCGTACACGGGTCTGGCGGGCGGATCCCACACCTTCTCGGTGCGGGCCACCGATCTCGCCAACAACGTCGACGCGACTCCGGCCAGCCGGACTTGGACCGTTGACCAGCCACCGGACACGACCATCACCTCGGGTCCCGAAGCTTCCACAGTCAGCACAAGTGCAACCATCGAATTCACGTCATCCGAGGTTGGATCGACCTTCGAGTGCTCGCTCGACGGAGCGGGGTTCTCGACCTGCACGTCGCCAGTCATGTACGCCGGTCTGGCACTCGGGGACCATGAGGTCCAGGTCTACGCGATCGACCCGGCAGGCAACCCCGACCTCTCACCCGATGACTACGAGTGGACCGTGGTGGCCGCCGACACCACCCCGCCCGACACGTCCATCACTGGCGGGCCGTCGGGACTCGTGACGTCGGCGGATGCCGAGTTGAGCTTCACCGGCTCGGACAACCACTCCTCGGTGCTTGACCTCGAATACGAGTGTTCGCTCAATGACTCAACGTTCGAGCCCTGCGGCTCGCCCGAGCAGCTCTCCGGCCTGGCCGAGGGTGTAAACACGTTCGAGGTCAGGGCAGTCGATGAGGCGGGCAACGTCGATAGCACCCCGGCCAGCCGTAGCTGGACGGTCGACACGATTGACCCGGTCACGACCATCGACAGCGGGCCGCTTGACTCCACCAGCACCAGCGCGACGATCTCGTTCTCCGCCAATGAGGCTGTGACCGGATTCGAGTGCTCGCTGGACGAAGCCGCTTACGCCGCCTGCACGTCGCCAGTGACCCTCACCGGTCTGTCGGTCGGACCCCATACCTTCACCGTGCGGGCCACCGACCTAGCTGGAAACGTAGAAGGGACTCCGGTGCACAACTGGAACGTCCTCGACAGCACGGCTCCAGTGACCACGATCAACACTGATCCTGGCGCCTCAACTGAGAGCGGCAGCGCCTCGTTCGGCTTCTCTGCGAACGAAGCGGGCTCAACCTTCGAGTGCTCGCTCGACGGGGTCGCTTACGAAACCTGCACCTCGCCGACCAGTTACACGGGTCTGGCCTTGGGCAGCCATAGCTTCTCGGTGAAGGCGACCGACGCTGCCGGTAACGCTGGCTCTCCGGATACCCACGCCTGGACGGTCGTCGACGTCTCTGCGCCACAGACGACCATTGGCGACAGTCCAGCCGCCAGCACGACCTCGACGAGCGCCACGTTCTCCTTCACGGCGAACGAAGCCGGCTCCACCTTCGAGTGCTCGCTCGACGGGGCGGCATACGGCCCCTGCACCACGCCCGTTTCCTACACGGGTCTGGCGATGGGCATTCACACCTTCTCGGTGAGGGCGACCGACGGTTCGGGTAACACCGATGCATCTCCGGCCGGCCACAACTGGACCGTGAACGCGCCGCCTGACACGACGGCACCCGAGACGAGCTTCTCGGCCACGCCGCCGGCAGCCACGACCAGCACCAGCGCCGGGTTCGCCTTCGCTTCCAGCGAGAGCGGCTCGACCTTCCAGTGCAAGCTTGACGCGGCAGCGTTCGCAGCCTGCTCGTCGCCGGTCACGCTGACCGGTCTGTCGGTTGGCAGCCACACCTATCAGGTGCGGGCCACGGATGCCGCGGGTAACCAGGACACAAGTTCGGCCAGCTTCACCTGGACGGTCAACAACCTGCCTCCAAGCTGCGGCTCGACCGTCAACGTGACGGCCAACGCCGACGCCTGGATCAACCAGGGGAGCACCTCGGAAAACAAGGGTGACGACTCCAATCTCAAGGTGATGTCGAAGTCGGGCAACGCCCTGAGGGCCCTGGTCAGGTTCCCGATGCCGACCATACCGGCAGGATGCGTTGTGCAGTCGGCCACGTTGACTCTGTACGCCGGTGGCTCCTCTTCGGGCCGTACCTTGCAAGCCTTGCGTCTGGCCGCAACCTGGACGGAGATGGGCGTCAATTGGAGCAACCAGCCGGCCACGGCTGGCACCGCGGCCACCACCACCTCCGGCTCGGGCAACCGCAACTGGGACGTCAAGGCCCAGGTGCAAGCCATGTACGACAACAACGCCTTGCACGGGTTCCTGATCAGGGACGCGGTCGAGACCAATGACAACGAGCAGCAGTTCTACTCCCGGGAAAAGGGAGAGAACCCGCCACGGCTAGTGGTGGCGTTTGGTCCGCCGGCGGCTCCGGACACCACTCCTCCCGAGACCTCGAGTGTGAGCGGCGGCCCGTCTGATCCGACGACGAGTACTTCGGCCACGTTCAACCTCGGGGGCACGGACAACGTGACCAGCGGCTACAACCTGGGATACCAATGCAGCATCGATGGATCGGGCTTTACCCTCTGCACGTCGCCCGTGACCTACAACGGGCTAGTGGTGGGACCCCACACCTTCTCGGTGCGGGCCGTGGATGCTGCTGGCAACGTCGACCTGACCCCTGTGACCTATGGCTGGACGATTGTGCCGCCGCCGCCAGATGCAACTGCCCCCGAAACGACGATCGCTTCGGGTCCAGCTGCGACAACCACCGACACCGACGCCGTGTTCGTCTTCTCGGCGAGTGAGGCGGCTACCTTCCAATGCTCCATCGACGGCGGAGCCACAGCGGCGTGTTCGTCGCCGCTGAACTTCTCCGGTCTTGCGATCGGAGGCCATACGGTCTCGGTGGTGGCAACCGATCTCGCCGGCAACGTGGATCCAAGCCCTGCCACCCACGCCTGGACCGTGGAGCCGGCGCCTAGCTGCGTCGGCGGGTCGGTGACGGCCGGGGCAGTCGCCGACAGCTGGGTAAATCAGGACTCGAAGAGCAAGAACTACGGCAACGACTCGTCGCTCAAGTTGGACGCAAGCTCCAACAAGAACAACCGAGTGTTTGTGCGGTTCAACCTGCCGGTGATACCCGAGGGTTGTGAGGTTGTTAGCGCCACCCTTCGCCTGTATGCCGCTTCATACAAGAACAACAGAACCCTCCAGGCTTTCTCCGTGGCGTCGGCGTGGACCGAGTCGGGTATCAACTGGAATAACCAGCCTGCAACCACTGGGGCGGCGACAACCGCCCCGTCGGGTTCAGGGTGGAGAGAATGGAACGTCGCCTCCCAGGTCGGGAGCATGTACACCGGCGCCAACCACGGGTTCATGATCCGTGATAGCGCCAACAGCGGCAGCAACTCGGACCAACAGTTCAACAGCCGTGAAAAAGGAACGGACCGGCCTCCCGAACTGGTCATCGTCTTCGGCTGAGCCAGGAACTTGGTCCGAGTCGCAGGCCTCCACTGGAGCCAGGTTTCCCCGCCTGGCTCCAGTGGTACTCATTTCGGGGGAGCGGTCCTTCAGGGGGTAGCCTCGAACCACGATGGTGATCCCCGCGCTCGATGATTGGTCGGGACTCCAGCTATTTGCTCGCTACGCCTACCCGCCCAACGAAAGGGGTTATTGCGGCCCCGACGATTATCGGGCCTTGCTGGAGTACCGGACGGCCGGAACCACCGACGGCGGGTTGGCTCAACTGGCTCGCGCATTCACCGGGCCCTGGCCCTACCTGAAACTGATGTCCGAACGCACCGGTGTGGGGGATCCGTTCCACTACAAGGTTGTCGAGGCCTACTGGGTGGGCAACGACCTTCTCGAACAGGTTGGCCCGCTCGACTTCGGTAACACCATTGAGGGTCACTTCAAATCCAGATTGGGATCCCGTTGGCCGGGGATGGCCGAGGCGATCCCAAGCGGGCTGCCTCACCACAGCTTCCACGTCTTCGTGACGTATCCATGGGTCGGGCTATTGGCTGAATCGGACCTCGGTGAGCCGTTGCACATCCTCGACCAATGCCGGATCCGCTGGGGTCAGGTCCAGGAAGTGATCGACGGCTCAGCGGTCGTGCGAAGCCGACCGCTGACCTGGAATGGCAAGGTCCTTGGTTTGGGCCAACCGAGGCTTGAGATAGCGACGGTGTCCGTCGATGGTCTCGGCTTCACGGATGCCCTGGAGCCGGGTGACTGGGTGTCCCTCCACTGGACGTGGATCTGTGATCGACTGGACCGCCGCCAACTGGCTTCGCTGCGACACTATTCGGCCCGCCAACTGGAGATGACCAACCGTAGCTTTGGACTCTCCGGTGAGGTAGGGCCGCTACAGAGTGGCTAGCTGGCCGATAGGAGCTGGGGTACCCAAAGGAATCGAGAACTCAAAACACGCTCCACCCAGCAGGTCAGAGGTTCGGTAACCGATCGATCCGCCATGGGCGGCGACCAGGTCCCGTGCTACCGACAGACCTATTCCCGAACCCGGCACCGTGGCGTCGAACTTGTGGGCTCCCCGCTCGAACCTCTCCCAGATCTCGTACTGGTGTTTGGCGGGGACCCCGGCGCCGTCGTCGTGAACCGCAAACCAGACCATGCCGCTGCCGGCTCGTACGGTCACCAGGATCCGCGTGCGACCGTAACGGACCGCATTGGTGATGAGGTTGCCGAGGATCTGAAGAACGCGGTCGGAGTCGGCCAGAACCAGGGCGTCCTGGTCGAGGTCGGTTTCGATCCTCCGGCCATGGCCGGCTGCGGCAATTGCCGTTCTGGTCAACTGAGCCGCGGAGTGGAGTTCTCGTTGCAGATGGACGCTCTGGAGGCGGTCACGGGCGACGTCGATCAGGTCAGCGACGATCCGACCGAGGTGGTTCGCTTCGTTGCCGATGGTCTCGACCATCTGCCGACGGTCCTGATCCTCAAACACTTCCCACTCCTCCGTCAGCAGCCTGGCGTACCCCTGAATCCCTGTGAGAGGGGTCCGTAGCTCGTGGGACACCGAAGCCACCAGGTCATCCCGCTGTCCTTCCAACAACTCGCGGCGTTCCCTGATGGCAATCGACTGGCGCAGTATGACCAGACCGGCGACAGCGGTGGTGGCGAAGTCGAGCAGGAGACCCTCTCCGGAACTCGTGGCAAGCCTGATCGCGAACAGGGCTGCAACGGCCGTGTACGGAGCGAGCAGGTGCCATCGATGCGCGGTGTAGGTGCTGTCAGCCTGGGTGACAGGCCGGGTAATGGCCCAACCCACCACCGCGAAAGCACCGTAGGAGAACAGCCACAGTCCGTCGAGCCACTGCCACTCGAGGTAGGTGCCAACCGCGGTTTGCAGCGCAAAAATCACATCGGCAACCGTGGTGAACGCCACCGCCACCGCCAGGATGATGATCCGAGTGTCGAGTCGGTGCTCGGATCGGCGCATTGCCAGGACCATGAGAGCCGTCGCCAGAAAAACGTCACCAAACGGATAGACCAAACCAAGGATTGCTTCGAGAGGCGCCTGGGCGGAGTTGATGCTCGTCGCCTCGCTTAGATACAAGACCCACATCACCACACCTAGCGACAAAGTCCCGGCAGTGGCGTCAATGGCTAGCCGGAGGCGCTCGAATCGGCCCGGCCGGAGGTATGGCAGGAGGATCACCCCTATGAAGATCAACGGGTAACCGGCGACATAGAACAGGTCGGCGGGCCCGGGGTAGGGAATCTCCCCGGTCCCCATCGACTGCACGTTCCACACGGTCTCGCCAATGCCCCAGGACAAGACCCCGGTCCCCACCAACGCCCAGGCAAGACGGGCCCGTCCATGCAGGCGCAGTGCTCCGAGGATCAAAAGGACCCCGGCGCCCCCCGCAGAAATCGAATAGATGGTTGGCCCCAGCGTTGGGTTGGACGTGGGGAAGTTGCCGATCAACAAAAGGAACCCGGCCACGACAGACAACGCCGCAACTGGAAGGGCTAAAGCCTTCAGGATCACAGCCGTCAAAGGCTGAGATCGGGTTGGCGAGGGCGAGTCCAGGGACCCTCCTTAGTGGTTGTCAGCCCCACTCATCGGCACCAGCGGGGTGGCGGTTGAGCCCTGCAACACATGGGAGAGGTGCGACCGCGAAAGGGTTAGGCGCCAGAACGAGAAATGACCCCGTCCTTCATGACGAAGACGACGCTTTGGAGCAGGTCGATGTTGGTGGTCGGATCGCCCGGAACTGCAACGATATCGGCCAGGAAGCCGGGGACGATGGCTCCCACCCGGTCGTTCCAGCCCATCAGCTCGGCGGCCCAGCGGGTCGCGCTGAGGATCGCCTCCATCGGGGTAAGGCCGTGCTGCACGTAGTAGGCAAACTGGCGGCCATTGAGGCCGTGGGGAAAGACTCCGGCATCGGTCCCGAAGGCAATTCGAACCCCGGCCTTGACGGCCTTCTCAAAACCCGACCGCTGTGCCTCGGTGGTCAGCGCCGATTTTGCCAGTACCTCTGCCGTGTAGCCGAGCGAGGGGCCTTGCTCGGAGATCCAGTCGCCGTCGTACAGGTCCGCGACGAGAAACGTTCCGGCTTCCGCCATCATCTCGATGGCCTGGTCGTCGATCAACGACCCGTGTTCGATCGACCTCACTCCAGCTCTCACCGCACGTTTGATTCCCTCGGAGCCATGGGCGTGGGCTGCAACGAAGGTGCCGGCGCCGGCGGCCTCTTCGACCGCGGCTGATAACTCGGCCTCGGTGAGCTCGGGGGCTCCTGGGTTAGTGCCGGAGGTGAGCACCGCACCGGTGGCCAGAACCTTGATGAAGTCGGCGCCATAACGGAGGATCTGGCGGACGTTGGCCCGCATCTGATCGACCCCGGTGGTGACCCCGAATCGGAGATCGCGGGGGACTTGTTCGTCGACGTCGACGGCCAGACCGGTGATGTCGCCGGCCCCACCCGGACAGGTCACATACGCCCCCGCAACCATCATCCGCGGGCCCTCCACCCAGCCGGCATCGATGGCTCCGCGTAGAGCAACATCGCAGAACGCCCTGAAGGTCCCGACGTCGCGGACCGAGGTGAAGCCTGCCTTGAGGGTGGCGGAGGCGTTTCTCACCCCGGCGAGGGTCTCCTGAGCAGCGCTTCTGGTCACCAGTCCGGCATAACCCTGGCCGTTGTCGACCTCACCGATGAGGTGGGTGTGAACGTCGATCAGGCCCGGGAGGAGCGTATGGCCGCCGAGGTCGATCGGACGAGCGCCGGGGGGGATCTGGTCGTGAGGGACCACCGATTCGATCCGGTTCCCATTGACCACTACTGCCAGCCCGGCCCGCACCGTGCCTGCAACGGTGTCGACGACATTGTCAGCCAGCAAGACCAACGGCTCCACGTTGGCAAGTTAGCCCTGGCATTTGGGTTTAGAGTCGGAAGGGTCGACGAGGGGTGACCGCCACTTGGGAGTATTCGATCGCATTGCGGTAACAGGCCACGAAGTGGTGGTCTACGGGCACGACTCCGTGTCGGGTCTGCGTTGCATTGTCGCCATCCACTCCACCGCCCTCGGCCCGGCTCTGGGTGGAACCAGGTTCTACCCCTACCCGTCGGAGGACGATGCTCTGGTTGACGTCCTTCGTCTCGCCCAGGGCATGACTTACAAGGCAGCCGCAGCCGGCCTCGATCTCGGGGGCGGCAAGGCCGTGATAATCGGCGACCCAACCGTCGACAAGAGCGAGCGGTTGTTCCGGGCCTACGGCCGGTTGGTCGACGGTCTCCACGGCCGCTACATCACCGCCGAGGACGTAGGGACCACCACCTTCGACCTGGAAATGATCCGCCGGGAAACCCGCTGGGCGCTGGGGACGGCGGTCGCGGATGGCGGATCGGGTGATCCTTCACCTGCCACTGCCCGCGGCCTGCTGGCGGCGCTCAAAGCCGTCTCCCGGTTCCTCTGGGCTACGACCGACCTGACCGGAAAGAGGATCGCCGTCCAGGGCGTGGGCAAGGTCGGGTACGCGTTTGTGCGGCTGTTGGTGGAGTTGCGATGTGAGGTGGTAGTAACCGACGCCCGACAGGCAGCCGCTGATAGAGCCGTCGCTGATCTGGGGGTCAAGGCGGTCGATCCCGACGACATCTTTGCCGTGGATTGCGACGTCTTTGCTCCGTGCGCGATGGGGGCGATTCTGAATCACGAAACCATCCCTCGTTTGACCTGTGCCGCGGTGGTAGGGAGTGCCAACAACCAGTTGGCGACCCGCGGCGATGGTTTGCGTCTCGCCGAGCGAGGAATCCTCTATGCGCCCGACTTCGTCGTCAATGCCGGCGGCCTTATCAACGTCTACGAGGAGTTGCGGGGCTATTCCAAGACCCGGGCAATGCATCGGGTCGACAACCTGTTCGAAGCGACCTCCCGGATCCTGGAGCTCGCCCGGGAACAGGACATCGAGCCGGTTACGGCTGCCGAACGAATGGCGGAGCGACGTATCGAGGAAATCGGCAACCTGAACCGAATTCACAAGGGCGCCAGGTCCTAATGCGGAACTGGGTTTCTGGGATGTTCGCGGCGCCGTTGTTGAAGCGGTTGACTTTTCATGCCAAACGCATCGGCGGCCAGCTTGACCGCGGGTTCTATCGATCGCTCTTGATCGGGCTGCTGGTGGTATTGGTTTTGGCTGCCATAGCTGTGACTCTGTTCGAGCGAGGCATCACTTTCGCCTCCTTCGGTGAATCCTTTTATTGGGCTCTGACGACCGTTATCGGTCAGGGTGATTCTGGATTCGTGTCATCTCCGAGCGGAAAGGTGGTGAGCTGGCTGCTCAACTTGTTCGGCGTCGGCATTGTCGCCACTGTTACCGGGGCGTTGGTTGGCTTCGTCATCGATTTCTTATTGAAGGAGGGTCAGGGCATGGGAGCGGCTGGTTTTCGGGACCATGTTGTGGTGTGCGGTTGGAACTCGACAGCC
>CAYYRT010000180.1:0-7570 GCA_964474055.1 uncultured Acidimicrobiaceae bacterium | reverse complement strand
CGGTTGGAGAAGGGCCACGTCATCATCGGGATGGACACCGAGTTCGACTCCACGCCCCGGCGACTCGGCATGGAATGGGCGACCCGCATGGATAAGCCGGCTTTCATTGGTCAGGAGGCGTTGCGCCGCACCGACGCGTTGCCCCTCGACAAACAGCTCATCGGACTGGAAACCGACGGGCCCTGCCCCATCGAAGGTGCGGTCCTATGGGATGGCGATGACATGCTCGGCCAGGTCACCTCGTCTCGTCTTTCGGCAACCCTGGGAAGGAGCGTGATGCTCGGCTGGGTGAAGCTGATCGATGGCCGACTTCCCGATACGGTCCAATGTGAGGATCAACAGCTGCGGCGGGCATCGCTTCCCTTCTACGACCCGGAGGGTCTCCGTGCCCGCGCCTGAGTCCCTCAAGGGCCGCAGGGTGGCGGCATCGGTGGCGGCGTTGAACAGTGCCCGTTGGCCCCAGGGCGCCCTGGTGCTGCGTTTGGCCCCTGACGAGGTCCTCGTGATCGGCGAGGGGGCGATTTCGTTGGATGACGTTCACGCCATCGTTGAGGAGGACTCGAGTTTCACCGTTGTGGAACTCTCACCCTCAGAAGCCGGGTCTGTGTTGGCCGGTCGCAGCGACTGGGAGCCGCCGACTGCAGTGCCTTCCCTGGCGCAGGGACTGGTAGCGGCCTTGCCGGCCAAGGTCTGGTTCGAACAAGACCGCGTCCTTCTGATCGTTCCCACGCCCTACGCGCACGAACTAGAGGAACGACTGCGATGAATGAGTTCGTCGAACGGCGGGTCAAGCTGCGATTCGCTGAACCGCGCCGATCCTACGACGTGGTGATAGTGGGGGGTGGGGGTCACGGCCTGGCCACCGCCTACTACCTGGCTACCAGGCATGGCATCACCAACGTGGCCGTGCTCGAGCGGGGATATATCGGAGCGGGCAACTCAGGTCGCAATACGACGGTGATTCGGGCGAATTACGGCGTGCCGGCAACCGTTCGCTTCTATCAGCACAGCCTCGAGCTATATCAGCTATTGGAAGCCGAAACCGGACGCTGGATCATGCACAGTGAGAAAGGGCTCCTCTGGCTGGCGCACACCGAGATGGGCCTGCGCGCCGAACGAGCGCGGGCCCGCGTAAACACCGCTTGTGGGTCCGAGACCGTCTTCGTCGAACCGGATGAGATCAAGCGGATCTGCCCCCAGCTCGACCTCTCCGGTGCGGGTCGGTACCCGGTTCTCGGCGCTTCATATCACCCCCATGGTGCCACCGCCCGCCACGATCGAGTGGTCTGGGCATACGCCGAGGGGGCGATGGAACGGGGTGTCGATGTCGTGCAGCGGATTGCCGTCACCGGTATCCGCACCAACACCGATCGGGTAATCGGCGTAGACACCGATCAAGGTCCAATCGAAGCGCCGGTGGTGCTTTCCGCGGTCGGTGGTCATGTCACGACTCTGTGCTCGACCGCCGGGGTCCGTCTCCCCATCCGCACCCATCCCCTCCAGGCCTTTGTAACCAACCACTATGAGGGGACGTTCGACGCCATCGTCGCTTCCACCGAGCTGTTGTTTTACGCCTCCCAAACCGCCCGGGGGGAGATGCTGATCGGGGCCGAAATCGACCGGCAACCGTCGTACTCATACCGATCGACCTTCGATTTTCTGTCTTCGTGCACCGGCCGGGCCCTGGCCCTGCTGCCCTTCATGGGAAACCTGAGAATCCTGCGCCAGTGGACCGGGGTTTGTGACATGTCGCCCGACTACACCCCTGTGATGGGGGAGACCGGAGTGGAGGGGCTACTGGTTACGACCGGTTGGGGGACTTGGGGCTTCAAGGCCATCCCGGCGGGGGGCGAGGCGATGGCTGAGATGATCGCCACGGGCCGCACTCCGGAGATGATTGCCCCCTTCTCGTTGAGCCGTTTCGCTGACGATCGGACCCTGGCCGACCGCGGCTCGTCTGGGACCCACTGATGCTGAGAATGCACTGTCCGAATTGCGGGGAGAGATCAGTGGTGGAGTTCCGTTACGGGGACATTCCCACGGTTCCGGATGAGATCACTGATGCGGCTGCCCGCGACCTGGACCGGGCCTTCATGCGTACCAACACCGAAGGGATTGTCACCGAACGCTGGTTTCACGAGGCCGGGTGCCGGCGCTGGATGACCGTCCGTCGAGACACGAGAACCGACGAGGTGGTCTCAGTCGATCATTCTGAGAGCGGTCAGATCCGACTGCCTGACCCACATCGGCCGTGATCTCCGCTCGTCGGCGATGAGGTAGAGCGTTCCTGTCGGTTCATGGTCGGGAACTCCCACCGCTTCGGAGTCGACCCACCATCCGAGGGCGATCAACCGACCTCTGAGGGGACCATGACCGTCGGCTGGTTGCGCCGAGGTATCGACCTCGATTCGTTGGGTTACCGATACTGCGTAGTCAGCATGGTGGATCACACCAGGGAGAGTACGGCTTGTACGAACCTATCCCCGACGGCGACCCTCGCGGCGGGTGGCAGGCGAGGGCCGGAGGGCTGCCTCCAGGCGCGTTTCGATCTCGGACCTCTCCGGACGGGGGCCGGGGACGAAAGCATCCACTGCCTCCCGTATGGCGGCGACGTGATCGGGGGTCGAGCCGCAACAGGCACCGATGATGCGTGCATCGGAGCGGAGGGCAAGGTCAACGTAAGTGCCCATCTTGTCCGGGCCGATCGGGTAGGTGAGGCCTTCGGTCTGATAGAGCGGAATTCCGCAATTGGCCTTGGTGATGGTTATCGCACGTGGAGCTACCGCCGTGATGTCGAAGGCTGCCGCCACCGCATCGCCCGGGCCGATCCCGCAGTTGGCGCCGATGGCTGTCGCCCCCGGGTTGGCCAACCACCACTCGCCAAAAGCGGAAGGAGTGATTCCCATCATGGTGTGGCCGGCGGTATCGAAGCTGAGGGTGGCCGCGTATGGAAGGCCGGTGGTCGCTGCTGCCTCAACGGCTGCTGCCAGCTCCTCGAAAGAAGAGATGGTCTCGATCCAGAGCACGTCGGCGCCGGCGTCGGCCAATGCCTTGCACTGTTCGGTGAAGACCTCTACGCCTTCTTCGTGGGTAAGGGGGCCGAGGGGGGCAAAGAGGTCGCCCGTCGGGCCGACGCTCCCGGCAACGGCCACTGGTCGGCCGGCCAGATCGACCGCCCGCCGGGCCACCTGGACGGCAGCCGCGTTCAACTCGGCAACTCGGTCCTGGAGGTTGTGGAGTTGGAGCCGGCGCCGGGTACCTCCGAAGGTGTTGGTGAGAATGATGTCAGCACCGGCGTCGATGAAGCCGCGGTGGACCTTTTCGACCAGGTCGGGTTGCTCCACGTTGAGGAGTTCAGGACAGCCTCCGCCCTCGAGGCCCAGCGAGAACAGGGTGGTGCCCATTGCGCCGTCGGCCACGAGCGGCCGGCCGGTGGCGAGGAGGTCGTGGAAAGTGGTGATGATCTGTTCTTGGTCTTGGGCCATCCCGGGTCCCCTTTCGTTCCTTTGGCGGCTTTCTCAACGAGAAAACCGCCGCAGCCGGAGCCGGGCGGTTCAACCATCCCGACGCTTTAGCCGCATTTCTTGAGCGCCCGCAAGCTGTGGATCAAATCGGCGCTTGGGAAGAGAATAGCTGGTCAACGGGCCTGAGTCGAGAAACAACGAAGGGGCGGCCATAGCCGCCCCTTCGTCTTCCGTCTTCGTTGTTTATGGCAGCCAGGTCGACCAGATCGCCTCATTGTCGGCGATCCATTGTGCAGCCACCACCGAAACGTCCTCTCCATCGATTTCGGCGGGGGGCAGCATTGCCAACTGGTCATCCGTCGTGATCGTGAAGTTGCTGAGGAAATCCCACACGTCCGGTGCTTTCTCCTGCAACCGGGCAGAAGCCACCTTCATTAGGACGTCTTCTGGGTAGTCACAGGCGATCTGAGCGGGATCGGTGTAGCACTCCGCCGAGTAGGCGGGAAGGGACACGTTGACGAGGCCATACTTGGCCACCGCCGCGGTCGGGGTCCACCAGTACATGACGATCGGCTCCTCGGCTGCGAAGCGGGTGTCGAGCTCTGCGACTGTCGCCGGCTCTGACCCGGAGAAGACGACCTGAAGCGGGAGTTCGAGGTTTTCGATTATGGCCTCGTCGTACTGCGCATAAGAAGGATCAGTGCCCAGAAAGCGTCCAAGTTCGCCGGTCTCGGCGGTTGCAAACAGAGATGCCAACGCCGGATCTTGAAAACCTTCCCAAGTCGCGAGTTCCGGGTGCTCGTCGACTACGTATTGGGGCACGAACCAGCCGATCTTGCCGACGGCCCCGAGGTCGCCGATATCGACGACTGACCCGTCATCGAAGAATGGCTGTTCGTCAGGGGTGATGCCAGAGGGCCACAGCTCCAGCACGGCGTCAACCGTTCCGTCGGCCAGTCCGGTGAACATTGCTGCGTTCTCGTCGATCGAGACGGCCTCGACGGGAAAGCCAAGCTGGCCTTCGATCAGTTGCTTGGCAATCTCGACATTCAAGGCCGAGGCGGTCCAGGCGTTGACCACGATGTTGATCGTCGGATTGTCTGGATCGATGGCGACGGTCGTGACCGCGCCGCTTTCGACGGTCGTGGTGCTCGTGCCATCACCGCAGGCCACAGCCAATAGGGCCAAGGCCGCCGTAATGGCGAATAGACGGTATCTCATTTTCTGCTCCTCGCTTAGGGGCCGCCCCCCTTCCCGGGCGGGCGGCGGTTGGTACATTACCGACGTGACGTCTGCAACAGGTCTTGAGAACCCGGTCTGCCTCGAAATCGACCACGTTTGGAAGGTCTTCGGGAACCGTCCCGAACGAGCGATCGACCTGGCCGAACAGGGCGCATCCCGATCGGAGATCCTTAGCGCCACTGGCTGCACGGTGGGGGTCAGAGACGTGACATTCGATGTCCTCCGCGGCGAGACTTTCGTCGTCATGGGTCTTTCCGGGTCTGGAAAATCGACCCTGATCCGATGCGCTTCGCGGCTCAACGACGTCACTCGAGGAAAGGTTCTGCTTGACGGCGAGGACCTCACCACCATGAACGAGGAACAACTTCGCAACGTGCGCCGGCACAAGATGTCGATGGTCTTCCAGCACTTCGGGCTCTTCCCTCATCGCCGGGTGATCGACAATGCCGCCTATGGGCTCGAAGTCCGGGGGGTGGAGAAGGCCGAGCGGATGGAACGCGCCACCAAGGTGCTCGAGATCGTCGGGCTCAAGGGGTGGGAGAACCATTACCCGCAGCAACTTTCGGGGGGGATGCAGCAGAGGGTGGGTCTGGCGCGGGCGCTGACAGTGGACCCTGAGATTCTCTTTTTCGACGAGCCCTTCTCGGCCCTTGATCCGCTGATCCGCCGCGACATGCAGGACGAGTTGATCCGCCTCCAGGAGAGCATGCAACGGACCATCGTTTTCATCACCCACGACTTCGCTGAGGCGATCAAACTCGGCGATCGGATCGCCATCATGAAAGATGGCGTGTTTGACCAGGTGGGAACTGCTGCTGAGTTGATCACCAGCCCTCAGACCGACTATGTGAGGGAGTTCACGAAGGACATTCCCAAGACGAAGGTGCTGACCGCCGCCGCGGTGACTAAGCCCGGGTCTTCAGAGGGGGCTTCTCATCGAGTGCATCTCGAGGACACGATTGAGCGGGTGCTTCCGCACCTTCTTAGCGACTCGAATCCGGTGGGGGTGGACAATGCCAGTGGGGAGGCGGTGGGGATAGTCGATCGGAAGGCCGTAGCCCACGTGTTAGAGGACGAGGAATGACCGAAGCTGTCAAGGCACCCCCTCGCCTCGCAATCCGACGCCTCGACCGGACCGTGGTTTCCTGGCTTGTTCTCGGGGCGGGCGTTATCGGCCTGCAGCTTCTGTTCTCTGGTCGCGCCTTTCCGGCCATAGGGGACACCGTTATCTCCGGGCCGATCGACCAATTCGAGGCGTGGGCTCGAGCCAACCGGCAAACCCACGTGGTCTTCACCGGCTTCTTTCAGCCGGTAACAGCAGCAGTCAATTGGGGCCTCACCGCAATCGAGGAGTTATTGCTCTGGTTGCCCTGGTTTGTGCTCCCGATTGCCGTGTTTGCGATCATCGCTCGCAACGGGAACTGGCGCTCCGGTCTCATAGCGGGACTTGCCATGGTCTACCCGGGCCTTGTCGGTCTTTGGGAACCGACCATCGAGACACTGGCGTTGATGGGGGTGTCGGTCATGATTGCAGTCGGAATCGGGGTCCCCCTGGGAGTGCTGGCGGCGTTCCGCTTCCGATTCGAACAGGCCCTGCGTCCCGTGCTCGACGCCATGCAGACGATTCCTGCGCCGGTGTATTTCATCCCGATGCTGCTCTTCTTCGGCGTCGGCAAGGTTCCTGCCGCGATAGCCACGGTGATCTACGCCCTGCCGCCAGTCGTGCGGCTCACCGCATTGGGGATCAACAAGGTCCCGGTTGCTGCGGTGGAGGCGGCCCGAGTCTTTGGGTCGACCAACCGCCAAACCCTGATCAAGGTGCAGGCTCCGATGGCACTGCCCACGATCATGACCGGCGTCAATCAAACGATCATGATGGCACTCGGGATCGTCGTGCTCGCCACCCTGCTGGCAGCTGGCGGGTTGGGTCAGGAAGTGATGGATACCCTGCGTCTGCGCCGACCCGGACGAGGTGTGGCCGCTGGCTTGGCCATCGTGGCCGTGGCAATAGTGCTGGATCGCGTCAGCCGATCACTGGCTGAGGGTGACCGGACCAAACAGATCGACAAGCGCTGGATCTTTGGCGGTCTCGCCATCATCGGTGGGCTCGTAATCGTGGGCCGGGCAACGGGCGCGATCGAATTTCCGACGGTGTGGGGCGTAAGGATCCTCGACCCACTCGATGCCATCGTTGTGTGGGCGCGGGACAATCTCTCATTTCTGACCCGCCCATTGAACGACTTCATCGTGGCCGACCTCCTTATCCCAGTGCGTGACTTTCTGGTCGGCACGGTTGCTTGGCCGGTTCTGATCTTCGGCACGGCCTGGATCTCTTGGAAATGGAAGGGCCCTGGCCTGGCGCTGTTTTCGACGGTGGCACTTCTGATTGTGGGCTCTATAGGCATGTGGGAGCTGTCCATCATCACCTTGATCCAGGTGGTGGCAGCCGTGCTCATATCGGTGGCGGTTGCCATCCCACTCGGGATTTGGGCAGGCCGGCGACCGAAGGTAGAAAAGGTCCTCGGGCCGATCCTCGACTTTCTCCAGACCGTTCCCTCTTTCGTTTACATAATTCCCGTGGTGATGCTCTTCACTGTCGGCCAGGTTCCCGGAATCATCGCCTCGGTTCTCTACGCCATCGTGCCCGGGGTCCGAATCACGGCCCTTGGTATCCGCCAGGTTGCGAGCGAGTCGATCGAAGCCTCTCAAACCTTTGGCGCCACGGCCCGCCAGACCATGTACGGGGTTCGCCTCCCCCTGGCGGCGCCAACAATCATGCTGGGTGTGAACCAGGTGATCATGATGGTGCTAGCAATGGTGATTATCGCTGGCCTGGTCGGGGGCGGTGGCCTCGGGTTTGAGAC
>CAYYRT010000179.1:0-5612 GCA_964474055.1 uncultured Acidimicrobiaceae bacterium | reverse complement strand
CCATGTTGAGAGGTGATGGCACGTCGTCCACCAACGGTTGCAGTTGACGTGCGGCCAGGAGAAACAGCAGCCCCACCACCACCGCCGACACCGCCCGGGCTAAGGCGATCTCCAACTCGGAGTTACCGACGATCTTCCGGTTGCGCCTGATAGGGCCCTCCGACGCAATACCCGCAACAAAACAGCCCACCACGATCAGCACCAGCGACGAAACCAGCAGCGGTCCCGTGCTGAGGTCGATCTCCATATCGACGACGCCGACGGTGATCAGCAGGATTGCCGCGGCCAGGCCGATCAAGGCCGCCGCAAACGCGAACATTCCCAGGTCGAGCATCGTGGCGAAGGCGTTGGCAGCGAGTCGCACGTAGTGCTTCCAATTGGCGCGAGACGAGAACACGCGGCTGCTGGTGTCGGTCAGCGTACGGCCTCCATTCACTGGCAAGGATACCGATCGGCCTCAGGTGGCTCGAACAATGACCGATTCGTGGTAAAGCTCGACCGGATGGGCGATCCGATGCCAGCCGTCCAGGTGAGATCGGAGCTGCATCTCGCATCCCGGATTGGCGGAGGCAACGAGGGTGGAGCCACTGGCCCTTACCTGGGCAGCCTTGCGCTGACCCAACTCAGCCGAGGCCTGCGGTTCGAGCAGGCTGTATATCCCGGCGGCACCACAGCAGAGTCCATCGGGGTCTACCTCGACGGGCTGGTAACCGGCCGCCACCAGTATCTGGCGGGGAGCCGCCACGATGCGTTGGGCATGACGGAGATGGCACGGGTCCTGGACGGCAACCGGCCCCCGATCCAGCGGGCTGGTCGGCAACACGCCTTGGGCGATCAGTTCGGCGACAAGCTCGGTGACGTCTCGGACCTTCGCCCCCAGCCGCTCACCTCCCTCCACCCACCGCTCGTACTCCTTGAGATGGGCGCTGCATCCGGCGGCGTTGGCCACGATCAGGTCAGTCGCTGCAAAAGCCGCCAGGTTGGTCCTTGCCAGCCGGGACGCGACGCCGGCAGCTCCATCGTGCGCCGCCAACGCCCCACAGCAAGTCTGCGTCTCCGGAACAAAGACCCGGTACCCGGCGGCGACCAGTACCTCGATTGTGGCCCTGTGAACGTCGGAGAACCACGGGCCCATGACGCAGCCGTCGAGCAGGCCAATGGTGCCCCGGAGCGGGCCGGACGGTTCGAATGTCTGCCCCCGAGTTGTCGCCCTCCTCTTGACCGCGCGAATCCCGGCGAAGTTGCGCCGCAGCGGCTTGGGCAGAAGGCGAGATGCTCGTGTTTGTTGCATGAGCCCGACCCCGACGGTGGTCAAGGTCATCAACCGGGTTGATGGCAGCCATCGACCCAGCAGAAAATGACGGACCCGACGCGATGTGGAGGGACGTTGGACGGTCAGTTCTGCCCGAGCGCCTTCCATCACCCGCCCGAAAGGAACCATGCTCGGACAGACCGCCTCACAGGCCCGGCAATTGAGGCAGAACGACATCACGTCGTCGAACACTTCGTCGATCGAGATCGCGCCGTCGTTGACCGCGTTCATGGCGGCTAGACGACCCCGTGGAGAGGCCGTTTCCAGACCCGTGATACGAAACGTTGGGCAGTGGGGAAGACATAACCCGCAGTGGACGCACGCGGCCAACTCGTTCGGGGTGGGTCGGAGATCCGTCACCCAGACCACTAGAGACCACCGGGAAGGCGGCCGGGATTGAGGATCCGGGCAGGATCAAAGGCTGCGATCAGCTTGCGCTGCAACTCGATGGACGCCGCCAGGGTGGACCCCCACGGTTCCAAGTCTTGGTACGCGGCGGGTGGGGCGGAGACCAGTACCAGTGAACCTCCCACCGACTCAGCCCAGGAACGGAGGTCGGCAGGGTCCTGGGCGGTGGCACCGATGTCGATTACCCCAACACCGTCTTGGGCGACATAACTCCAGGCGGTGGGCAAACGGGCCAAACCTGCTTCCAACTGAGCAGGCGGCACCCGCAGCGACCAACGAATCGGACCGGGAGGCTCAGCCGGCCATTCAAGACCCACCACCGACTCACCGGCCAACCGCCCTACCTGGGCGGCTACCTCAGCCTCGGTCCCCCCGAGGTAGATCCGGGTTCGGTCCCGCTCGGAGAGAACGGCCAGCGGCCGATAGACGAGGTTGATTGCTCGTTCCTTGTCCGTGACCGTAACGGTGGCAGTAGCTGGCGGCGTCGGCCACAACTTCAGACAGACCGAGACGATCACCCCGAGGGCCCCAAACGAGCCGACCGCCAGCCTCGGCAGGTCGTAACCGGTGACGTTCTTCACCACCCGCGCCCCACCCCGCACTATCCGTCCGTCACCTGTCACCAGGGTGACCTCCAGGAGACGGTCACGAGTAGGTCCGTATCGGCTGCGGCGATAACCGGAAACGCCGGCCGCGACGGTGCCACCCACTGTTGCCGGGCCCGGGTTCTCTGGCAGCACGGCGGTTTGTTGTTTGGTCTGGAGCGTCCTCTCCAGCGCATCCACCGTGACCCCGCCTTCGACCACCAGGGTGAGGTCCTCCGGCTCCCACGCGATCGTCCGGTTGAGTCGAGTGGTGACAAGCACCAGATCCGGCTCGACCCGGCCCCCGTATCCCTGATGGGTGCCGCCGCCCCAAACCAAAACCTTGAGCCCGGAACTCGTGGACTTCTCCAGGAGGGAGGCCACTTCCTCGATCGAATGGGGCGCCGCAGTGATGTCGGCTTCGGGAAGACCCGGGATCTCGGGCCGCATCGAGGCGGCCAGACGAGCCAGTTCGACCCGCAGGGAGGTCAAACCCAGACCCCGTCGGGAAGTCGGCCTCCGACGTCAAAACAACGAGAGCCGGCGGGAAGCACCTTGCCCGGGTTGAAAACGCCTCCCGGGTCGAACACTTCCTTGACCCTTGCCTGAGCATCGAGGTCGTACTCACCAAACATCAACGGCATGAGGTCTCGCTTTTCCCGCCCGATTCCGTGTTCACCGGAGAGAGCGCCACCCTCGCGAACACACAATTCGACCAGCTCGTCGGCTGCCGCCTGAACCTTCTCCAACATCCCCGGCACCCGGGCGTCGAACGCCATCAAGGGGTGGAGATTGCCATCGCCGGCATGGAAGACGTTGAGCATCTTCAGCCCGTGCCTCTCACCGATCCGGTACACCTCCTCCATCGTCGCCACCAGGCGCGTCCTCGGGACCACGGTGTCGTGCAGGTAGTAGTTGGGTGCGGCCTGGGCCACCGCACCAAAGGCTGACTTGCGGCCCTTCCAGAGAAGGACGCGTTCGGTCTCGTCCTGGGCGATTCGCACTTCTTCGGCCTGTTTCGAATTGGCGATGTCGACGATGAGCCTTGCTTCCGCTTCCACTGCTTCGGTCTCGCCCACCACCTCCGCTAGGAGGACCGCGGCAGCCGAGGTAGGCAGCCCGGCATGGAGCCAGTTCTCGACGGCTTCGATCATCGCCTGGTCCATCATTTCGAGAGCGGCGGGGACGACCCCGGCGGCGATAATTCCCGAGACTGTTGCGGCGGCGTCGGAGACCGAGGTGAACGACGCAAGAATGGTGCGGACGTCGGGTGGGTTGGGTGTCAACTTGACCAGAGCTTTGGTGACGATGGCCAGAGTCCCTTCCGATCCGACGATGACCCCCCGCAGATCGAGGCCGATTGGATCGGGGGCCTCCCCTCCGACGACGGTGACAGTGCCGTCGGCGAGGACGACCTCGAGAGCGAGAACGTGGCTGACCGTTGACCCCTCCGCCAGGCAGTGGGGACCACCCGAGTTGTTGGCAACGTTCCCCCCGATCGTGCAGGCGGCCTGGGAGGAGGGATCCGGGGCGAAGTGGAGCCCGAGCCCAGTGGTGGCCCGGGTGAGATCGAGATTGATGACTCCTGGGCCGACCCAGGCCGTCCGGTTGCGGACATCGATTTCTTCGATCTGATTCATGCGGGTCGTGCTCAGCACGACCCCGCCTTCAGTAGGTACCGCCCCGGCGGCAAGACCGGTCCCGGCTCCTCTGGCAACGAGCGGCACGCCGTGTTGATTGGCCAGGCGGACCACTCCAGCTACCTCAGCGGTATCGGCCGGGAGCACCACCACCTCGGCCGAACCCTCGTAGACACCGGCGTCCCTTGAATAGAGGTGTCGCGCTAACCCCGAATCCAACACATGCTGGCCGCCAACCAACTCGCGGAGATCCTCAACCAGGCTCATCTAACCGCGCTTTTATCACCCAGACCCATCGCTTTGCGATGGGTCTGGGTCGCGAAAGCGTCGACCCGTTTAAGGCTTGCGCACACAACGGTCATGATGGCAGGGTCAGGCTGCTGCGAGCAGGCGCCGGCGAGCCTCCTGGACCCGCTCAATCACGAGCCACGGGGCATGGAAGATCTCAAAGTCCCATACCTCGATCACGACGAAGCCCTGAGCCTCCAGCGCGGCCCGTCTGTTCGCATCCCTGGCCTTGTCGGTCAACGCGGTGTGATAACGCTCGCTCTGGACCTCGACCACCAGCGGCAACTCGCTATCGAGGAAATCCACCCTTCCCGTGAAGGTCTCGTCACCGAGTTTGACCTGACGCCGAAAGGTGAAGATCCCGGCCCGACGCATGATGTCGTCGAAGCGATGCTCGATATTCGAAGCGGGAGGAATCCAATCGTCTCCACGCTCCTCGAGCAGGGTCCGCATCAGCTTGATCCCGTTGCGACCAGGTCTGGCGAGCGTCTCCAGCAGTCGGGCCATCGTCAAACCATCGAGCAGGCGCAGTGACCAGGCGCTGTCCAGTGCCCGCGCGACTCGATCGCCGGAGATGGCACCGGCAAGCTGAAAGATCGTCAATGCGGGCGAACACACCGGGATTCCGTTGAGGACCTTCCTCTCTCCCTCCGGAATGATCGTTGCGTGATGGACGACCGCGGGGCTTCCTTCTTCCCAGTGGTGGTTGCGTTCGATCGCCACGTGAATCGGGTCGAGGCGAAACCCGGCGATACCCCACCACCCGGCCGACGTCGTGTGGGACAGGAGGGCCGTGGCACCGGTGTGAAGCTGGGCAGCGAGCAACCTTTGCGGGTCCGACGCCGGCACACCACAAAGCCTGAGCACCCTCGGGGTTAGTTCTTCGAGCATTCCCGAATCGATCCGCCTTCGAATCGCGGAATCCGTGACGTTGCCTGCGACCAACTGACGGCGAGCCACCAGGCCCATCTGAATACTGGTGAACGATCGAATCAGTCGATCCGGGGCCACGCCCACAACATGACGGCTTTCCGAACCGATTGGAAGACCGTCGCCGGCCGTTGCTGGCCCCGTTGCTCGCTTTAGCTACCCAGACCCATCGGTTTCCGATGGGTCTGGGTGATAAAAGCGCGGTTTGGTGGTTTTAGTTTTCAGGCGGCACCCCAACCGCCACCGCCTGGAGTCCGAACCAGGAGGCGGTCGCCGGGTTCGACGTCGATGGTCACCTTGCCTGGCAGGCGTTCCTCGCCGCCCCGGTGCCTCAGCAACCAGTCTTCACCGGTGGCGCCGGGCCCGCCACCAGCCAGACCCCAGGGACCGTGCCGTCTGCGCTCACCCATCAACGACAGCACCGAAGGAGCCAGAAACTCGATCTCCCGC
>CAYYRT010000178.1:0-14262 GCA_964474055.1 uncultured Acidimicrobiaceae bacterium | reverse complement strand
GCAGCGATTCCGGATCCCGGCGTCCACTTCGCAGCGGTGGGGGAGCAGATCGCAGCCGACGTGACGCGACTCCGCGACGAGATCCTCGGCCTGAGACGCGACGGGGAAGACCTCGACGCGTTCCGCATCCGCAGCTCCCAGGCACTGGCATCGGCGACGGATCCGGAGACGGTGGACGGGACGGACGATCCGAATCTCGATCGCTACTACCGGCAACTGATCGGTCCGCCGAAGATCGCCTGGGCCTCCTCGTCCGACGCCGCGAGTTCAGCCGTCGGCCAGCCGTGAACGGAACTGACGAGCTCGCCGGCCCAGCGGAACCACACCACCTGATAGCGCGCCCACCCCTCGACGGCCGTTGGGCTGATAGTGAAGGCCTTGTAGTGGTGGGTGCCGGCGTCGATCTCTAGGTATTGCCCAAGGTCGCTGCCGAGGCTGGCGTGGACGCTCAGTGAAGGGGTCGTGTAATGGGACGCCGGCGACAAGCCACCTGAGTAGATCTCAGTTCCGGTCTCTTCGACCATGGTGGTGATCCTCGGACGAACCTCTCCGTCGACCTTCCAATTCTGGGCGTTGGTCTTGGAGAAGTCGACGCATCCAGCTCCGAATACTTTCGAGACGAGGTTCTGCACGTCGATGAGCTGAGCAACCATCGTCTCAAGATCATCGAACTGAAACTGGTCGGATTCTCGCCATTGATCAGCGGCGCCGCCGAGATGTAGCAGCGCGACCCGTGCGGTCAACGTCCTTAGAGACTGGTCCTCGCTGAGCGCCGAGGTTTCCTGCTCCCGCCACGACTGGCACACCCACCGAACCTGAGCAACTGCCTCAAGTAGCGAGCGCCCCAACACCTGCAATGACGTCGTCAGTTCGGCTCCTCCGTGTTCGATCAGGGTGGCAGAGGCCTTCAGTATGCGAGCCCCGTGAAACATGAGGCGACGGAGGGCCTCGGTTGGCACGGGCCATATCATGGCGAGCGGATGCGACGGCGGCAGTTGGCTGATTCGGACTCCGGCGAAGTTGTCGTCCGGTGGGTGATCGATCTCCAGTGCCTGAAACAGGTCGACAGCGACCCGCAGTTGATGCGCGATCTCAAGACGCCGGTCACCATTGAGCCACGCGCGGACGGCCACCCACCGCGGGTCGGCTTCAAGGGCGACGGCCACTCGCTCCTGATCGTCCATTGATCCCCCTTAGACCGTGTACCGCCGGACAGCCTGCTCGATTCGGTCAGCCGCCTCGCTCGGGTTCTCATGTTCCCAGATCCGCACGATGGTCCACCCGGCCTCGGTGAGCCGGGCGTCGGTATCCCGGTCACGGGCCGCGTTGTTGGTGATCTTGTCGATCCAGAGCGCCGTGTTGGTCTGTGGTCGTGCCTGCCGGTGTGCTGGGCATCCATGCCAGAAGCAACCGTCGACGAAGACGGCAACGCGAGCGGAGGGGAACACGATGTCGACTGTCCGGCGGTTGGTCCCCGGGACCACGCGCGCATGGAGGCGGTAGCGCAGTCCTCGCCGGTGCAGCTCGCGCCGGAGCGCTAGTTCGGGCTCCGTGTTTGCCCGCCCCTGGGCCTGCATCTTCCGGCGGGTGGCAGGTGTGGAGGTCCAGCCGGCATCCGACCTGGCCGGGCGGCCGGTCATCCCAATGCGAGCGTCTGCGCCTTCGCCCGGTCGAGCGAAGCCTGAGCCCGCGCAACCCGAGCGTCGTCAGCGGCCATGCAGAGCTTCGGCCGCTTGCCCCGGAGCAGCGTTGCCAGAATCTGACCATGGCGCCGGGTGAAGACCGGCGGAACGGCTTCGCCGATCATGGCGCGAAGCCTGGTGTGGCCGAACCGCTCGAGCGTGTCACCCCAGTCAAAGGTTTCGGGAAAGGTCTGAAGTATCAGGCACTCGCGCATCGAGAGCACCCGGTTCTCCCAAGGGTGGATCGTGTAGTCGCTACCGACCCGTCCGCTGGCGGTGGTAATGGTGGTGGCCGGTCGCCCTGCGGGCATTCGGGCGTAGCTCGTCGGGAAGCCGGTGATCAGCCGGTAGTCCTTACCGTCTTGCACGACCGGACGGAGCAGCAGGGCGTTGCATTCGGGGCAGCGAGGCAGCTCTCGCGCGATTCCGACGGAATCACATTCAGGGCAGGCATCGTTCTCCCAAGCCGAGGCACCCGTGTGAGGCGGGATGGCAGCGATTATCTGGTAGCGGTCCGTCGTCCAGACCGGCACGCGGTGGTAGGGATCGTCGGGCGATATGGCGGTGTCGAGCGAGGCGGCGTCGAGCCGGGCAAGCTCGGCGGCCTCGAGCGCGTGTTGCACGGTGATCGGCTCGGCCGCGTGTGTCGGAGCAGGGAAGGGCACCAAGCCCCGGTCCTCCAGCATCGACAGGGCGGCTTCCCCTCGACGAAGGAAGGTTAGGAACGATCGACGTCGGGATTGCGGGACGCCGAAGTCGGCAAGGTCCGAAGCCATCGCGAACCCCTCGTACGCATCCGCCAGGCGGCTCCGGAGGTAGGCCGCCGCCGAAACCGGCAGCCCGGTGACCGGATGCTTCACTTTGCGGGTGAGGAAGGCGTAGACGTTCTCCACCACGATCGCCCGCGGCTGAAGCTCGTCGGCGGCGTCCGCGATCACCTCGACCAAGAGGTTCCGCGGGTCGCGCTCGCCCGCTTCGACATCAGCGTCAGCGCCGCGATTGCCCCGAGCGGTGCTCATGCCTTGACAAGGCGGGCAGGCAGCGAGGAGGTCCGGAGATCGGGTGCCGTGCCGTTCTCGCCAGCCGGAAATGACCTTGGGGAGAGTTGCACGCAGGTCGCCACCAATGGGCGTGACGCCCGGGTGGTTCAGCTCGGCGACGGCGAGACGGTCCTTCAACAACTCGGCCATGACGTCAAAGGTGAAGCCAGCGCCGGCATAGCCGACATCGCCCGCCCCGCAGTTGGTGAACAAGCTGACGGCGTGGAGCTTGGTCTCAGCTGGCACGGCGTGGGCCTCGGCTCCAGAGCGCCCGCGCTGCGGCCAGGTCGCTACGGGGCACGCGGGCGAACGAATGTACCACGGTCCCGCAGCGGTATCGGCGAGGCCGCCGAGGCACGCCGCTGTCAGGGAGTGCCGTGACAACGCGCTGTAATCTCCGCCCCACGCTGACCGGCTGGACTTCGGCGCAGGGAGGGTGACGAGTGGATGACGAGGAGGTCGAGGCGCCGCTGCCTGGCACGGCCCTGAAGGAAGTCGCGGTCACGATCGACCACGCCATCATCCAGCACTTTTCGCAGCATCTGTACTCGTCGCCGAACAAGGCGATCGAGGAGCTTGTCGTCAACGGCTACGACGCCGGCGCGTCGAACGTGCTCGTCTATCTTGAGGGGCAATACACCCACAGCTCCGTCGTGGTCCTTGACGACGGCGACTCGATGGACGAGATGGGCCTGCGGCGGTTGTGGTGGGTAGCCCGGTCCCCCAAGAACGCGCCAGGTGCACGCCGGGTCGGCAACCGCGATGTCATCGGCAAGTTCGGCATCGGCAAGCTGGCCGCCTACGCCCTCGGGACCCGGATCGCTCACCTGGCCCACCGGGGCGACCATTACCTTCTCGTCGACTTTGACTTCAGCCAGATCAACCTGCTGGACGACGGCGAGCCCTCGTCGGATGAACCGAAGCAGCAGGAGGTCAAGGCTCCGATGCGCTCGCTCAGCCGGGACGAGGCCGAAGCCTGGTTGGCGACGCTGTTCAACACCGGCACCTTGCCGAGGGCGGCTTCCGAACTTTTCAAGGAGCCACAGTGGACCGTGGCGGTGGTCCAGGACCTCCGTGAACTCGACTCGCCGATCTATGCGGGCGTGCTCCGCCGGGTGCTTGGTAATGGTCTGCCGAACCGCCCTGGGTTCACCATGTGGGTCAACGACGACGAGGCCAAGCAGGTCCTGACGGCCAAGCAGCCCGCACACGACCTGGACGGGCTGTCGGACGAGATCCGTCGGCAGATCATCACTGACTGGGAGGTCGCCAAGAGCGAGGGCGTCGTCTCGGGCGATGTCGTGTTCAGTGAAGGCGAGACAGCGTTCACGGTGTCGCAGCTGGGGGACATCAAGGTCGAGCTTCGGGTCTACGCCGACTCGCTGCTGGAGCGAGGGTCTGCCGAGATCGGGCGCAGCTTCGGCTTCTTCGTGATGGTCCGTGGTCGCCTGCTCAACGAAGACGACTACCAGCACCTGCTGCACGACCCGTCCTTCGGTGCGCTCTACCGATCCCAAATCGTCATCTGGGCCGACGGGCTCGACCGGGCACTGCTGGCGGATCGAGAGCGGTTGTCCTCCAGTCGGCCCGAGACGCGGGCACTGCGGATCATCGAGCAGGCGCTGTACCGAGTGGCAAGGCGTCTGACCGACAAGATGCAGGAGAAGGCGCACATCGAGCAGATGGTGTCCTCGATCCTGCCGACGAACCTGCGGGAGCTCTGGCACGACCCGCTGGCGGGCTACAGCGCTGCGCACCATCAGGAGGAGCGCTTCCCGAACCCGGAGAACGACGACTTCCTGGCCCGCCAGCCCGTCGGCGTGGACAGCCCTGTTGCTGCCTACGACGGTGATGACGGCAACTTCTCGATCAACACGGCTCATCCGTTCCGTTCGGCTATCGAGCGTCAGATCGGCGGCGGCCAGCGGGGGAACAAGATCCGGCGTCTGTTCGACGTGTTCGCCGTCAGCGAAGTGCTCTTAGAGGGCTACATGATCGACCAGGGGCTGGGCACGGACGTCGCGGCAGCGGTCATCTCCTGGCGGGACGGGTTCTTCCGAGAGGTCGCACGGCGTTTCCAGCAGGGACCGGACGAACTTCAGGAGAAGGCCCGCGAGCTGTCCTATGGCGGTGACGCCCCGTTTGAGCTTGCGCTGCGTGACCTGTTCATCGACATGGGCTTCCGTGCCGTGCGTGTGGCTGGTTCAGGCAACACCGATGTGCTGGTGGTCGCACCGATCGGCCCGGGCCAATACAAGGTCGCGGTGGAAGCGAAGGGCAGCCGTGATCCGGTCGGCAACCTGCGTGCGCACGTCGGCGGCGTGGCCAGCCACCGAGAGAAGGTCGGTGCTGCGCACGGAATCATCGTCGCCCGTGACTTTGCGGGCATCGCTCAGAACGGCAGCGAGGCGGCGGTGCTTGAGGAGTGCAAGGCCGTTGGTGGGGTGTCGGCTGTTCGCCTTGACGTGCTGTTTGAGCTCCATGACTTGCTGCACCGATACCACTACCCCCTCGATGTGGTGCTCGGACTGTTGCAACCGGTTCAGACGCCCGACGAGATGCGTGAAAGCCTCGCGGACCTGGCCCGGCCGAACGCTGCGTTCAACTACCCGGCGGTGCTAGAGGCGATCTGGGAGCGACAGCAGACCCACGCTGAGGGCGAGGTGGTCTACTACCAGTCTGTTCGTCAGGACAACGCCGAGTGGAAGGCCGCCATCACCCGCGAGGAGATGGACGCTCAGATGCTGTGGCTGGAGCGAGCATCGGGTGGGTTGGTTCATGTGGACTCCGATCAGAAGACGGTCGTCATGCGGCAGAGTCCTGAGATGGTGCTGGACTCGGTGCGAGCCATGCTTGAGGGCGAGGGCCACGTCCACCCAACCATGGGCGGTATGAGCGCCTAGTTGGCTCGAAGTGAGGAGGGCGCTACCAGGCGTCGGTGGCAGCCGTGGCCGTGGTGGCGAGGTCGCCTCGGACACCGACGTAGCGGCTGAGGGTGAACGCGGCGTTGGCGTGGCCCAGCATGGCGCTGACGGCGGCGGGGTCGAGGCCGACGTCGAAGAGCATCCAGCAGGCGGCGAAGTGGCGCAGGTCGTGTGGGTGCCACACCGCTGAGGTCTTGGAGTTCATGGGCAGCCCCGCCGCCAGCGCCGCCCGGGCCCACGTGCGCTGGAAGGTCCGCCGGTTGGCGAAGCCGCCGTCCGGCGCTGGGAACAGCAGGCCATCAGGCCCCTGAGTGCGCTCGACCTTGGCACACCAGTCTTGAAGCTGCGCCTCCAGGCTGGAGGGGAAGACCGACTCCCGCTTCTGGCGGTTCTTGGTCTCCTTGACGGTGAGGGTGTGGCGCGACTGCTCAACCGCTCGGCGGATGCGGACGACCCGCTGGGTACCGAAGGTGAGGTCGAGCGGGCGGAGGGCGATCAGCTCCCCCCAACGGACGCCACTGCGATGCTTGAGGTCCATCGCCAAGGCCCACTGAGGATGGCCCGCCTCCGAGAGCGCCGTGAAGAGTCGGCGACAATCGTGCTCGTTGGGGAGGGCCGACCGAGGGATGAACCCGACCGCTTCGCCCTGGTGCTCCGCCGTGGGGCTGTAGCTCACGAGCCACATGGGGTCGGCCTCTCGGACGATCCAGCGGTTCTTGAAGGCGAAGGTCACCAGCGAGCGCATGGCCGACCCGACGTTCTGGACCGTTGCCGGGCCGAGGCTCGCTCGTGCCCGATCGAGGACCTGTTCCGAGTCCGATGGCGTCCAGGCGTTGATGCGCAGTCCACCGATCACGGGTCGCACCCACATGCGCAGCAGGTACTCCTGGCGCTCCTGGTAGCGGGTCGAGCGGGATCCCAGGCTGGCGAGGTACCGCTCGATGAGCTGGTCGACGGTGGCAGGAGCCCGGAGTCGTCCGGGCATGATCCGAGCGCTGGCGAGGGTCGCCTCGATGTCGCGGGCCCGGCGCCGGGCCTCCTCCTCGGTGGGCAGCCGGTGGAAGATCCGCTTGCCGACGGGGTCCTTGGCGATGACGCGGTAGTCGGGCATCGCCTCGGACGGGGCGTACACGCGGGTTCCGAACTCGAAGGTGGCGATGGGCTTGCTGTAGCGCCGGCGTGGCATGGGAGTTCCTCTCCGAGGGCCCTAGGCCCTGGTGGGATGAGGAAGCTCTCGTGCGACGTCTCCGGCGCCCTGCGAGCTACGAGCAGGAATGTGTCCTTATTGTGTCCAGAGCGAGCCTGGCCGTCAACGAAGACTCCGATCGGGCCTTCGTTCGTCAGGTCTCTGACCTGGATCTATGCGATAGCCGGTGGGTGGGTGAGCACCGCCGATCGGCCCTCGCCAGCCCGGATCGCACAACCCTCTCAAGGTGGCGGCACGGGTTCGAATCCCGTTGGGGGTGCCACGCACGAAGCCCCTGGCGGGCGCCGTCACCCCCATCAGGTGTGGTATCTGGTGCCAGCAGGGCATGACGGTCGGTCAGCTCGTCGGTGGTCCGCCTGCGTCGATCCCCGGGGGATCTTCGTCATCGACCTCGGGAGCCGTCGCGGCCATCGTCGCGACCTCCGAGAGAGCTGCTTGCTCTTGGGCCATGACCTCGAGGGCCCGCTTGTGGCGGTCCCGGTCCTCCTTGGCCCAGGTCTTCCTGTCTCGCATGGTCCGGGAGACGATCCAGTCCCAGTCGACCGTGCCGGGCTGGTCCGGGTGTTCGATGTATGCCTGGACCAGCCGACGCAGGCCTTCGAGCATCTCGGCTGCGTCTTGTTCGACGAGCGCGCCGGCTTCGGTGGCCATCGCCACGATGAGATCGACAGCCCTGGTCTTGTCGAGCCCGGTGATCTTCGCCCAAAGCTCCTCCGAGGAGGGACGGTTCACGCCGTCCTCGAAGCTTGAGGAGGTCTTGCCGGTCGCGATGGCGTAGTGCGCCATGACGGCTTTGACCGACTTGTTCTGCCTGAGGAGCTTCTCGGCCTTTTTCGAGTTCCTCTTGAGCGCACTGAGGATGTCGGAGTTCCGGGTGACCGGTCCGCTCTTCAGGACGTAGAGGTCATAGGTCAGGCTGCCATCTACCTCGGTGGTGTGCTCTTGGAGGTCGATCCCCTCCGTCGAGGACTTCTCCACGTTGTCACCGACACCGATCGCCAGCTCTTCGATGGCGAAGCCACCCGCGGTGACGAAGTTCCTCGCGGCCCAGTCGTTGACCAGACGAGCGGCCACATCCGCGGCGGACAGGCCTTGGAGCTGCATCTTGCGCACCAGCGGGTTGACCCGACCGATGATGAGCGGTCGGTACTTCTTCACGGCCTCCCGGATGACCTTGATGTAGCGGAAGTCAAACGACTCGACGAAGCCGTTGATGCCGGCGAGAAGCCGTTCGTCGGAAGGGCCCTCGCCGTCCTTCAGCCCTGCGGCCTGACGGATTCGGGCCAAGGTCTCCCGTTGGGATGGATCGAGACCGGGATCAGGCAACGTCGGCGTCCGCGATGTGGGCCCAGATGTGATCGGCACGGACCCGGACGGACAGGGTGAATCGGGGCCCGGTCTTGGTCGAGATGACCCAGCCATGGGTTCCGATGCGGCGGTTGGCGGAGGCGCGGCGCCAGGCGGGAGCTGTTGGCGTGGTGCTCTTGCCGTCGTCGAGGAACGTGGCCAGGTGCCGGCCGAGGGTCTCACCCAGCAACGGTGGGACGGCGTTGCCGATCTGCTGGTACTGCGATCGGCTCGTCCCGGCGACGTGGGTGCCTGGAGGGAAGGATTGGAGAACCGCACACTCGTTGACCGAGAGGCACCGCAGCTCCTCAGGGTGGACGAGTGCGGTGGAGGAGTGGTCCGGCATCCCGAGGATCGTCGGTGCCGGTGCATCCCACGCGAGCCGCCGCCACCAGCCGCTCTTCCCCCCCTCGGCAACGAACGCTGCCCCCATGGTGGACTCTTGGACGTCTTCGGGGAGGTCGCGCCAGTTGCCGCCCGCCGGGACTTGGGCGTATACGGCCCGTTTGCGCTCGCTCAGCGGCTGGACCGACCCGAGATCTCCGACCTTTGCCAGCGCCTGGCGGACAGTGCGGTACCCGGGCAGGCCCGGTTGGCCATGAGTGGGCTCAGGGAGAAAGCAGGGCTGCTGGCCCTTGACCCCGATGACGATGGCTCGTTGGCGAAGCTGCGGCACGCCGTAGTCGGCTGCCTCGGCCACGCCCCATGACAGGGAATAGCCTCGCTTGGCCACCTCACTGAGGAACCAACGGAGGAACGAGCCCTTCATCTCCTCCTCCCCGAGGGGCCGGTGCGTCTTGCCTCGTTGGCTGAGCGGACGGTGGCGCAGGGCAGCCGAGAGCATCCCATCGACGTTCTCGATGAGGAGTGCCTTCGGCTTGAAGGCGTCGACGAACGTCAGGTACTTCGGGAAGAGGGACGAGGCCCGGCGGTCTTGGAGCGCTTGGCGGAGCCCAGAGGTGGTGAACGGTTGGCATGGTGGGCCTCCCGCCAAGAGCTCCAGCTCGCCCACCTTGAGGCCGAGCCGGCGCCGGAGGGCCATCGGGTCCACCGATTCGATCGGCTCCTCGATCACCAGGCCCGTCATCTCCGAGCATGCCCCGTGGTGCCGGAGCGTCTCTGCGGCGTCGTGATCCATCTCCACTTGGGCGAGGATTCTCCAGCCCGCCATCTCCAGACCGAGATCGAGACCACCGGCGCCTGAGAAGAGTGATAGGGCCCGCTGCTGAGGGGCGGGGACGGACTTCACAACACCTCCGAGATCCCGGACCAGACATGCGAACACGCGTTCGCTGCAAGCCTAGACCGGGGGGCAAGGTAGCGCGCGGATGGAGCCCGACGATCAGCCCCGGGGCGGGGCTCGGGCCGTCGGGTCTGGGCTCACTCGGGGGGGCATGGGAGATCCTGTGGTCAGGGATATATCGCGCATGTTCAGCAAGGATTGGTCTGAAAGGGTGGGTGATGGCGTTCTGACGGTCTTCCGGCTGCCTCGGTGATGCCACGGTTGATTATTCTTCTACCAGGGGGACCCTCTGAGATGTTGTTTCGACAGTTGCGGCCAAGGGTGACAGAGGGGATGCGTCTTCCTCTGTCAACGCTTTTGCCCCTCCCCCCCAAAGCATTTTCCCGGTCGCGGGAGCGATCTGACCCACTCCGTCGCCCCGCTGGCCAGCGCACCGGCCAGCGGCGCGGCGGAGGGCAGCGCCCGGGCCGCCGAGCCCTTCACCCTCGACCTCGTCGCCGGTGAGCTCCTCATCCGCCATGCCGAGGAGCCCTACGCCCTCACCAACCCCACCTCGGTCTCCGGCACCAACGACACCGCCACCGGTGCTCTCTCCGGCGGCACGTTCACCACGCCCCAGGTGGAGCTCCGGCAGGACATCACCTCACCGTTGCCGACCACGGTGCTCATCACCGCCGACTTCTCCCCGGTGACCCCGAGCTCGGCGGCGGGCACGATCGACTCCGACGGCCAGATGACGCTCCAGACCAGCCTCACCGTCGAGCTGCATCCGTCACGTTCACCGTGATCGAAGGGACGGGGGCCCTGTTCGATTGCCTGGCGACCCAACTCATCAACACGCGCTTCCGTGCCTACGTCGTCGGTCAGGCGAACGTCCCATCGACACGGCCCGTCGGCTCCGAGTTCGACTTGGGCTACTGCACCCTGAGCCTCAAGTTCGCTCGAGAGAACATCGGATCGCTCAACGCCCGCAGCCAGATCGTCTCCAACAACACGACCCGCCCTGTCGGCGACAGGCAACTGACCATCGATCTGGGCTTCGGGCCGGGGGGTAGCGGTACGGGGGTCTCCCTGACCCGCAGCAACGGAAGCAACATCCCCACTACTCCCAACCCGGCCACCGATCTCACCACCGTCGACGAGACCATCGTCGTCAACAACCCCCGCGGCTCGATCACCCTCGATGCTGCGCCCGGCGACGTTGTGCCCATCACCCTCGACCGGATCCACCTCCAGACCACCGATGAGGAGGGCTTCACCTACCCGGTGACGTGCATCCCGGTGGGAGATCCCCTCTTCCTGGGAGAGGTGACGGCCTCGGGCCACACGCTCGCGGTGGAGCCGGGAGGACCCGTCCGTGAGGGCGACGACGTCTCCCTCGTCTCGACGGTCGAGCCCTACACGACCGGCCAGGTCGAGTTTCGCGACGGCGACACCACGATCGGTGTCGCTCCCGTCGTCGACGGGGTGGCTCGCATGACGACCAGCACGTTGCCGAACGGGGTGAGGAACCTCACGGCCATCTTCACCGGCGGGCTCCTGATCCCCGCCCTCGCGTCCAACACCGTCGCCCTCGACGTGGTGGTGATCGACTGTTCTCCCCTCGAGACGGGGAACGGGGCCGTCGTCAGGCTGGTGTACATGGAGCTGCTCCTCCGGGGTCCCGATCCGGCCGGGTACTCCCATTGGAAGGGACGCCTCGATGGTGGTCTCTCGGCCGAGGCCTTCGCCTCCGTGATCTCCCGATCGCGAGAAGCGGTCGGTCAGGTCGTCAACGACGCCTACCAGACCGTGCTCGGCCGCAACGCCGAGACGACGGGCAAGGCGTTCTGGGTCGATCGCCTACAAGCCGGTGGTCGGTACGACCAGCTTCTCGCCGATCTTGCTGCTTCTGGTGAGTTTTGGGGGTTGTCTGGTGGGACGAATGAGGGGTTCGTGACCCGGGTGTATGAGCAGCTCTTGCATCGGGCTCCGGACCCTGCCGGTCTCGACTACTGGGTCGAGAAGCTGGAGGCGGGGGTGTCGCCTCGGGCTCTGGTGCGCACGTTGGCGAACCTGGATGAACCGCTCGGTGTTCTTGTTGCCGATTCCTACGGGGAGATCTTGGACCGGGCTCCTACCGCCGGGGAGCGAGCCGAGGGCATCAGCGGTCTCCGGTCGACCGGTGATCGCTCGGGCTTGTACGCCCAGCTCATCGGGCGAACCGAGTTCGCCAATCGAGCTCAGGACTTTCCGAACCTGACTTGAGTCTCATGGTCTGCTGATCGGGCCTGTCCTCGACCGCCGAGGGGATGGGCCTGGTCAGTGGTCCGGTGCGCTGACGACCTGCTGTTGGTGCACCGGCCGAGCCCGGGTTCGGTCTCCTCCCAGTGACCAACTCGAGGCTCGTTGCGCGGTCGCCCGCACCCCTCCCCCCGGGTGCGGGCGACGGCGCTGAGGTCTCGGGCCCTGATTCCGGGCGCGGTACTAGTCCGCTGCCGCCTCGATCAAAGGAACGGCATCGGGAGCTGATATCACGACGAATGACCGGCGCGGAGCCGGCTCGTCAACCAGGAGGTGAGCTCTGACGGCACCGCCTCGTCGGCGATCACGGCGTTGTCGGCGAAGAACGTCAACCCGCTGCCGAAGTACATCCCTTCGCAGCGGCGAAGGCTGCCTGCCGTGGTCAGCACGTGGTACGTGGTCGCGTCCCAGTTGGTCTCGACGGTGGGCACGGTGGTGCTGTCGACCGTCCGGGCGACGATCCAGCCGAGGACCCAGGACGGGTCGGGCTCGGTGGCACCTGTCGCCGCGGTCTTCGGGACGGCTGCGTTGGGTCGGATCGTTCCGCCGCACCGCCCCACGAACGCGGTGACGGCATCGGCATTCGATCGCGACGTCAGGTCGAGCTCATCACCCGTGAGCAACTCGATGACATCACTGAGAGCGCGCTGCTGGTGGGGAAGCGCTGCGGCACAGACGAGGAGTTGGCTCCACAACGTGGCTAGGACGACGCCGCCGACGCGTGCCTCGGTGTCGCCCATCGCCACGAGCATGGTGTTGAGGTCGCTGGTCATCCGATCGGCGTTGGTGAGGTTGCCGGCGATGGCGTTGTGGGCGAGGAACGCGAAGACGTGGCCCAGCGCCGGCGGGTCGTCGGACTGGTCGAGGTCGTCGACCTGGGCACCCTGGCTGACGCGCTGCGCATCGATCCGTTCCGCATCCTCCGGGGACAGGCCTCCCCGGAGGAAGAACTCGGCGTTGGCCAGCATGGCGATGAGGTCGGACACGTAGGTGGGGCCAGCCAGGATCTCCAACCGGAGGTGGTCGCGGAGCTCGTCGTCCGCTGCCGCGCCCGTCGAGGCGCGGTAGGCGAGATCGATCGCCTGGGCCCAGGCCGGTAGGGCAGCGAAGCGGTCGCGTTCGGCGTTGCTCGTGTCGTTGGCCGCTTCGATCTCCTCCGTGGCGAAGTCGAGCGCGTCATCCAGTTCGATCGATCCGTCGGCCAGGAGCCGGGCGGTCGGCTCGGCGAGCAGGCCGACTGCAGCAGCCACGACCTCGGGCCCTTGACGGAGCAGTTCGTTGATCGCCGTTGTGGCGTTCTCCGGGTCGTCCGACGCCATCACGTGGTCCATCATGTTGCCGGCTGCGACCCGCTCAGCGAAGATCGCACCGTTCTCCCGGACGGAAGCGTGCGGCCCGGGTTCTCGGTCGAGCAGGCCCCGTGGGCGGCCCGCCGTCGAGAGCTGGTCGTCGAGCCCGCGGGCCTGGGCGACCGCCTCGGCGTTGAACTCGAGCTCGCAGAGCAGGAGCAGAACGTCGCCGATGGTCTGGCCGCCCGAGCCAGCGATGGCGGCCGCGAGTCCGGCCCTTTCCCGGTCATCGGCAGTGAGCAGGCGCACGGCCAAGTCCCGGGGGTCGGCAGGTGTCCGCGCCGGGACAACTGGATCTTGTTGATGCGACCGTCGTCGAAACACGGGTGGCCCTCCCCTGCCTGTGGTGCCCGCGACCATAGGCGGAACCGACCCAAGCGATAGGTCAGAAGAGGACCGGTCCGACTCTTGACAGAGTGCGACTGAATTCGGGGTAGTGTCCAATTTTGTCAAGGCCGCAAGGGGGTCTCCGCCCCCGGCGCGCCTGAGGGGGAGGTCCTTCGTTGCTTCGCATCCGCTGCATCCCTGTCGCCCACGGCGACTCCCTCCTGATCGAGTACGGGAAGGAGGAAGGTGCACTGCACCGCGTGCTCGTCGACGGTGGCCCGGTCCGCTGCTTCGAGAGCGTCCGGTCGGTCCTCGACGAGATCCCAGCCGACGAGCGCCGCGCCTTCGAGCTCTTCGTCGTCACCCACATCGACACCGACCACATCGACGGCGCCATCGTCCTGCTGCGGGATGAGGAGCTCGGGTTCGCGGCGAAGGACGTGTGGTTCAACGGCTGGCCCCAGATCGGGCCGCTGACGGAACGGGAAGGCACCTTCGACGCCAAGCAGGGCGAGATGCTCGGTGCCCTGCTGACCGAGCAGGAGCGGCCGTGGAACGTCGCCTTCGACGGCGGGCCCGTGGAGATCCCCGCGGCACCCGACCCGCTCCCCACGGTGACGCTTGACGGCGGCGCCACCCTCACCCTCCTCGGCCCGACACGGGACCGGCTCCTCAGGCTCAGGAAGAACTGGCTCAAGACGCTGAAGGAGGTCGACCAGGAGCCCGGGGACTGGAAGGACGCACTGGAGCGGCTGGAGAAGCGGAAGGAGTACGTGCCCCCCGTGCGTGAGGACACCTTTGCCGGTTCCAAGACCTTCGCCTCCGACAAGGCCCCCGCCAACGGCAGCAGCATCGCCATG
>CAYYRT010000177.1:0-6936 GCA_964474055.1 uncultured Acidimicrobiaceae bacterium | reverse complement strand
CCTCGTTGAACGCGATCACGCGCGTGCGCGTGGGGCGCGCGGCGGGCATGATCGACGCTGTGTCGGGAAAGGTCATCACGACGACCGTGGCGCCGCCCGCGCGCAGCGCGGAGATCATCGCCTCGAGCTCGCCGAGCACCTCGGGGATGCTCACGCGCGGGCGCAGGATGTCGTTGAGCCCGCCGACGACGGTCGCGAGGTCCGGCCGCATCGCGAGCGCCGGCTCGAGCTGCTGCGCGCGGATCTCGCCCGCCTTGCGCCCGCGCACGGCGAGGTTGGCGTAGAGCATGCCGGGCCGCTCGCGCGCCAGCCGCGCCGCGAGACGGTCGGCGAAGCCCACGAACCCCTCCCCGTCGAGCGCGGGATCGTCGAGCCCCTCGGTCGTGCTGTCCCCCAGGGCCACATAGCGAGAGAACGCCATCGCGGATGTTCTACACGGTCCTCCGGCATCAACCGTCAATCAACGCTTACGTAACGGTAGTTTTGCCGAGGAGGTCGAGCTGCTCGACGCCGTCGGGGCGAGCTCGATGCCGAGGCCTTCGCCGTCGGTACGACGACGCCGGTCTTCTTCGGCTCGGCGGTGTCGAACTTCGGCGTCGGGCTGCTGCTCGAGGCGCTGCTCGAGCTCGCGCCGGCGCCGGCCGCGAGGCCGACTTTGGAGGGTGGCCGCCGGCCCGTCGACGCGCCGTTCTCGGCGCTGGTGTTCAAGGTCCAGGCCAACATGGATCCGCGTCACCGCGACCGGGTCGCGTTCATGCGCATCTGCTCGGGGCGGTTCGAGCGTGGGATGCGCGCCGTCAACGCGCGCACCGGCCGCCCGTTCGCGATGGCCCACGCTCACGAGGTGCTCGGCGACGACCGCTCGATCGTCGAGGACGCCTATCCAGGCGATGTCGTCGGCGTCGTCAACGCCGCCGACCTGCGCGTCGGCGACACCCTCTACGTCGATCCACCCGTCGAGTTCCCGGCGATCCCCACGCTCGCGCCCGAGCACTTCCGGCGCGTGCGCAACCGCGACAGCGCCCGCCACAAGCAGTTCCACCGCGGCCTCGCCCAGCTCGCCCAGGAGGGTGTGGTCCACGTCCTGCGCCGCGACCCCGCCGCCGATCCGACACCCGTGCTCGCGGGCGTGGGGCCGCTCCAGTTCGAGGTCGCCGTCGACCGCCTACAGCGCGAGTTCGGCGTCGCGGTCGGGCTCGACACCACGCCCTGGAAGCTCGCCCGCCGCACGGACCCCGCCGGTGCGGAGATCGCCGCCAAGAGCAATCGCGCGGAGCTCCTCCACCGCACCGACGGCACCCTGCTCGTGCTCTTCACCAGCGAGGTCATGCTCGACCACTTCGTCCGTGACCACCCCGACGTCGCCCTGGAGAAGCTCCTCACCCGCTAGGCCCGGGCCAACCGCCCGCCCGCCTTCCCTGGCCTGAGACCACTACCGCGTAAGCGTCTGACCGCGCCGACAACGCGACGCCAGGCAACGCGTCGCGCGTGGTTCTCAGAAGCGGTGGCGGGTGTGGCTGAAGCGGCCCTTGCCGAAGGCCAAGACCTTGCTTGGCCGCACCGCGAAGACGTCGGCGACGCCGCCATTGGGGTGGCGAAGACCGCCCTCGGCCGGTTCGAACTTCCACGAGCCGTCCCATTTTTTTGCCCAGGCACGGGAGAGCTCGGCCAGAGTGGCCTGGTCGGTGACCCGCTCGGCTTCACCCTCGAGCACGACGTCGAGGCCGTCCTCCCAGCCGTTGCATCCGGTGGTCAGCGCCACGCGAGGGTTGGCTGTCAGGTTGATCGCCTTCTGCTCCTTGGGGCCGGTGGTGAAGTGCAGCGCGCCGTCGTGCCAGACCGCGACCAGCGGCGTCACATGCGGGCGACCGTCGCGGCGCACGGTCGAGATCCAGAACAGCTGCGCTTCCGCAAGCGTCTGTTCGGTGCGCTCCCAGGAGGTCGCCTCCGCGTCGGGGTCGCTGAAGCGCCGATCGAGATCCGTTTTCACGTTCATCGTGCTTGCCGCCTTCGTGTCGATGTCTGACGTGTAGACCCTGCCATCGCCGCGAACTCACCGGCTGGTGCCTCGAGTGGTGTCCTCCCGCAGATCGTATCTCGCGCAGAACACGAATCTTGCGAAAGCCACGAATATAGTGCTAGGCTGGCGTCATCAGACGAACGCGAGGTATGGCTGTGGCGACGAAGACGGCAAGCGAGGTGCAGCTGTTGACGACCCAGGAGGTCGCCGCTCTGTTGCGGGTCAGCACGCGCACGGTGCAGAACTGGATCAAGCGCGGCAAGGTGCCCTATCTCGAGCTGCCCGGCGGCGAGTACCGGCTCCCGCTTGCCGGCCTGCTGGACTCGCTGCGCGGCACGTTCGACCTCGCAGCCGCGCTGGCCGATCTCGACGCCGCGAGCGCTGCGGTCACTGAGGACGAGATCGCAGCTGCCCTGGGTGAGTAGCCGCCCGAACGCGACCGGAAGCGTTCGTAGGATCGCCTCCCCGTGGGCGGCGTCGTACTCGACACAAACACGATCGTGCGAGCGATCCTCTCGCCGGCCGGCGCGCGCCGCAAGCTCTGGCTGTTGCTCGTCTACGGTGGCGCTGTCGAACGCGCCCGACTGGTTCGCCACGAGCACCAGGCCGCACATGCGGCCGGCGCTTCGGATACCAGGGCACTCGAAGCGGCAGCAGACACTGCCGACGCGGCTGCGGCTCACATCGCAGGACTACTGCCCCCGGACGCCCCGAACGATCGTTGGGCGATCGCCTCGCCGGCCCTGCTCGCCGAGTACCACCGCAAGCTCCACGACTTGCGCGACAAGCTGGCCAAGCCTCCGTGGACCGCCGCGCAGATCGAGGTCGCCTACCGGGCGCTGGTCACCGGTTGCGGTGACATCGCCCCCGACTTCGAAGTCGACGAAGTCCCGCACTACACCGATGGACGCGATCGCGACGATGACGCGGTCATCCACACCGCTCTCATAGGCGGCGCTGATCTTCTGATCTCCAACGACACCAGGGACATCAGCCTTGATCGTGATGGCGAGACCGAGTACGGCGACGGCGAAGGCCGAACTGTCCGGGCCGTGACGTTCGAGCACTTCGCCACTACCAGGCTCTACGTCGATCTCGACGCGATCGACGGAAGCCGACTCGCCGATGCGTACGCCACTCGTTGAGAGTCGGCATCTCCATGGCAACTCCTCCCTTGATCGCGAATGCGGGTCCGCGCAAGGCCTGTGCTCACGACGCCAATTGTGCCTGTCGGGCTCGGGCTCGGGCTTCGAGTTCGACGCGCGTCTCGCCGCTGATGGCGCCTCGGCGGCGGGCCGTGTCGATCGCCTGGTCGATCAGCTTGGGATCGACGTGGGTCTCGATGGCGTCCGCGATGGAGCGCGCGGGCGTCACGGTGGGGATGCCCTCGACGAGGGTCCGATCCGGGTCGGGGAGATCGCGGTGGTGGATCGCGTAGGTAGAGGGGATCTCGCGGTTGATCCGGTACCGGCGGGGGACGGTGATGTGGATCTCGGTCGGGTTGATGTCGCAGAGGTCGTGCAGCTCGAGGGCTGTGTCGTGGGAGAGCACCCCGCGCGTGCGTCGTGGCCAGAGCACCGCCTCCATCAGGTGCTCGCGGCCGGTGTGAGGGATGACCTTGAACCGGTAGAGCCCGCGGGTGACGCGCTCGAGGGTTCCGCGGCGCTCCATGTCGACGAGGCGCTGCTCGTCGATGCCCAACGACCGGGCGTCTTCAGACGTGACGAAGCCGTACTGGTCGAAGGCGTGGTCTAGAAGGATGGCGCGGACGGCAGGAGACACGCACAAAGTATGGCATATTGCCATAGTTTGTGTGAGTACCGGCTCTGGGCCGCTCTGGCTAGAAGAAGCTGCCCTGGAGGTCCTGTCGTAGGCCCGAGCTATCGTGCTGTCTTGGCATCGTGATACCTAGATGCCCCTAGGCTAGGTTCCCGAGAAGGAGGCAGCGACATGGCGACCAAGGCGATGACTCTCCGGCTCCCAGCCCACAAGGCCGCCGAGCTCGAGGCTGTCGCACGCGCCGACTCCAAGCCCGTGTCGGACACCGTGCGCGAGGCGATCGACCTGCTGATCGAGGATCGCCGCAAGGACAAGGCCTTCCGCGATCGCCTACGCCAGATGATCGAGGACGATCGCGCAATCCTCGACAGGCTTGCGCGCTGACCTGGGTCTGCGTAGGTTGATTTAGTCCAAGCACCGTCCTCATAGCGTATATGCGACGCATCGAGCTTGGTGCAGCGGGAATGGCTCGCCGAGATAGCAAGGCTCTGGCGGATGTCAATCGAGCTATCTCTGCCATTAGCAACGGCCGGTTTTTGGACTAATCCGCACTCAGCCCAGGGACGTTTCACGTAGTCCTGTAACCCTGTCGGAATGGTCGCGATGACGCTCAAGCTCAAGGCGCGCTGCGACTGATGAGCGGTCAGACTCGTATCGGCTTCGTGGGGCCTTGGACCTGCTCGAACGCGTCGCGGCCGTTGTAGCGCCAGCGGGTATCGAGCGGGTCCGAGAACCACGAGTCCGGCAGCACCAGCGCCGGGCCGTTGGACGCGGTCGCGCTGACGGTGTCGATGACATCGACGTGGAAGTACTCGCCATCGGAGAAGTCCTGGTCGTTGGCGCTGAGGACATCGAGGAGCACGTCGGCGCGCTTGGCTGGCCCTAGCTGCTCCCAGCTCGGCTGAGCCTTCGCCTCGGCGACCAGCTCGTTCAACACGTCGTCTCGCCGCTGGCGACAGCGCAAGATGACAACGGCGCTCACGTACTGATGGCTGGCAGTGAACTTGCCGTCGCGACCCAGCCCGGCACGGTCGGGACTAAGCGAAGGAGCCGGGCCGTACATCGCCTCGACGACGACGCCGCCGACGGTCATGTCGACGGGAGCGCCCTCGGGATTGGCGACCACGACGACCAACGGCATCTTGCTGGCGAGGCCCTTGAGCTGCGCAGCCGCCTCCCCAAGCTGGTTGCGCGACGGCGCGGTAAGTCGCTTGCCGTCGAAGACGCCGCCGCGCTGAGTCGCGAACTGCTGGCCGAGCTTGGAGTTGCGGCTGAAGGCCTTGACCTCGAAGCCGGCTTGGTCTCCGGCCGCGCTCGTCGGCAAGTAGTCCGGGGACTTCGAGATACCCGCGCCCGCTAGGTCCGGCTCGTGCTCGCCGGGGTCGTGGCCGCGCTCGCGCAGGCAACGCTCGAACCAGTCATCGGCCACGGTCATCTCTCCCACGACCAGCGAGTCTACGGCCGAAGGGCGTCGTGATAGAGACGTTCCGAACCGGCGGTCGTGACGCCGACCTCGGGCTGTGCATCCACACACGCGGACGGGCCTCCGCTCCCCGACTGGTCGGGTTTTCCCTACTGGTTCTGGGATTTCCCGGCTTACTGTCGCTCGGTGCGACAGTTTGTCGGTGGATGCGACAGAACTGGTCATCTCTGGACTGCCGAGACGTGCACCGCGTGTACCTTCGTCTGGTCGAAGGAGGAATAGATGGTTCCACCCACCCCGCTAACACGAGATGGAAGCGCGCCGAACTCGGCCGGACGGCCGGGAGTCTCGGCGGCGATGCGTCGGCTGCTTGATGACGGCCTGCGGTTCACCAATACCGAGGCCGAGCTTGACCCTGAGGAGCTGCGGAGCTGGACGACACGCCTGTCGCAACTGTCGGCTGACCTCGCTGACTGTGTCGAGGCGCCCATGCGCAACCGCGTCATGGAGCTGCTGTCCTCAAGCTGGGTTCCAGATGACGAGAACGCCCTGCGTGCTTTGCGTCTCAGTCTTGCTGGAGCCTCCCCCGCGCAACTCGGCGAGGTCGTTGGCATCTCAGGCCGCACCATCGAGCGCATCGAGAGCGGCAAGGCCTGTCAAGTCCGTATCGCGTGGCGTCTCGCTGAGCATTTCACCCTCCGCACCACCGAGCTCTTCGGCGGTCTGCACGATGACGAGGGTCGTCGTTGCCGCACCGTCGCCGACCTCCGCGAAGAGATGCTGTCGCCTCCGGGCTATTTGCGGGAGGCGGCATGACCCTGCTGGGACTTAGCGGAACCGACTGGACGGCCATTGGCTCTATCGCTACCGTCATCAGCATCGCGGTCACGCTTTGGGTTGCCTACGGCCATCGTGGTGGGTCGGCCGTCCGGGAGGACAGCAGTTCGGAGCCCTCTGATTCCACGTCGCCTGATGACGCCACGGAGAATGAGCCCGCGCCGAAGTGGCCGCCGGACGCGCACTTCGAGGTACCAGAGATTCCGCCTCGCTTGCGACCCGTTCGTAGCGGCAACGACCTACTTGGGCTCGTGCGCTCGGCTCAGGCATATGAGGCCGGCAATGACAACCCCCGAAGCACCGATGAGGCCGAACAGCTCGCTGATGCGCAGAGCACCATCTTCGGATGGGTCAAGGCCAGCGATGTCATCGACGACCCCGGCGAGTGGGTCCGAGCTGGCTTCGAGCTGACCGAACTAATCGAAGAGCTAGAGGCCAACGGCTGGACGATCTACGGGACGCTCGTGCCCAAGCGCCTCGTCGTCGGCGACCAGTCGATGCCGTGGTCTACGGCTGTCCTTCGTATCAAGCGAACGACACAGGCCGAGGCCGCCTAGCAGCAAGGTCGAACGGCGTCCGATAGTCGGCCGTGTAGACCAATGCCGTCTTCGAGCCGGTCTACGTTCGAGCCATGGGTTCCCCACCGAAGCCAGACCGCTAGGCGCTAACGCGCCAGCTCGCCGCCTGTCAAAGAGTCCTCGGTTCGTGCGCGAGCTGACCGACGATTGGAAGTCGTTCGGTGGCCCCGGTGACTTCACGGCCTCCAACACCATCATCGCCGCCATCTTCGCGCGGTCGACGCGGACGTATGAGGCGGTGGTCAAGCATCTCGGCAACAAGGACTTTTGGTACCCGATCAAGCGCCCAGCGCACCTCC
>CAYYRT010000176.1:0-2902 GCA_964474055.1 uncultured Acidimicrobiaceae bacterium | reverse complement strand
GATTGTCCTTTCGCTGCTGAATGCCTTCTTCTTCGGGCTGCACCTCACGGGTGATATCGTCTTCGGGATCGAGAAGGGCGGACGCGAGATCCTCGTTGGCGTGCTGATTCTCGCCGTCTACCTGTACGGAGCGGTCGGGCTTCCCGAACGGTTCGCCGGCTACATCATTCTCCTGCTTGGCGGACTCGCTTCGGCGGCGATACCGGTCGTGCACACGATGGGAAGGCCCCTCGGCGAGCGATTCGCTCAGCTGCCGGGCGGGTTCCTCTTTATCTGGACGCTGCTTACGATGGGGGCGACAGGGCTGGTCGCAGTTGTCCTGTCCGTGCAGGCAATCTGGAGCCTCCGACAGCGCCGGCGTGCTTCCGCCTAGTGTCGCTGCTCGCGTCAACGGCGACGACGTTCAGCGGGCGAGCGATTTTTCTTGGCATACGCGGCTGACCGACTGCGAGGCGCCCGGCTGGCTCAGGGCTAGCTCCATACGAGGTCGTGATGCTCTCTAGCTAAGCTAGGTCTCGTCGATCACGCAACGTCATATAACACTAAGGTTGCCGCCTCCGCGCGCCTTCGGCGCGCTCCGGGGAACACGGCGCCTATGGCGCGTACGAGTCGTCGGGGATAGTGTCGAAGTCCGGCGGGACACGGCCGACGCACATTCGTGCTGGCGCCGCGTCGGCAACCTCTGAACGTTATACGAGATCGCCAATCCGAAGGTGCCAGGGCGACCGTCAAGAGTAACTGGACCCGGAGCGCACATGACCTTCCGTAACCGCGTGCTTGCCCGATCGCGCCGGGCCTTTCGAGAGGTCGCCTTCATCGTGGTCGGTGTGCTGATCGCCTTGGGTGCAGACTCTTGGTGGTCCAATCGTCGAGACATGCGGCTGGGCGAGGCGTATCTGGTGCAGCTCCTCGCAGAGGCGGAGGAGAATGAGTCGATCCTCCGGACCGCGATCGCCGAAGACAGTACTCGAGCGTATGCGGCCCGCGGCTTGTTCGAGGGCCTTCACGCCCGCACGCGCGTTCCGGCCGACTCTATCCGAACTTGGATGAAGGCTGATCCACTTTGGTATTCTGACCCTCGATTACTCATGGGAGCGGCCAACACTCTGATCGAAACCGGTGACATTGGACTTATCGCGGACACCGGCGTGAGAAGGGCAATTGTAGCGTATCTGAGTCTGATGGCGTCCGACCTTGAGGAACTGCAGGTCCACGTTGATTTGTCCTTGACCGCCGGCATTCAGTTGAGGGCTGCAGGTGAAGTCCACCGCATTTATCCTTTCAATCGGCTCAGTTTCGCGCCAGGAACGTTTGACCCCGAAGAGATCGAGCTCCTGATCCAGGCGTGGCCGAGATTCGAAGCGGACGTGGAAGCACGAGCAGCGTCGGGCACACTTCTGATTGCAAAAGGCAATCGCTTGTTCTACTTGCGCAGGATGCACGCAGAGACCGAGAAGCTCATCGCGATTGTGCGCGGTGCGACGTAGCGGGCTGTGGGCCCATGTGCTTTTCAGCCGCGACCTCGCATAACAATGCAGTTGGCGCCTCCGCGCGCTTCGCGCGCTCCGGGGTACACGGCGCCTAGGGCACGCACGATTCGTCGAGCACCTTGAGGAGGTACGCGGGACATGTCCAGCGGGCGTTCGTGCTGGCGCCGCGTCGCCAACCTCTGAACGTTATCCGGCATTGCTTCAGTGGCGAACGCTTAGGCCAGGTAGGCCGCTGCAAGCCTTCAGGCAGAAGACGACCGCGGGATGGTAAGGGTCCGATGAATTGGACCAATTGACCCCGGTGCGGCGTGGAGGGTACTCTGAACCATGGACTACATGGAGCGCATCACGATTGAGCCCGGCAAGCGAAGCGGCAAGCCATGCATCCGGGGCTTGAGAATCACGGTGTCGGATGTCTTGGAGTACCTGGCCTCGGGTATGACCGAGGACGAGATCCTGGCGGAGTTCCCTGACCTCGAACGAGAGGACATCCGGGCTTGCTTAGCCTTCGCGGCTGAACGGGAACGGAAGCTGATGACCGTCCCGCCCGTGTGAAGCTGCTCCTCGACGAGAACTTGGCGCCTCGACTCGCGGTAAGCCTTCAAGCGTCGTTCCCCGAGTCTGCGCACGCACGCGACGTTGGCCTGCGGAGCAGCTCGGATCTGGAGGTCTGGGAGTTCGCCCGGCTTCACCAGTTCGCGATCGTGTCGAAGGACTGGGACTTCCAACAGCTGAGCTTCGTGCACGGCGCGCCGCCGAAGGTCATCTGGATTCGTCGCGGCAACTGCACGGTTCAGGAGCTGGAGCAGCTGCTCCTGTCGCACGCGACGGTCGTCGAGCGTTTCGGGAACGACCCGGACGCCAGTCTGCTCGTCTTGGGTTAGGGCGATCGCGCAACGCCGTATAACACCTATCAGGCCCCACTTGGTCAAGAGCGCGTAGTTCTCCCTAGCCGCGCTGCGGAGCAGCGCGACGAGCGAGTAGCGTCCGGTTCCTCGAGTCTCTGACTTCATTTCTGATTCACGGGTGCGGAGCTTCGAGAGCTCTGCACCAAACACCTATCGAGGGTCAGCCGGCACGGAGGTGCCGGTGCAGAAGAGGCGGTGCCTTATCTGCGCCCTAGAAACCGATCCCTGCCCTCGTGCCGGCCGACTCAGAGGGTGCGGGCTCAGGTCGAGAAGACGCCCTGGCCAGTTATGTGCGGGCTCGGGTTCGCGCTCTCATCGTTCCCCCCCTTCGTGGGGAGGTCCAGGAGGGGCCTGCATCAGGATCAAGGAATTGCTGCTGCGCGGGTTACCCGCTTGGCTGAGTCTCGAAACTCATCAGGCGGGTGGGTAGCGCTCGACGGGGCTCGCTTCCGTGCCAGTAGACTGGTGTGAAGGTATGTGTGCTTGTAGTCTGCGGCTTGTTAA
>CAYYRT010000175.1:0-5447 GCA_964474055.1 uncultured Acidimicrobiaceae bacterium | reverse complement strand
CCATTCCTTGTAGGGAGAGATCCCATGGACATCGAAAAGATATGGGGCGACGCTCCCTGGGAACTTGGAATGTCCTATATGTCCCGAGGCGGAGTCATAGGTCGCGCCATAGGCGCACTTGACCAAGCCCTCTGGGATATTAAGGGGCAATACGCGAACTTGCCTATTTACCGGCTTTTGGGCGGGGCGTCTCCCGGTTCCGTGCGTGCCTATACTACCTGGGGATTTAATGTGTACACCAAAGAAGAGCTGGTGGAGTCTGCTATAAAGGCAGTACAAGACCGAGGGCATAACCCTCTTAAGTACCAAGCAGTAGCTGCAGACCGTGGACAGAATGTAATGGTGGACGCGGAACGTCTGCGAGCAGTGCGGGAAGCCGTACCGCCAGTGGCGTTCGGACCAGCGCTTCTGTTCTCATCTCTGCACCCAGCGAGCTTGGCATGCCCGAAGGCGGGTGATTCTGATGTGCGGCCAGTGCGGAATCGAGTTCCAGCGCCGACATTCGAACCAACGCTACTGCTCCGTCGATTGCCGGATGGCGGTCGATGTCGAGCGGAAGGCAGCCAAGTATCGCGGCGGTCCTGGCAAGGGATGGGCGAAGGGCGTTCAGGTTGGACCACTGAATCCGAGCTGGAAGGGCGATGCGGCTTCGTACAAGGGGTTCCACAACAGGGTCGAGCGGAAGCGCGGCAAGCCCCGGCGATGTTCGAAGTGTGGCACAACCGATCCTCGGTTCACCTACGACTGGGCCAACTTGACCGGCAACTACCCCGACCCCGACGACTACGCTCGGATGTGTCGGCCCTGTCATCGGCGGTACGACCGTGAGCGCGGCGGAACTGCTCTTGGAGGAGCAGCTTAGACAAGCCGGTATCCCCTTCGACCGCGAATTCTCCTTCGCCAAGGAGATGGGTCGCCGGTGGCGGGCTGACTTCGCGGTTCGTGGACGGCTTTGGACGACGGCTCCCTCCGTCCTCGTGGAGATCGACGGCGGGGGATACATCGCCGGTCGCCATTCGCGCGGATTGGGGATGGAGCACGACTGCGAGAAGGCATCGGCCGCGGCCATCCTCGGCTATCGCGTCATCCGTCTAACGCCTAGTCAGGTTGAAGATGGGCGAGGGCTGCTGTGGATTCGGCAGGCGCTCGGACTGGAGGCCGCCGCATGAGGTCGAAGCTCTGGTCCCACGCCACCATCGTGACGGCTCTGCTGCTCGTGGTCCTCACCTCAGCGGGGGCGCAGCGGTGAAATACCGGACCATCGTTGCGGACCCGCCGTGGCGCTACACCAAGGCCACGCTGGACTCCTATGCGCCGGGAACGGCGGAGGGTGAGTACGGCACTCTGGCGGTGTCTGAGATCGCCCATCTGCCGATTCGGGAACTTGTTGCCGACGATGCCCACTTGTATCTATGGGTCACGAACCCGATCCTGACCGAACAGCGGACGGACGCAGGTGCATTGTCGGTCGTGAGGGCGTGGGGGTTTGAGCCTAAGACAATCTTGACGTGGCACAAGCTCGGCGGTGCCGGCATGGGCTGGTACTTCCGAGGCGACACGGAGCACGTCATCTTCGCGGTTCGGGGCCGAGGTGCTATCGCGCCAGCCCTCCGAGTCAGCAACCACTTTGCCGCCGCCAAGGGTCGGCACTCCGCGAAGCCCGACCGGTTTTATGAGATTGTCGAACGGGTTAGTCCTGAGCCGCGCCTGGAGCTGTTCGCCCGCCGCCGCCGCTACGGCTGGGACGTGTGGGGCAACGAGGCTCCGACCGAGCAGGCATCGCAGGCGACGCTAGATCTGGAAGGCGTGGCATGAGACCTGACGTGGCCAATCAGAGAATCAGCTCGCGAAGGCTCCGCGGCCTGTACCACGACCTCGACGCGGACCGCATAGCCAAAGCGCTCCAGCACTGCAACCTCGCCCATGCGCCGAACGATGACCCGTATAGCGATGACGATTGCCGTGCTCTGGCTGAGGAGATTGTGCGCGGGGATCGCATCAATCGAGGGCTGTCCGCATGACCCCTCTCCTCACCTCAGCGGGGGAGTCCTACCGGTGACCGATCGTAAGTTCGCGTTTTACTGCACCTGTGGAGCTGCCATGACCGGCGCGGTGTCACCGCACAAGAACGCTGACGAGCTGGAGTCCATCTTCCGGTCGCTGCATGCCGGCCCGGGCCATGAGCCAACTGACCATCAAACGGCTGCAAACGCGCGTCGCCGTGCAGATCGGAGCGCCGCATGACTGGCTCAGCGGGGGAGTCCGGCCCCACGCGAACCGCCCCGAACGGGTGTTCGGTTTGCTACAATAGCGATGCGTTCGGAACGGCATGGGATAGCGCCGCCCGGACGGAATCGCATACACTCCGACAGCCCCCGATGCCCGCCGCTATCCCGGTTGGGTGTCGGGGGCTCTCGGTACATCGAGGGATAGATCGATGACCGACCGACCGTACTCCAGGGTCTACTTTGAGATCGTGGGCCATCCACGATTTGAGCGGGTCTACAGGAACCCGCATGCCCTTGGAACATGGCTCCAGATGTTGCTCACTGCGGATGCCATGTACCCCATGACCCCCCCGATGCCACCTCGGAACCCCACCGTCCGCATGCTCATCGACGTGGGACTGGTCGAGGAGCGCCCCGCCAACTGCTACTCAATGCGGGGTCTAGAAGGCGAACGTGAGCACAGATCAGCCATCGGACGCAATGCTGCCGCAGTGCGTTACCAGCGCGAACGCAGTGCTAACCCAGTGCCTAGACGAGACGAGCAGAGCAAAGAAGAGACGAGCAATGGTGCTAATGCACCTGGAGCTACCGCTCTGCCCAACGGCAACTCCATGGGCTTCCGACCGAAGGAACCGGGAGTCTGGGGCGGGGCAAGTACCCATGACGGTCGCCACGGTGAGACGTGCGGAGTGTGTCATCCCGAGCTCGCCAAGCCTGCACCACGGTTGGTGAAGCCATGACCGAGCCCAATCGGTTCCAGCGCGACATCGACCACTGGAACGAGACGGGGAAGTGCCTGCGCCACTTCGCGCTCGACAACCCGCCGATGTTCTGCGAGCAATGCGGGAAGTCCTGGAAGGCCGTCATCGATGGCCGGGCGGGTCGCAGACGACGCCGAGGGTTCACGCCAAAGAAGGTGGGTTTGTGATGACCGACGACTGGTACGCCACCTGGCTCTCAAAGCTCACCGTCCGCGACGACGAGGCCTTCCTGCCCGACGAGCCAGAGCCCCGCCGCCTGCGCTGCTCACGCTGCCGTCGACGGTCGTGGTCGGATGCTCTGACGGCCCACGATTGCGGAATCCCGATGAAGCACAGGAGCGCAGCATGACCGACGTGTCTCGATACGAACTGCTGGACGATGACCCTCAGTTTGGCTTGACCAGGGGCGACATCCTCATCTGCGAGTCCATGCACTGGGCGTGGGCTCACGAGAAGGTAGCCGTCGTGCGGCGTGAGTCAGATGGCTACGACCCCCGCTGCTCGCAGTATCGCCAGAGCGTCCGCCATGTCTCGGGGCCGGTCTTGTGACCACCCCCCGCATCCCCCTGAACTCCGCGACACTCCGCGCTGAGTTCCTGCGGCTGTTGACCGAGGACAGCGCCACCCATGACCGCCGCCGCCGTGAGTACAACCAAGCCCTCTTTGACAAGGATCGCGGCTGGGCCATCTGGTCGAGCACCGACCTCGATATGGTCATGGACAAGTTCGACCGAGCCGTCCGAAACGGAGTTGACCGATGACCCCCCGCATCTCCCTGAACGAGCCGCAGACCGACGCGGACTACGAAGCCGGAATCTCTGCGGCATGGGCTGCAATGCGGAACGACGTGCTGAACCCTGATGGCCCGCCATTTCCGGCCCCTGTCGCTGACCTATTCCGAGCCGGTCGTAACGGTGTCGATGCCGCCTACAGAGCGAAGATGGCTCAGGCCATCCCCCCATCCGAGGCGCTGCGAGAGGCGCTGGAACTTGCTGTTCAAGGAATGGAGCTGCGAGCGCCCGCGTGGTTTGGAGCAGAGTTGATGGTGGCCCGTACTGCCCTCGCCGCCACCCCACCCGCATCCGAGGCCATCCCCCTGATCGACGTAGAGCCGAAACGCTGCCGGTTTGTCGGCGGCCTCGATGACTTCACCAACTGCGCCCCTCATGGATGGAGCGGTACTCGTGATGAGGTGAAGTCGATCCGCGTCTGCCCGAAGTGGGCGTCCAGCCCCGTCAAGGAAGGCCCCGCATGACCACCCCATCGGTTGACCGGGCTGGACTCGGTCCGCTGTATGTCATAGGGCTACTCGGATGACGCCGTTCTTTCGACAGTTCATGGACATCGCACACCGGCAGTACGCCGATGCCTTTGTGCTGAACCGTCATCGTGATGCGAGGTGGCGCGTTCGCCCGACTGATTGGCAACGAGTGGCGGATGACATTCGCCCGTACAGCGTACCGGCCGATATCTCGGGCAACTATCTGTTTGGTCTGCCGGTGGAGCTTGATGACGGCGTCGTAGAGGGGCCGATCCTCGAAATGACTGCTCCTCCCCTCAAAGAAGTGGCTCCATGATGAAGCACGGGAGCGCAGCCTAATGAGCGAAGCCCTACGAAATCTCGCCAGTGCTTATTACGCCATCCCGGCGGGTGAGCCGTCCGCTGAACAGGTCATTGAGAAGTTGCTGGACCTGTACCGCTCCATCGCTGCCGTGTTGGCCGACACGGGCCGTATCGAGGGCCTGCTATCCGTCGTGGACACCGCCGAACGAGACGGCCTCACCGTCCATGTCGCCACGCGGGACACCTGCGCTGCGCATATTGCTGCCGGTGACGACAAGGCCCCTGGGAAGCATAGGAGCGCGGCCTAATGGACCTGTCGAGGATTCCGGTGACTCCGAAGAAGCCGGCCGACTGCAAGCGTCATCGCTGGGCACGGCGCTTCAACCTGCGAACGGGTGAGCTTCTTGACGGTGACGCCTGCTGGCATTGCGGAACTCCCGCGCCCGACGAAGCCGAGCCGGTTGTGAAGCATGGGAGCGCAGCATGACCACCCCCCGCATCCCCCTGAACCCACGCGACCTCATCGAAGCGCCGCTGCGGTTCTTAGCCGAAGGCGTCATGGCTGCTGTCCGCAGCGGAGACGTGGAGGAAGCCGTCGCGTGCTCCCGAGCACTTCACGACGCCATCGGAGCCAAGCAGATTCTCGCCCTGCTGGATGCAGCCGAGGCGCTGGCGAAGCTTGCACCCGTGGATGCGCTAGCAGCCTATGCCGACGCCTGTGAGTCAGAGTTTCCCGAACTGGCGGCCGACATTCGACGCTTGCTGGCATGACCGGCATGAACGAACAGGAAGCGGTTGAGGAGGCCGTTAGTTTTCTCATCATCGCGTTTCGGCGCTACTGCATTCGAACCTACGGCAAGGTCCCGAGTGAGGATGACTTCCGCGCCATCCTGC
>CAYYRT010000174.1:0-4295 GCA_964474055.1 uncultured Acidimicrobiaceae bacterium | reverse complement strand
GAGGTGTTCCGCGGGCACTGGGGCGGCAGCCCCGACCGCTCCGACCGCACCGGCTACCTGCGGGGCACGGTGACGGAGGCGCGGGCCATGGTGGACGAGTTCCGGGCGCTCGGCTGCACGCGGCTCTGCATCGCGCTCCGCGAAGGGCCCTACGACTGGGAGGCGCTGGAGGCGTTCGCCGCCGAGATCGTGCGCCCGAGCTGAGGAGGAACCTCGAGGGCGGGCTGCCGATCGTCGTGCCAGCTGCGAAGGGGATACAAGCCGGCGACCGCGGAACTTCAGCCATGAGCAAGCCGGTGATCGTGATCCTCTCCCCTCTCCCTCTCCCCTCCGGGGAGAGGGCAGGGTGAGGGGCCCGAAGCCTCCACGGGCTCAGGAAGCAGGGGACCCATCAGACCAAGGTCCACTGGGCGAGGTCAGTCCTCGTCGCTAGACTGGAGGGGTGGAAGAGTCAGACGACCTGAGAGAGGCCACGGCGCTCTGGCGGGCGGGCTACCGCTACCAGATGGAGGGGGAGCTCGACCGGGCGATCGAGCACTACGAACGCTCCGTCGCGGTTCACCCCACGGCGGAGGCCCACACCTTCCTGGCCTGGTCCCTGAGCTTCCAGGGCCGATTGGAGGAGGCCACGGCCGAGTGCCTCCGCGCGATCGAGATCGACCCCGACTTCGGCAACCCCTACAACGACATCGGGGTCTACCTGATGCAGCAGGGGAAGCTCGACGAGGCCATCCTCTGGCTGGGGAAGGCCAAGCAGGCGAGACGCTACGAGCCGCGCCAGTTCCCGTTCATGAACCTCGGGCGCGTCTATCTCAAGCAGGGACGCTGGTGGGACGCGCTTCGGGAGTTCGAGGGCGCCGTGCAGGCGGCGCCGGGCGACGTGCACGCCGCGAAGACGCTCCATCAGCTGCGCGGTCAGCTGAACTGACGTAGCCCTCCCTCACCCTCTTGGCCTCAGCGCGGCGTCTGCGCCGCAGCGCGAAGAAAAGAAGCACCCGAGCGTCAACCCGCGCCTGCAGCGGGGCCGCTTCCCCGACATGCCCATCCTCCCGGGGCGGGACTCGCGGGTCGTGTTGCCATCATTCACATGTAGTCCTCGAAGGGAGGATCCCGACCGCACGCAGTAAGGACACGACTCTCTTGGTCTCCGGGGCGGGAGCGCCTAGCCTGTTGATGTGGCCATTGCTCCTGAGATGCGGGCTGCGGTCGGGTTCCCAGATCCGGAGGGTCTCAAGCGGCTGCTTGACGACATCCGCGCTGGCCTATCGCGGGCCGGGATCGGTACCGTGTTCGCCAACCCGCTCGTCTCGGAGCATCCCGGTCTTCTAACGAGTCTGCAGGACATCCTGCTCGCGGTCGAGCGGGATTCTTCTCCACGGGGCCTGGGAGGAGGCGGGGTAGCGACTCTCTTCGCTGGCACTCGACTCAATTCGGCCCGTACGTGTCTGGACAACCTCCGAGGCCTCTTACTCGATCGAGTTCGGGCAGCACTCTCGGCAGAGAAGATCGTGGTGCTCCGCGCATTGCTCGACCTACCTGTACCGGATTTCCTCGATATTCTCGGTCGCTCGCAGCACGAGAACACCAACTCGAGCCTGTTGGGGTGGTTGCTCGACCCCCGTACGGCACCCACGATCGGCCCTGCGAGCCTGATCGCGCTTACCGGTCGCTTCGATGACGGCGACCGTTGGCGCTCGCGTGTGGAGGATGCGGCCAGCCGCAAAGCGATCAGTGTCCGGAGGGAATACCCGGTGGTCCGTGACGGGGCCGATGAGCCCCATCCCGCGCGGATCGATCTGGTTGTATGGGGCCCAGACTTCGTTCTGGCGATCGAGAACAAAGTGCTGGCCAGAGAGCACGGCGAGCAGACGAGCGACTATTGGAGTTGGTTGGCCGAGCATCGGATCGCGCATGCGGGCATATTCTTGTCGTCCACCGGGCTTCCGGCAAGCTCGCAACACTTTGTGCCGGTCTCGTACCTGGATCTTCTGGCATGTCTGCTGGAGGGCCCAGCCCGGACAAGGCCGACCCCCGCTGAGGAGCTCGTGCTCGCCAGCTACGTCAAGACGCTCGCCGGTGATCTCCTGCGAGCGGAGGTTCGCGTGATCGACCAACAGGAGGAGAGCGCAAGATGAGCGGGCTCAGCGACGTGGCGTTGTTGATCTGCGAGCGAGCGAGTGATCTGGAGAAGGCGCGAGATATCTTTACTTCGGACACTCGAAACTATGTGACAAACATTCTCAGTGCCCTCCGACGTGCTCGATCAGAGCCGTGGGTGCAGGCGAGGGTGCGGATCGATCTCCCGCGGGAGATCGAGTATGAGACGAAATCAGGTGGCCCCCTCAGCAGTCAGTACGCGGTAGCGGGATGTGATCTGCGGTTCAAGCGTGGCGTAAAGTTCACCGTAGTAGCACGGATCAACTTCGGAGTGGAGTTCGACGAGCATCTCGGGGCTTTCGCTTGGCAGGTGACGCTCAACCCGGAAGCGAGGTTCCACCGCATAGATGATAGTGTGTGGAATCTCTGGCAGGCACAGGTCGGTCAAGCTCAGCTCCCTGGTGGAGCGCATCAGACAAAGGCGAACACGATACGCTTCGTTCAACGGCCGTTGAAAAAGGATGTGACGGCCGAGCTGGCCTATAGCGATGTAAAGCAGGTCCTAGAGGCGGTACTGGCGACCGATAGTGTCTTGGCAGACGCGGTCGGATTAGCCCCGGACGAGAGCTAGCCAGCGGACCCACGGGTCACCTGGTACCTGCCCATCGGCATCGGGTGGGCCCAGGGCGTGACCCGGCCTGCACCGCTCGCGCGACCTTCATCCACGATCCACGACGGCCGGGCGGAGGAGATGCACAGTTCGTCCCGGGCGCGCGTCATCGCGATGTAGAGCAGGCAGCGGGCTTCCTCTTCTGTGTCGAGGCTGTGCAGCTCGTGGGCGTTCAGGATCAGCGCGTGCCCCGCATCCAGCCCCTTCGAGCTGTGGATGGTCGAAACACCCACGGCGCTGTCCGCTCGGCGATCCGGCAGGAAGGAGGCTGCGATTCCCTCCTCGCACAGCCACGCGGCCGTATCCTTCATACCGGGCCGGCTGTAAGCGATGATCAGAATCTCCGAGGGCGCGACGCCACGTTCAAGCCGGGCCATGGTCCAGTCCCGCGCGTGTCGCCGCACACTCTCCACCGAGTCGAGGCAAGTTACCTCGGGTGCCGGGCCTGAGCGCAGTGCCTGGTCCGGGACGACGAGCACAGAGGTGAGCTCGCCCGGGTCTGCCTGGGGCGCGTCCAGCTCACGAATCATGTGATACGCCGCCGAGAGAATCGGCGCGGTGTTTCGAGAGACGCGTCAGCACGCGGGTGTGTCCAACGATCTGGACGCCGAGCGTGCGCCAGCTGACGCGGCGCTGATAGATGTTCTGTGAGGAATCTGGAGGGGTGAACAGCCGATTGGCCACTGGGTCGAGCGCCTGAGCCGGAGCCTGTACCAGTCGTCGGCAAAGTCCTGACCTTCGTCTATCAGGATGGCCTGATACCCACCGGTTGGCAGACGGGCGCTATCGAATGCCTCAAACAGGAGCCGTGGAAGCGTCTCGACCCAGTAGGCATCCCATTGCTTGCCGCGGCCGGGAAGCCGGGGGAACGCCGACACCGGCGGCTTTGAGCTGTTGGGTGCACCAGGCGTGAAAGGTCGAAACCTCGACCTGGTCGTCGGCGATGGCCGCCCGGAGAGAATCGGCCAGCACGCGGTTGAAGGAGAGCATGAGAACCCGCCAGTTTGGATGCTGGGCGCGGAGGTGCCGCGCACGGTAGACCAGTACGATGGTCTTCCCGCTTCTCGCAACCCCGCGGAGCAACCGATGGCCGTCTCCCAACGTCCGCGCGAGCCGTTCCTGCTCGCGGTCCATCGCTCGGACGATCTCCTCGCTCGTGGCGCCCCAGCCGATGCGGACCTCCGGGTGCAGCACGCTCCTGATCTGGTCGATCTGGTCCGCGTCCAGCGGCCCGTGGCCTGTTCCGTGGGTCGGGATCAGCCCGCGCAAGCGGCTCGGGAGCGCCTCAGGATTTAGGTCCTCGCGAGTCAGGACGAGCCCAGGGCCCAGTGCCTCGTCCAGGCTCGGGCCGAAGAGCGACGGCCGCTGGGCCTCTTCGCGCGTGAGATACGGTAGGACGACGCCATAACCCCACCCGCAGCAGAGCTGATTGCCGGCACGGAGACGCCGGCGCCGCTTGAGGAAGTCCACTGTCCGAAGCATGTAGTCGCGCACCTGGCAAACCGGATTCTTGAGCGTCAGCGAGCCC
>CAYYRT010000173.1:0-6223 GCA_964474055.1 uncultured Acidimicrobiaceae bacterium | reverse complement strand
AACTCCTCGAGTACCCAGGTGCCAAACCCAAACAAAGCGGCGATGGCCCCCGCTCCGCTGGCAGCCAGTACCAGAGGCTCCTCAGGGTTGGTGGAGGGAAGGGGATCCTTGAACCGTGGGAACCAACCAGGTCGGTAAGGGATACCAACTGCCTCACAGGCCTCGCTGATCGTGGTGAGCCCGCTGCGTTCCGCGCGGTCTTTTCGCTGGACCACTAGATCCAGCCCGTCGATGCGCACCTGAACGTCGTCGCCGAAGAATGGTGTGCCGAACCCTCCCATCGTGTACCGCAACCCGATCCGGGTGTTGGCACGATGACGGGCCGGAGCCAGAACGAAGTACGCGAACCGGTGCAGGGTTTCCCTGGTCGCGGCAAGTGCTTCCGGTAGCGGCTCGAGTCGCGGCCACGGCCCGAGCCAACGCTCGCTTGCCCAGCGCTGGAGATCGCCTCGACCCTCTGTGAACGCCACCCAGCTCCGGTCACCAGTCGAAACGGGCGAGACGACCGTGGTCCCAGCCTCGACCGTGCCCCGGTCGGTCGGGTCGTCGGCGAATTCGCCCCCGTGAACGGCCGGTGGTGACGGCTCTAAAACTCGGGCTGCGTATCCGGGAGGCACCAAGGCCTGAGCCTCGGCGCAGGGGTTACGAACGTCTGCAGACACTGAGGCCCAGGCTATCCGTCCACAACTCTGCGCAAGTTTCTACTCAGGGAAATCCGGATGAAGTTTCGCCCGCCGAACCCCTGAAGCTCACCGAGCACCCCTCTGTAAACTCGACCACGACACCGGCTTACGTGAAAGGCGGCCATGACATCCAGAGTCCTCAAGACCCCGCTCGGTGAGCGATCGATTGCGCCGCTGGCGAGCATTGACCGCGCGGCCGAGCTTCCCTACTCGATCAGGGTCTTGCTGGAAGCGGCGCTGCGCCGACTCGACGGTCGGCTGTTTCAACAGGAGGACGTAGATCGGATCGCCTCATATCAGGCGCGGGCCATGGTTGAAGCCGAGGTGCCCTTCATCCCCGGGCGCGTGATTCTCCAGGACTTCACCGGTGTTCCGGCGGTGGTTGACCTGGCGGCAATGCGGGCAGCCATTGTCCGAATGACCGGACGACAGGAGGCGGCCGCCCGGGTCAACCCGGGGGTTGAGTGCGACCTCGTTGTGGATCACTCGGTGCAAGTCGACACCTTCGGGCGGGCGGACGCCCTTCTCATCAACAGTCGCAAAGAGTTCGAACGCAACCAGGAGAGGTACGAGTTCCTCAAATGGGGTCAAAGTGCGTTCTCCAACTTCCGGGTGGTGCCCCCTGCAACTGGCATCGTCCACCAGGTCAATCTCGAATACCTGGCCAAGGTGGTCTGGGACGACGGGACCTGGCTTTTCCCCGACTCACTGGTTGGAACGGACTCTCATACCACCATGATCAACGGTCTGGGGGTGCTCGGTTGGGGCGTTGGGGGAATCGAAGCGGAAGCGGCAATGCTGGGGCAGCCGATCTCGCTACTCCTGCCCGAGGTTGTCGGTTTTCGCCTTGTTGGGCAACTCAAGGAGGGGTCAACGGCAACCGACCTCGTCTTGCGAGTGACAGAGATGCTCCGCCAGCACGGGGTGGTCGGCCGCTTCGTCGAATTCTTCGGGCCGGGTCTGGACGACATGCCGGTAGCCAACCGGGCGACCATCGCCAACATGGCCCCCGAATACGGGGCAACGGTCGGGTTCTTTCCTGTGGACCGCCAGACCATCGACTACCTCCGGTTCACGGGTCGATCGGAGGCACTGTGCGAAACCGTAGAGCAGTACTACCGGGTACAGGGCCTATGGCGCGATGGCGACACTTCGATTGTCTACAGCTCAGAGCTCGAACTTGATCTGCGGACCGTCGAGCCTGCCCTGGCAGGTCCCAAGCGACCCCAGGACCGGGTCGACCTGTCGGCGATGAAGCACACGTGGCGCGACCACTTCGGCTCCAGCTACGGGCGAAAAGCCGTCCAACGCGTCACGGTTTCGGGACCGACCGGAGCCTATGAGTTGTCCGACGGCGACGTCGTCATTGCCGCCATCACCTCATGCACCAACACCTCAAACCCGGAGGTCATGATCGCTGCCGGTCTGGTCGCCCGAGCGGCTCGACAAAAAGGACTCGTGCCCAAACCCTGGGTCAAGACTTCCCTTGCCCCCGGCTCCCAGGTCGTGACCGAGTATCTGCGATCGGCCGGCCTACTCGATGACCTGGAAGCGGCCGGCTTTTACATCGTCGGTTACGGCTGCACCACCTGCATCGGCAACTCCGGCCCGCTGCCTCGTGAGATATCGGAGGCCATCAACGCCCGGGACCTCGTTGCCGCCTCGGTGCTATCGGGCAACCGGAACTTCGAGGGCCGGATCTCCCCGGAAGTGCGGGCCAACTATCTCGCCTCTCCCCCGCTGGTGGTGGCTTACGCCCTGGCCGGGACCGTGGACTGGGATCCGCTGAACGAACCGATACCCGGTTCGGGCGTCTTTCTGCGTGACCTCTGGCCCTCCCAGGAGGAAATTGTGCGATTGGTGGGCGAACACGTCACCAAACGCCAATTCACAGAGAAGTACGCCGATGTTTTCACCGGTTCGGAGGAGTGGCGCAATATCACGACTGCCGGCGGAAGTCTCTATCAGTGGAACCCCGCCTCGACCTACATCCAGGAACCGCCGTTCTTCATCGACCTCAGTCGGGAAGTAACGCCCCTACAACCGATCGTGGGTGCCAGGGTCCTGGTCAAGGTTGGCGACTCTGTTACGACCGACCACATCAGTCCGGCTGGCGCTGTCAAACCCGACTCGCCGGCGGGGCGCTATCTCATCAGCCAGGGTGTGCAACCGGCGTTCTTCAACTCCTATGGGTCGCGCCGTGGCAACGACCGGGTGATGACGAGGGGAACCTTCGCCAACGTGAGAGTCCGCAACGAACTCGCCCCCGGCACCGAGGGTGGCTTCACAACCGACTTTCTCGACGACACCGTCAAACCAATCTTTGACGCTGCGGGCAACTATCAGTCGCAAGGGATTCCGTTGTTGGTCATGGCTGGCCAGGACTACGGAATGGGGTCGTCACGGGACTGGGCCGCCAAGGGAACCTTCCTACTGGGGGTCAAAGCCGTCATGGCCGAGAGCTTCGAACGCATCCACCGGTCCAACCTCGTGATGATGGGGGTGTTGCCCCTCGAGTTCCGCCGTGGCGAGACTGCCAAGAAACACGGTCTCGACGGACGCGAGCACTATTCAATCGCCCTGTCGGACTCGCTGACCCCACACCAGGAACTAACTGTGACCGCCACCAGTGACAACGGTCGACCAATCGATTTTCAGATGGTCGCCCGGGTTGATACCCCGATTGAAGTGGAGTACCTCCGCCACGGTGGAATCCTCCACTACGTCCTCAGACAGATGGCAGCGTCCTGAGTTAGTCGCCCCAGTAACGCTGTTCGCGCCAGGGATCCCCGTACATGTGATAGCCGTTGCGCTCCCAGAACCCGGGGGTGTCGTGATCCAGAAATTGCAGGCCCCGCACCCATTTCACCGACTTCCAGAAGTAGAGGTGAGGGACCAGTAGTCGGAGGGGCCAGCCATGGTCCGGTTCGAGGTCGGCCTCGTCGTAACGGTAGGCCAGCATGTTGGACTCAACCAGGAAGTCCGCCAGCGGAAGGTTGGCAGTGAAACCGTGCTCGGCCGAGACCAGGACATGTGTGACTCCAGGTTGGAGCACGATCCGGCTCATGATCTCCGCCACCGAAACTCCCTCCCAAGTTGTGTCGAGCTTTGACCACTTGGTGACACAGTGAATGTCGACCGTCCGGGTTACTGATGGCATCGCGCGGATCTCGTCGTAGGACCAGGTGACGGGAGACTCGACCAACCCGCCGATCTGGAACTCCCAGTTGGAGAGGTCGACCCGTGGTGTCACCCCGGCGTGCAGAACGGGAAAACGGTCGGTCAGATACTGGCCGGGTGGAACCCGGTTTGGATCGATTCCCTTCTCTGCCAGATCGGTGCGTTTGCGGCTCAGAAACGACATCGCATGGAGCCTAACGATCAGTCGCTTTTACGCACCGATCGCACCACCGGAGTCGAGGAAGTCACCGGCCCACTCGAACAGGAAGTAGAGAGCGACAATCCCAACGGCCACACCGACAACGATCAGAAAGTAGCGGAGTCCTTTGTTCATGCGGCCAGAGTCTCGACGAACTCGAGGTTAGGACCGGAGACGAGTTCTGCCTGAATCACCAGGCGCTCGGCGGCCGAAAACCGAGGGTGACAGGTTGTGAGAGTGAGCCAGGCTCCGGGTATCGGTTCGGTCACGTACACGTCCGTCGGAGCCACGATATCGATCATTCTCACCTCATAGACACTGATGCCGATAGCCGTTTCGATCTCGATCTGATCACCCAAAGCCAGCTGGTCGAGGTCATAAAACGGGCGCCCATAGGTTGTGCGATGGCCACTGACCACTGCGTTGCCGGGTTGACCGGGAAGTGGTGTCCAGGGCATGTGACCCGGACCCTGTTTCAGCGTCTTCCGATCGACCCCTTCGAAGAGCACCGCTTCCAGGTCGATCCGGCTGATTGTGAGCAGGCCGATGGGATGGCCCTCGGGGGCTGCGGGCTCGGCGATGAGGACCGGCTCAGGCACAGCCGTGGTCGTCGTGGACGCGTCAAGGGTGGTTGTCGTGGTGGTGGTGGTGGTGGTGGCGAGGTCCTGGCGACGCTCTTCCAGAACCTGGACGAGTTCGACATTGGCCAGCTGCTGGGACCGCGCGTTGATCAGGTCGGTAACGAACAGCTGATAAACCAAGAACGCGAGTACCAGGCCACCGGCTCCCATCAAGGAGAACCCGACCACTCGCAATATCCGCTTCATCCAGGTCAGGCTACCCCGGCTGGTCTTCTCAGCGACAAGTCACCTTCCGCTCCAATTCGGCTCCCGTTTCTCTGCAAATGCCTGGAGCCCCTCGTGAGAGTCGGACGTCAACGCCACCGCCGTCAGCCCTGCCTGGAGACGTTCGAAGGAGGCGTCGCTGTCCATCCCGGCCACCGCGTAGAAGGCGTCGCGCCCCAGCATCATCACGACCGGGCTTTGCGCGGCGAGAGAGTTCACGACCGCGTCGACAGCGGCATCGAGCTCGGCTCTCGGCACCACCTGGGAAACGGCCCCCAGGGCCAACGCCTCGGCCGCCCCTATCAAGCGGCCGGTCATCATCATTTCGAGTGCTGCTTTGAAGGGCATGGCTCGTTGCACGGGAACGGAGATCATCATTGGCCAAAGACCAACCTTGATCTCGGGCATCCCCAACTTGACATCGTCGGCAGCGATCGTGACGTCGCACGCGACCGCCAATCCAAAGCCTCCTGCCAAAGCGTGACCGTTAACCCGTGCCACCGTTGGCTTTCCGGCCCGCCACATCGTCCGGATCAGATCCGCCATCGCACCGCGAGCCGAGTGCAGGCCGATCGGATCGTCCACGAATCCGGATGAGAGGTCGCCGCCCGCCGAAAACGCCAGCTCGCCGGCTCCCGTGTAGACGATCACCTGCACCGATGCGTCCTCTATCGCCCGCCTGGTGCTAGCGACCAGAGCCATCATGGTTTCAACCGACAATGGATTGCGGCGCTCGGGCTCGTCGATGGTGATTGTGGCCCTTGGCGCGTCGACCTCGTATCTGACCATCTGGCTCAGCTCCCTCCGTGTGATAGCGTCGCCTCATGCTATGGCTGGCCGTAGTGCTCGTACTGTCTATGGGCATTGCCGTGATCCGCGGCGGCCGAATGTTGAATCTCGGCGACATTCATCTGCGTTCCTGGTGGCTGCTGCCGGTGGGGTTCCTCTTTCAGGTCGGCGTGGCCCAATTCGTTCCCCGTGAGGCAGCGGGCTGGGGAGTCGCCCTCATCCTCGTCAGCTATGCGATCTTGCTTGCTTTGGTCCTCCGCAACCGTGACAAACCCGGACTCTGGCTTGCGGGTCTAGGCATTCTGATGAACTGCACGGTGATCGCAGTCAATGGCGGCATGCCGGTACTCGCGGGCGCGGCCGAAGTCGCCTCAGGGTTTGCCCCCGGAAGCCCGGTCATAACTGAGAGCTACAAACACGTGGTCCTCGACAACAGTTCACGCCTGGTGTTTCTCGCCGACGTCATCCCGCTGCGGATTGCCGGGGCGGGTCAGGTGATATCCCTCGGTGACGTGTTCCTGGCGGTG
>CAYYRT010000172.1:0-4776 GCA_964474055.1 uncultured Acidimicrobiaceae bacterium | reverse complement strand
GGGCTCGTGTCGCGGGCGGGCGCGGCGGCCGGTGGCGGCGGCGGTCAGCCGCCGGGGCGACCACGCGATGAGCTGGGGATGTCGGCTCGAGCGGCCTCGGCCGGGGCAGGGCTACCCGCGGCTGGGCCGGATCCGCGGGCGCTGGCCACGAATCGCTCGGAAGAGCGGGAGAAGGTGCCCGTGTCGGTCGAGAAGGAGCCGGGACGGAATGATCCGTGCCCATGCGGGAGCGGGAAGAAGTACAAGAAGTGCCATGGGGCGGCGTGAGGGGGGGCGGGCGGATCGGGTGGCCCGTTCGCACGGCTTGAGAGTGGAAACATATGCCCCGCTCAGCCGTCGGGAGTTCATGGGGGCCGCCCTATTGGCGACGCGTGACTTCGCACCGCTCGTCGGCGATGCTTCGAGTGTTCTGGAGCACGGTGCCGCGGGGGATGGCGAGACGGATGATTCGGAGGCATTCCAGGCGGCGATTTTCGCGGCGTACGAGCGCGCCGGTGGGGGCGACGGTGGGGCGGAGGGACTAGCCAACTGGGGCGGTGGCGTGTGGGTGCCTCCCACAGTCCGAGGGTACGCCCTCGCCAGTGCCGTCATACTGCTACCTGGAGTGCACCTCCTGTCATTCGGTGCCAAGCTCCTGGGGTTGCCTGGCACGCCTCGGCTTCTCGAAACGGGTGTCCTGGTCGATGGGGTAGCGGTGTCCAACGTGGGTGCGGCGCCCGGCGTTCACTCGCACCACCAGACACGAGTCTCGGGGCTTCGCTTTGCTGGGCAATGGGCCTCGGAGGCCATCCGACTCCACAACGCGATCCGAGGATCGAGCGTCGAGCACTGCTACGTCGATGTTCCCCCAGGGGCTGACGGCATAGTCCTGACGCAGTGCTTCACGATGGCACTCCGATCCGTGCATGTCGAGGGCATAGGCAGCCACCGAGGCGCGACGTCGCAGGCGGGCATTCGATTGTCGGACAACTGCAATAATGCTCACCTATCGAACGTTTACTCTCACAACTGCGAGATCGGACTCAAGGCCTCGGGCTGCCAGGGACTCCGGTTGGACGGGGCGGTCTTCGAGCGTTCGACTATCGGCATCGACCTGAGTGACGAGTCACGGGCCGTGTCGATAGAGGGCTGCTACTTGGAAAATAATCGCCGCGGAATCGTGATCGGGGCCGAGGCGGTCACCCCCCAGAAGGTCATGATTGACAGCTGCTTCTTCGCGTTGAACGAGGACGTCGATATCGACTTGGTTGGCGTACGAGGAGCGAGAATCGGTGAAGGCAATTTCTTTGACGGGGCTGGGAGCACGTGTGTGCGTAGCTCGGCCAACGCGCTTCATGTTCTCGTTGATCACGGAGTCATCGAGGATGGAGCGGAGCCCTGGCTGGACATCTCGCGATTCCAGACGCACGACGGCCTGGTGATCCACCGGGCGCTGCAGACGGCCGGGCACACCACGACTCGGACCGCCGTCAGGCAGCCATTGTGACGGGAGCAATCACGAACCGTAACACCCGCACCCATGAGCCTTCCCGTTGCGTCGAGAAAGGATCACGGTGCCGGGCATGCAGTCGTGAGGCCCCACTCGGCAGGCCTTCCCGGAATAGCGGGAGGCGATCGCTAATGACGAATGGGGGCCGGGGACTCGGACCCGTCGACTAGCGCTGCGAACCGCTCGATCAGCCTGCGTGGTGCGAAGAACTCGTCCAGGGAGCGCTGTGCTCGCTTGCCCATCGCCGCAAGGACCACGGAATCCATCGTTTCGATCTCCGCCAACACACGGATGAGTCCGTCGACGTCACCGTGCTCAACCTGCCAACCCACCACACCGCTGGATAGGATTTCACCCACGTGAGATTCACGCGGCCCTATGAATAGGATGGGTCTTCCCACGGCGAGCGCGCTGTAGACTTTGCACGGGTGGATCATCCCGACCATGTTCTCGCCCAGCGTCACCACGTGGACGTCCGCGGCGGACAAGGACCATTTGAGTTCCGCAAGGGGCTGATAGGGAAGGGACCTGACGGTCGGTCCGACGTATCGGTCGACTGCGGCCTTTCCCGTTCCACCCCCCACGAACAGGAACCGGAGTCCGCGCGTTTCGTCAAACGATCTCGTAGCCTCGAGAAGAGTCGTGAGAGGGTTCGTCGACGTGTGATTCCCGCTGTACATGATGGCCCGAGTACCGTCCTCTACGTGCTGCCTACGGAACGGATTCCCCACATGGGCAACCGGGGTGATCACGTCGTCGTGGGCCCAGGGCGGAAGGACCACCAGCTTGGAGGCGACGGGAGCCTTTCGAAGCACGCGTTGCTCCATGTAGCGGTCCATGACCACGACCACGTCGGCCCGAGCCAGAACTCTCTGATTGATCCAGCTCAAGCACCGCGCGACGAGGGACGTCTCCCTGATCACGCCTAGGGCGACTGCTTGGTCAGGATTCAGGTCCATGACCCAGTACACCAGTCGCACGTCGCGGAGCTTAGCGATGACGAGTGCGATCAATCCGGACAGAGGCGGCGAGGTTGAGACCAGGAGGTGGGTCATGCCTCTGGTCCGGAGTCCGGTGGCGATCGCCTGAATCGAGAACGACACGGATCCCAGGACTCTCGCCGCGAGCCATGACTTGCCGAAGGAAGCAAGCCCAAGTCGAATCACCTCGACTGCGCCCATGATCTCGCGTCGTGGATAGCGTCGAGAGGGGTCGTCATACCCCCGGGCGGAGGTGATCACCCGGACCCTGAATCCCCTACGCCCCATCTCACCCGCCACGTCGAACAGGTGCTGTCCGACGCTGGCGGGGTCCGGAACGAACACCTGGCTCACGATCAATAGCGACGGGCCGATGGCACTTCCTGAAGGAGGGTAGGTCACAGGCGCCGAGCGGTCCGCGGCGGTTGGACGAGCTGGAGCGCGTCTCGCAGCCAATCAGCTGTGAGTTGTACTCCATCATCGACGGAGTAAGGAAGCTCACCACAGATTGCGCGAGTAGGAGCCATGTCGACGACTGACGGGGTGGTCACGTTGCCGAGCCGAAATGAAGTGAAAGGGAAGCCCTTCCAGCCTGCCATCTGCATCCCGTCACCAATGAAAGCCAATGCTCCTGTCACCCAAGCAGGTACGCGCCGGATGCGCGGAGCACCCAGGGCTATCCGGAACCGCTCCGCCCAACTGTTGAGCGATATGGGCGTGTAGTCCGCAAGATAGAAGGTGCCGCGATTCACAGCTGTAGCCGGTGCCTCCGCGAGGCGTACGTACTGGCGGACGATGTTGCCCACGAAGCCGTACGACTTCAGCACCTGCTCGGTGCCTATGTGCACGTACAGGCCAGCCACGAGAAGCCGAAAGAAGCGCAGGTAATGCGCATTCATATACGGACCCCAGATCGTGGTTGGCCTGACGATGACCCATTCGCGACCGCCTCCGTCCGACTGGCGCCAGATCGTCTCGGTCTCAACCTTGCTCTCCCCGTAGGCTGTCGAGGGCGCATAGTCCAGCTCGTGAGACGGCTCGTAACCGATCCGGCACACGAGCTGGGACGACGTGCAGATCACCCGCTTGACGGAGGGGGTGGCGGCGACCGCTCGCGCTAGACCGCGAACTCCCTCCGTGTTTGCGCGATAGTCGGCGATGCTGCGCCCGCCGAGGTCGGTTCGCGCGGCTAGATGGAATATCAGCGTCGGCGAGATCTCGGTCAGGGCCGCTCGCAGGTCCGCCTCATGTGTCAGATCAATCTCGACGTGCTGCCAGCTGCCGTCGAAGAAGGCCGGATGGGGGTTGCGAGTGTCGAGACTCACGACGCTCCAGCCCTCTGCAACGAGGTATCGGCACAGGTGTGAGCCAATGAACCCACTGCCTCCAGTGACCAGAACCTGGGGGGCGGGGGACAATTCGGTGGGCATCACGATCAACCCTCGGTGCCCCGAAACTCGACCTCGCCCCGGTAGCCCATGGATGGATCGAACGCCGGTCCATTCCATCGTGTGTAGATATCCGAGAGACTGTCGATCCCGGCGAGGCCGAGGATTCTGATGTCCTCCGGATGGAACCCGACTAGCGGCAAGGCGTGCGGCTCAAAGGGCCTGGTCAGCTGCGGAAGCTTCCTCCAGTCCAGCCGCATAAGCGCCGCCGCGGCGAGATCCGTCGCCACCGGACTGAAACCCGCCAGAATCAAGCCGGCGGGAACGGGCGACGGGGCCAGCGGGCTCTCACGATGTCCCCCGACCAATCCGTCCAGTAGGGCCAAGTACCTTCCCTTCGGTGGATTGACGCCTACGGCCCGGGTAGACGCGTCGTAGTAGAAGAAGGCTCGATTGATGTCGAGGATCATCCGCCAGATCGTGTCGTTGCCGTGCCATCCTCCGCCTCCCATCTCGACGTTCTGAGCGGGACGTCGGCCGAGCAAGGGCATGCACGCCTTTCCGGCCGCGCCCAAGGCCCAAAACAGGAGCTTGAGGAATCCCCTGTCACGATCCCAGTCGCGATGCCGGAAGTACCACGTCAGATCCCAGAACCAGTTACCATCTGGGTGTTCGTCGCCGCCCCTGCGTGGGCTCCCGAATCTGAAGTGCGGGAGATAGTCCTTGTGCCGATTCAGCCCAACGAAATTCTTGAGCGCGCACGTTATCCCTGCCTTCATATGTGACTTCATCTTGGGCAGGTTGATGACGACGTCCGCTTCGATGATCTCGGATGCGAGAAGGTACAGATGCCGACCGCCGGAATGCGCTCGGCGCATGCGGTGCCTCGGGTACCGGGAGACGCCGAAGTCCACGCCGG
>CAYYRT010000171.1:0-5130 GCA_964474055.1 uncultured Acidimicrobiaceae bacterium | reverse complement strand
CTCGATGATCATCGCATTGGCCATGCCCCCGCCCTCACACATGGTCTGGAGACCGTACCGACCGCCGGTCCGCTCCAACTCGTGGACCATGGTTGTCAGCAGGCGAGCGCCGGAGGCTCCGAGTGGATGACCCATAGCGATCGCTCCACCGTTCACGTTGGTGCGCTCCCAGAGACCGGCCGGGTCGGCCCCGCCGTGCTCGGCCAGCCAGGCACCTACGACGGCGGCAAAGGCCTCGTTGATCTCGAACAGGTCGATGTCCTGGGCCTTCAGACCGGCTTTGTCGAGCACCTTCGACGTGGCCGGGATGGGTCCGGTCAGCATGATCACCGGATCGACTCCGGCCAGGGAGAACTGGACGAAACGTGCCTTGGGAGTCAACCCGAGTTCGTTGGCCTTGTCCTCGCTCATGATCAGCACGGCGGCGGCGCCGTCGGAAATCTGCGATGAGTTCCCTGCGGTGACCATGCCGTCCACTTTGAAGGCCGGCTGCAAGGTGCCGAGTTTTTCGAGCGAGGTTTCACGGCGGATACCTTCGTCGACGCTCACCACCTCGGTCCCGGTCTCGGTCTTGACGGTGACGGGGACGATCTGCGAACTGAAACGCCCCTCGTCGGTGGCGCGGGCTGCCCGCTGATGGGAGTCGAGTCCGATCTGGTCGAGTTCGGAGCGGGAGAGACCCCACTTCTCGCAGATCATCTCAGCGGAGATCCCCTGGGGGACGAGGCCGTGGCTGTAGCGCTCGAGCACGAGAGGACCAAATGGCATCCCCGGTCCCTGCTGGGCGGTGATGCCCATGGGGATGCGGGTCATCGACTCGATGCCGGCGGCGATGACGACGTCGTAGGCGCCGGCCATCACCCCCTGGGCGGCAAAGTGGGCCGACTGCTGGGACGATCCGCACTGGCGGTCGATGGTGGTCCCCACCACATCTTCGGGGAACCCGGCCGCCAGGAGGGCGTTGCGAGCGATGTTGAGGCCCTGCTCGCCGGTTTGGGAGACACAGCCCATGATCACGTCTTCGATCAGGATCGGATCGATCCCGGTGCGTTCGACCAGGGCCCTGAGGGGAATCGAGGCAAGGTCGACGGGGTGGATGTCCTTGAACTTGCCGTTGCGACGAGCAACCGGCGTCCGGACCGCATCCACGATGACGGCAGTGGGCATTTTGAGGGACCTCCTTGGGCTCCGAAACCTAGTCCAGTATCGCGGTTCCAACGCCGAAACCAACATTCAGATTCCACCAGACACGCCGATAGGACGGGCGTGAGCGGCTCCGATACTCCCGGACCGGTGTTCACCGATTCACTGACAGGCTTGTGGAATCGGCAGTACGTCGACCTTGAGTTGATCCGTTTGTGCAGCCAGGCCAGGCGCCGGGCCGAGTCGATAGCGATTGTGATGCTCGACCTCGACCGGTTCCAGATGGTGAATGACGTCTATGGCCGTGAGGCCGGTGATGAGGTCCTGGTGGCCATCGCCGACCACCTTCGGGCCTACACCCGTCTTGAAGACCTCCTGGGCCGCATCGGTGGGGACGACTTTGTGATCATCCTTGCCAACACCGACACCACGGGTGCTGCCAGGGTCGCCACCCGCCTGTGCGCCGCCATCGGCCGGCCGGCGGTGGTAACCCAAAGCGGATCCGTCCATGTGACGGCCAGTGCCGGGATGGGAAGCGGGGACGGCTCCGACCCTGCCGACATCATCCACCGGGCCGAGTCGGCCCTCAAAGCGGCCAAAGCGGCCGGAGGCAACTCGGTCGCGACGGCCTAGCTCCGTCCCTTCCCTTTCTCCGCCCGCGGACCCTTTCTCCCCCCCGCGGCGCGCCCCCTCCCGGCTACGCCGGCTCTCCCCCCAACGCTCACTCCGTTCGCTGGGGGGAGAACAGTACGGACCCCTTTCTCCCCCCGCGGCAGCAAAAGGACGGGACCTTCCCTCCCCTTTCTCCCCCCGCGGCAGCGGGGGGAGGGGACCACGAGCGCAGCGAGTGGTGAGGGGGGCGGACAGACGAGCCCTAATGAATTCGCCCCCATCGTCCCGGCTCCTTCGTCGCCGGGCCACTTCCCCCGCTCCCGCGGGGGAAGAAGAATTGGCTTTTTCTCCCCCCGCGGCAGCGGGGGGAGGGGACCACGAGCGAAGCGAGTGGGGAGGGGGGCGACTCCCCCTCCCCCCTCCCCACCTACGCCGGGAGAAACAACGGGATCCCTTCTCCCCCCAGGAGGGCCGCAGGCCCGACGTTGGGGGGAGTACCCCCGAAGGGGGAAGGGGGGCCGTGAGGGAGTCCGAAGTTGCTGGCCGGGAAAACAGTCGGTTCGAGTGGAGACGATGGGACTTGAACCCACGACTTCCTGCTTGCAAAGCAGGCGCTCTGCCGGGCTGAGCTACGTCCCCGGGATGGGTTGGAAACGCGGTTGAAAACCGGCACCACCGACCCGTCTGGCACAGAATAGGTGTGGTTACAGCGCATAACTACCGGCGGAACCTGCCCAGGAGGCGCGGAACGCGGGCAGTAGCCCCTCGCCCATCACCGTGGCAACTACGCGCCAAAAGCGTCTGAGTGAGGTCCCCCGCAGGGGTGGCCTCGTACGAGTATCTAAACCGTGATGACCGATGATGCGATCGTCGTTCGCGCATTACAGCCCTTCGAGGCCTTCTATCGAGCGAATTACCGGCTCGTTCTAGCTTGCGTCTACGCATTGGCCGGGCCAGCCGTAGCTGAGGACCTGACCCAAGAGGCCTTTCTCGTGGCTAGTAAGCGATGGGACGAGGTCGGTGTCCTCGAGAATCCTGGAGCGTGGGTTCGACGGGTGGCGATCAACCACGCTGCCTCGGCGTATCGGCGCCGCCGGGTCGAGGCGAGGGCGCTCCGGCGGCTCGCCGGCGGCCACCACGAAGCCATTCCAACAATGTCTGAACAGAGCGACGAGGTGTGGAGAGCAGTCCGATCTCTACCTAGACGTCAACGCGAGGCGATTGTGCTCTGCCTGGTAGCCGGCTACTCGCGAATGGAGGCTGCCGAGCTGATGAGGGTTGGACTCGAGACAATCAAGACACATCTCGAAAGAGGGCGACAGGCGCTGGCCGAGCTTCTGAAGGAGAACATTGAATGAGCGTTGAAACCCGTCTGCGCGAGGCGACTTCTGAGTTGGACGCCAAGCTATCTCAAGTGACGGTCCCGCAAATGGAGGCGTCGCCCACGTCGAGATCCCTGGTCGCGGCAGCGGTCGGGCCTGTCGCCGTCGTCCTGCTTGTCGTGTTCTTGCTTCTGTGGATCGACGCGCCGAGCGAGGTGGCGACATCGGAGGCGGCCACAACGACCATTACCGCAGAGGATGTGACGACCGTTTCTGAGCCGCAGGCAGAAGGGACAACAGTTGGCCGCGAAATGACCGGACCCATCGAGATGATCGATCCGAGTCTGGCGCGCCCGGACTCGCTGGCCGCCCTGACTTTCGATCCAGACTCATTGGGCCAGGAGTATCGGCTGGATGCCGTTGACGGCCCCGACTCCGTCCGGTCATGGTTTCGGCCCATCGTGTGGAGCGATCAAGAAGAGTGGGAGTGGACGATTGTCGGACAGGTCGCTGGTTTCGAGATGCCGGTGGTGGTGGCGAAGAGTGACTTTGACACCGTTGTGTGCGCGGGCCGTGAGTCCGAGCCGTTGATGTCGTGCGCTGGAGAAGGGTTTCTGGCTCTCGCCGACGGCGACTACGCGCCTGTGGTGTGGTTCGTCCCCGAGTCGACAGCCGTCGTTGGTTTCGCCGAGCACGACAATTCCGCCTGGCAGATTCCGTCGGGTGGTGCCGTGGCTATCCCCCGTTTCCATCTAGACAGTACCGCCACTCTCACCGCATACGATCTCGACGGGCAGGTGATCGCCAGGGTGGTGTTTGATCGGGTCGTGGAAGCCAACAGCAACTTCGACATGCTTCCCCAACCCCCGATGGTCGATCTCATGCGAGCACTTCTCGACAGAGGCGTTCCGGCTATCGCCGGCACAAATATCGTCGACCACAACGCGCCCGTCCAGGCAATGCTCGGGGTAGCGGACTCGCTGCAGGTTGAGTTCACTCACGTCGACCGTTCCACGAGCTACGCGATGATCGTCGGCGACGGAGTTCGCGGCGTGGCCATCTGGTCACAAAACTCATCGCAGCTGGCCCTTCCCCTGGAAGGTGACCTGACAAGTGAAGATCAGGGCGAATATCAGACCGTCGACCTGGGAGATCGATTGATCGTCAGCCGAGGTGTTGCCATACAAAACATTGTCGATCTCTGGAACGAAATCTTCGGCGGTTAGCAGGGCGGCTAGAGCGCCGAAGTGTTACTCGGCGGCAAGGGCTGTTCATCAGCTCCTGCCCCGAACGCCTCCGCGATCTCGACTTGTCGCTACTCGAAGTGTTACCGCTGAGAATCGCTGGAGCGCTACCGTCTAGGCGATTCCCCATATCTCGACCGGCAATACTCTCGGCTCGAGATGCTTGTTGAGAAGCTATCCGATCCGGTTCTCTCGAGGAGGGGCCGGCAGTGGGCGACGCTCATGGTGCTTGGCCTGCTTACTGTCGATGTATTGGTGACTGGCCTGGAGGTGGTCACCGACAACCTGGTGGCGGGCAGGAGCGCATTGCTCGACATCTGGGACACGGCCAAGGTCTTCGCGATTGCAGCTGTGACCGTCTGGACTGCCGGGCGCCTGCGATCACGCGGCCTGGCCATTTTCGCCGCTGTGTTCGTCCTCATCGGGGTGGAGGACCTGTTTTTCTGGCATGGTCGGCTCGGTCGAATCTTGTCGGCCTACTTCGACTTGGGGTTCTTGCCAGCTGCCGACAGCCCTGCCGTGAGTTCGATCAACACCGGGTGTGGCCTTGCCATCAGGCCGTTCCCAAGGTGCCCATGATCCGAGCGAATCGCAATGCTCGTCGCAGCAGATAGATACCGGCAACAGCCAAGACGAGCCAGATTAGAAGCCGTTGGCGCTGGCGATCACCGAACGGCTCGACCGGGTGGTCACCGGTTCCCGCTCGGGGCGTTGCGCTTGAGGAACCGACTGTCATCGGCCGGACGGTTGTTTGACGGACGCGTCAGGAATGAGTGCGGGAATCAACCGATCGGTTGATCGCCTCGTCC
>CAYYRT010000170.1:0-11592 GCA_964474055.1 uncultured Acidimicrobiaceae bacterium | reverse complement strand
TCCGGCTCTGGCAGCCCTCGAGGAAGCTGAGGCATTCACCGCGAGCGAAGCAGGCGAGTTGGCCGAGTCCTACCGGCTTTGTGCCCGAATCCGCAACCGTTTGTTCTTGCAGGCAGCCCGACCGCTTGACTCGCTTCCCATCGACGGTGACGAGGCCGCTCACCTGGCGCAGTCTCTTGGTTATCAGAACCGGGCCGAGCTCCGCGAGGAGTACCGCCGGGTGACCAGACGGGCCCGCCGGATCTTTGAACGCAAGTTCTATGCGGACTGAGCCCGTCACTAAGATTTGTCACCAATGAGTTCCCCCAATCTCCGGGGGCTGGTCGCCGAGATCCTTCCAAGAGTGATCGAGTTGCGCCAGTCGATCCACCGCCACCCGGAACTCGCCCATGAGGAATATCAGACGACGGAGCGGGTCGCCACCCTGTTGCGGGAGGCCGGGCTCAGTCCTCGCACCCGCACCCCACGAACGGGTTTGACGGTCGAAGTGGGCTCGGGCGAGAAGCTGATCGGCTTTCGAGCCGATCTCGACGCCCTCCCCATACAAGAGCCAGAAGGCCTGCCGTTTCGGTCGCAGGTAGCAGGTGTCATGCACGCGTGTGGCCACGACGTCCACACCGCGGTGGCAGTGGGCCTGACGCTTGCCCTCAGTCGGCTCGAGCCTTTGGCCGGACGGATACGGGTGATATTCCAACCGGCCGAGGAGACCTTCCCCGGTGGGGGCCAGGAGTTGGTCCGAGAGGGAGCTGCCGATGGTCTCGAATCGATCATTGCCTTTCACGTCGATCCTTCGTTGGAAGCAGGCAAGGTGGGCCTCCGCAGCGGCCCCATCACCGGGTCGGCCGACCGGTTTTACATCAGTCTCGAAGGGCCGGGGGGCCATACTGCCCGACCTCACAAGACCGTCGATCTGATTTATGCCGCCGGAAAGGTCATCACGGAGCTCCCGGCGTTGCTCAACCGGTTGACCGACTCCCGGATGCCCATGACCATCGTGTTTGGCAAGGTGGCGGGGGGAAGCGCCGACAACGTCATCCCCACCTCGGTGGAGTTGTCCGGGACCTGTCGAACTCTCGATCGGACGCTTTGGGAGGAGATTCCAGCATTGATCGATCGACTCGCCCAGGAGATCGTTGCCCCCACCGGGGCCAAGGTCCTGGTTCATTATCAGAGAGGGATTCCGCCGGTGGTGAATGACGAGAAGGTGGTCGCTCGCTGTCGGCAGGCGATCGCCACCGCGATGGGTCTCGAATCGGTGGTGGTCGCCCCGACCAGCATGGGCGCCGAGGATTTCGCTTGTTTTACCGAGGTGGTGCCCGGGTCGCTGATCCGCTTGGGTGCCAAGCCACCCGGCCGCGACGTCGACCTCCACTCGGCATCGTTCACGGCCAACGAGACGGCTCTGGAGTCGGGTTTGCTGGCCGGACTCGCCTGTCTGCTCGGGCTACTGGAGGACTGACCAAGTCGTCTGAGCGGATCCTGACGCGGATACCGCGCTCGGATCCTCGCGGTTCCGAGTGACCGGTTCGATCTGAGGGGATTTAGGTGCGGATTTCGCGCTCGGATCCGCTCAGTCCGCCGTTTAGTCCAACAAGCGCAGACCCTCGCTGATCAGGGCCGTCCGGAGCCGATCCGCCTCGGCGGCGCGGACAGACAGCGTGAGGACTCCACCTCCGCCGTGGGTGGCGTGACGCAACTGGAGGTCGCGCAGGTCTACCCCGGATGTCTCCAGAGCGTGCCCAACCCGGGCGATCTCACCAGGCCGGTCGTCGAGGACCACCCCCACGGCCGCCACCGGGGCGGCTAACGAGCGCCGGGCAGTCCGGGCGGCCAGCATCTCGGCCCCCACTTGTTCGGCGTCGGCGGAATCGAGGCGGTCGGCCCAGGACATCAGGTCCTCGGAAAGCTCGCGCAACAACGGCGTCAAAGCCCTGCGGTTCTCAACGAGGACATCGGACCACCAGGCCGGATCCGACAATGCGATCCGCGTGAGATCGCGAAATCCTCCGGCAGCGAGATCGAGTGCTGTCGGATGACGGGCGACCCGGTTGACCAGAGCCGACGCCACTACCTGGGGGAGGTGGCTGACGGCCGCCACCGCCGCATCGTGTTCCTCTGCCGCCATCCGCAGGGGCAGGGCACCGAGTTGGGTGACAATGCTCTCGACGAATTCGAGCGCGCCGGGGTCCACGCCGTCCGTGGTGACGATCCAGGTGGCACCCCGGAACAACGAGCCGGAAGCTCCGGCCGGACCAGACGACTCCCGGCCCGCCATCGGGTGTCCTCCTACATAGGCTCGTAGATGTCTGGCCGCGGACACCATCGGTGCTTTCACGCCGGCCACGTCTGTCACCACGACGCCGGTCGCAAGGCTCCGCAGTTTCAGCTCGATCGCGCTCGGAGGACCGGCCAGCACCACCAGGTCGACGCCTTCGAGTGCTGCTGATTCCGATGGCGAGACCGAGTCGATCGCACCGACCGCGGTCGCCCCTGCCAACGCTGAAGCCGCTGGATCCCACCCGACCACCGACCATCCCAAAGCCCGCAGACCGATGCCGATTGAAGACCCGATGAGCCCGGTACCGAACAGGGCGGCTCTCATGACGTCAGACGGTGAACCCGACGACAGCCGCCAACGCTCGGATCGTGACCATCAGATCGGCGAACTCAGATGGGAGCACCGCCTGTTCCCCGTCCACCAGAGCCGTGTCGGGGGCAGGGTGAACGTCGACCATGATCCCATCAGCCCCAACCGCAACCGCTGCCCGAGCCAGCGGCGCCACCAGATCGCGCCTGCCTCCCGAATGCGAAGGATCGACCATGATCGGGAGGTGCGACATCCGTTTGATGAGCGGCACCGCAGTGATGTCCAGGGTGTTGCGGGCCGCGGTTTCGAAGGTGCGGATTCCCCGTTCCACCAGGATGATCTGGTGGTTGCCTTCTTTGTAGACGTACTCGGCGGCGTTCAGCCACTCTTCCAGAGTGGCAGTGAAACCCCGCTTCAGTTGGACCGGCTTGGGCTGGCGCCCCACCTCGGCCAACAACGTGTAGTTGGCCATGTTCCTGGTCCCGATGCGGAGGATGTCCGCATACGAGGAGACGAGGGCAACATCGCGCACATCGAGCACCTCTGCCACAAAGGGCACCCCGAAGATCTCCCGCGCCTCGGCCAAGATCTGCAACCCCTTCTCACCGAGGCCCTGGAAGGAGTACGGAGAGGTCCTGGGTTTGAAGGCATCGCCCCTCAGCACCTTGGCGCCGGCCGCAACGACAGCCTCGGCCGTCCGCATCAGTTGGTCCCGATCCTCAACCGCGCATGGCCCGGCGATGACCGTGAAGGTGCCTCCCCCGATGTTTACCCCGCCGGCCTTGACCACGGTGTCCTCGTCCTGAAAGTCCCGGGAGACGAATTTGAAGGACTTGAGGACGGGAACCGCCCTCTCCACCCCCGGAACTGCCTCCCAGGGGACCATCTGCACAGCAGCCCTGTCCCCTATCGCTCCGATGACCGTGCGCAATTGTCCCTGGGAAACATGGGCCTCGCAACCTATCTGCTCGAGGCGCGCAACCACCCCTTCGATGTCGGCTGCGGTTGCCTCACGGCGCATGACGATGATCATTGAGGACACAAGGGTTCCGGGGTGGTCACCCTAGACCGATCCCGACTCAGGTAAGTTCACGGCGGCATGAGCAGTCCAGAGCCGGTGATGTACGTTCCGCACGTTGGTGCCTCCCGCCAGTACTGGCGCGACCTGGTCCTCGGCATAAACGACGGCCTGGTTTCGATGCTCCTCTTGATAGCTGGCGTGGTCGGAGGCGGACTTGACGTCCCGACCATTTTGATCACCGGGGTGGCCGGCGCCCTGGCTGGAGCGGTCTCGATGGGGACGGGTGAGTATCTGGCGACCAAGTCCCAAGAGGAGGTCCTGACCTCGGAGCTACAGCTTGAGGCCACCCACATCGAGCACTTCCGCAACCTGGAAGTAGCTCAGCTCTACTCGATGATTCGTGACATCGGCATCGCCGAAGAGGATGTGCAATCAGTCGTTACAGCCTTTTCACGTGACGACCAGGTGCTTCTCAATGCCATGAAGGTGCTCGAGTTCGGAGTCGTCGACTCTGAGCGCCGTTCGCCGTTCAAGTCGATGTTCGTTTCAAGCGGCTTGTTTTTTGCCGGTTCGATTCCTTCAGTCCTGCCTTTTGTTTTCACCAGCTCTCCAACCACCGGGCTGATTTGGGCCGCCGCCCTGGCGGCGGTCGGCCTGTTCGCGGTCGGAGTGGTCAAGACCTTCGTTACCCATACCCACCCGATTGTGGCCGGTGCAGAGAATCTCCTCATCGCCGGGCTGGGCGGCACGGCGGCGTTCCTGGTCGGACGCCTGGTCGGTTCGGTCCTCTGATCGATCAGGGCAGAATCAGGCTGGAGTCGCCGAACTCGTGCCAGGCATAGCCACCGACCAGTGCCCGGTGATACATCTCGGCCAGCAAGGTCCGCCCTCCGATCGACTCCACCAACATCAGGTGCGATGCGCGGGGTTCGTGCCATCCCGTCAGGAGGGCATCAACCGCACGAGGCGGCCGGTCCGGGCGAATGACGAGATCGGAATAGCCCGAGCCTGGATGGATCAAACCATCCTGATCGGCGACCGTCTCCAGGGCTCTCACGGTACTGGTGCCCACCGCCAACACCCGCCCTCCGCCGCGGCGCAGCGCATTGATCGCATCGGCAGTCGCAGCCGGGACCCGATATCGCTCTTCGATCGGCTCTTCGCCATCCTCCAGTGACGCCACACCCGAATGGAGGGTGACTGGCAGCACCACCACCCCTGCGGCGGCGATCGCGGTGAGGATCTCCGGTGTGAAAGGGCGGCCGGCGGAGGCCATCTCGGCGGACCCGGGCTCAGTGGAATACACCGTCTGGTATGCCGACAACGGCCAGTCACCTTCGGCGTACCGGTACCGGATGGGACGGCCCCGTCGTTGGAGGTAGTCGTCGAGTTGGATGGGAATCTCCAATGAGGACAGCCATAGGCGCCGGACCCTGGAGTGGCGGGACAGCAGCGTGACTCGACCATCGTCAGGGAGAGCCAGCGTTTGGGGATCGAGGTCCGGCCCGGGAATGGAGCCATATCCCTCGGGGGTTCGCACCTCCACCGCCCATAGCCCGCCAGGAAGAGGTGACGACAGGTGAACCATCAGCTTGCTTCCATCGGCAGCCACCGCAGGTACCGCGGCCGCAAGCGTGGCCGAAACGTTGATGACAAGGGCGTCACCCTCGCGCAGGTATGAGGAAAGCGACCGGAAATGGTCATCGGTGACCTCCCCGGTCGATCGCCTCCCCACCATCAAGCGGACGTCGTCGCGGGCCTTGCCGTCGGCCTCCGGGGGGCGGCCGCGTTCGAGGTGGGCGGGAAGTGTGAAACCGAACACGGAGGAAATCACGGTCGGGTCCCGTCAATCGCCCGGGCCTGGTACCGGCCCGACGGCAAGCTGCCTTCGAGGATGGCCAACAATCCCGGGATACTTTCCTCTGGCAGCGGACGGTCAGAGATGTCCTCACCGGGATAGGCCTCCTGGTGCATGACTGTGTTCATGTCTCCCGGATCGACCCAGTAGACCCGGAGCTCACTCTCTTCTGCGGCGAGAACGCGGCTCATCTGTTCGAGAGCTGCCTTGGATGAGCCGTATCCCCCCCAACCCGGGTATCCCTCGACTCCCGCATCCGAGGTGATATTGATGACCACGCCGCGGCTTCGCCGGAGAAGGGGGAGGAACTCCTGGAGAAGGGCCAACGGAGCCACGACGTTGACCTCGTAAACCCGACGAAGCACATCAAGCGGATAGTCATCGAGGTTGGGTTGTGGTGACGGGCCTAGGAGTGAGGCGTTATTCACGAGGAGGTCAAGACGGCCAAGTGATTCAACCGCGCGCAACAGCGTTGCTCGGTGACCGGGGTCGGTGACATCGCCTGGAACCCGTCTCACCCTGGAAAGGTCCCCGGTGGCATCCTGTAGTTCGTCATCGTGACGTGCGTCCACGACAACGTCCCAACCATCGTGGGAGAGGGATCGGGTGAGGGCCAGGCCCAAACCCCGGGAGGCGCCGGTGACGAGTGCTGTCCGGCTCATCGTCTCATTGCTGCCTGGATCATTCCGGGGTGCACTATACGAAAGTCATCCCGGAAAAACAAGAAAAATCTGTTTTTATTGATGGAACCGGCAATACGTTCTACGATTGTCCCCGTGGCGATCGCTGAACACCCTGCCCTGGCGTCATTACCACCGACCAGGAGAACTCTCCTGAACGCCCTCAAGAAGTCGGGTGAGATGGGAGTCGATGATCTGGCATCGGTGGCCGGCCTGACCGTTTCGGCGGTCCGTCAGCAACTCACCGGCCTGCAACGTGACGGTCTTGTGGCGGTGGGCGAACTCCGAGGCGGGCCCGGTCGCCCCCGCCACCACTACCGGCTTACGCCCGCCGCCGATGCCCTCTATCCCAGGGCCTACGCCGAGCTCACCAACGAACTCCTCGACTACGTCGACGATGCCGACCCTGCATTGGTGGACGCAATTTTCAAACGGCGTAGACAGCGTCGGATTGAAGGTGCCCGCCTCCGTCTCAAAACCGGCACTTTCGCGGAGAAGGTAACCGAGTTGTCGCGCATCCTCGACGAGGACGGTTACCTGGCCGAGGCGCTTGCTAACGGTGACGGCAGTTTCACCATCGTTGAGCACAATTGCGCCATCCTCGGGATCGCCTTCCGTTACGGACAAGCCTGTGGCAGTGAGCTCGAGTTCATCCGTGCGGTGCTCCCCGACGCTCGGGTGGAGAGAGTCTCGCATATGGTGGCCGGCGCTAGCCATTGCTCCTATTCGGTAAAACCGCGCTAGCACCGCCTGGTGCCTCTGCTTGCTGGGGTGCTTGCATTTGTAAGCTGCTTGCTATATACTGCACTTTGTGAGCGATAGCAAGCAAGCGATCAAGCCGCAAGGCGAAGCCCCGGTTGAGGCTGACCACAGCCTTGGTGGAGTTGAGGCTGACCACAGCCTTGGTGGATTCATCAAATCTCATCGACAGGGAGCCAATCTCTCGTTGCGTCGTTTGGCCGAACGGGCCGGGATCTCCAATCCCTACCTCAGCCAGATCGAACGTGGTATTCGCAAACCCTCGGCCGAGATCTTGAAGCGCCTTTCCCGGGCCCTCTCGATTTCGGCGGAGACGCTGTACACCCGGGCGGGGTTGATCGAGGAGGGTCCCAACCCTCCCCCGGTCGTCGACGCCATCCAGGCAGACGCTGCTCTATCGCCAAGACAGAAACAGGTGTTGTTGGACCTATATCGGACGCTGGTCAGTGTGACCGGTGTGCCGGAGGGAAAGACGCAAGAAAGACAGGAGCTATGACAAACATGAACGCGAAGACCGCGCTCTACGCAGCCGTGGGTGCCCCCGTAGTGGCCGCCCGCAAAGTTGGAGATCGGGTGACCGAGATCCGCGCCACGTTGAGCAAGGAAGCAGACTCGCTCGGCAAGACCGCTAACAAGCGGGTCAAGGTCTGGGCGACCGAAGGTGAGAAGGTCGTAAACCGACTCAGCGACGGCAAGATGGTCGACGAATTGGCCGCCAAGGTCGACTTTGAGCAGGTCTCAGAGCAGGTCAGCAGACTGCGTGACCAACTCGAGGACATGCTGGCCACGTGGCGTGCCAGCTTCCGGCCTGCTGTCGCCCCCAAGGCGTCGGTGACCGGAAACGTCAAGATCGATGCCGCCCCCGCGGTGACCGCCAAGAAGGCAACCGCCAAGAAGGTGTCAGCCAAGAAAGCGTCAACCAAGAAAGCTGCTGCCCCCAAGGCCGCCGCCAAAACGGTGACTGGCAAAAAGGTGACCGCCAAGAAGGCAACCGCCAAGAAGTCGACCACCAAGAAGGCTGCTGCCCCCAAGGCCGCTGCCCCCAAGGTGACCGTCAGGCAGGCTTCCTAAACCGATCTCGTGACGGTTGACCCGCTATTCGGGTCAACCGTCACCTGACGAGCGGATCTAACGGACCAGCGGCTCGATCGAAGCGGCGGCTTCGATCCAGGCTGTCACCATATTTTCGGTGGGGAGGCGTCGCACCATCTGCTTGCGCCCGTTGTGATCGGCCAGTTTGGCAGTGAGAGCGGTCGGGTTGCGACGGCGAAGATCGCGGATGGTGGTTACCCCGCAGGCCTCGAGGAGAACTGCGTACTCACCACCGACTCCCTTGACACGCATGATGTCGGCGCGCAATGCCCACCGCAGAACCTGATCGGTGTCGAGGGCGGTCTCGACCGCAAGTTGTTCACGCCCGGCTTTGGTGCCAGCCCGCCTCAACAACGACTCGGTTGTTCGAACACCGGCCTTTCGTAGCCGGGTAGCGAGCTTTGGATCGATGCCAGCGATCTCATCGATTCGAGCCACAATCCTCCAAACCAAAAAACAAGTGAAGGTCGGCGACTTTACCTAAACGAAACGATCATTGCCTAGGTCGGAGGTCCCCAACATCTCTCTCGGTGTCCACGTCGCGGGGAGGGCGTTGCTCGAACCAAACCTCCTCCACCCAATCTGGATGGGCCTGCAGGAGTCGCTTCGCACCCTCATCTCCATCGAGACTCATCAACCGGGACCACAACGGCTTGGAGACGATGACAGGGTTGCTCCAAATATATCGGTATTTGGGGACCACCGCCTGCCGCCTGCTGATCCGTGCAGCCGCTACCAGGCGTTCGACGACGTCGAGGTCGACATCGGGCTGGTCGCCAAGAAAGATGGCGACCTGTTCCGCCCGCGAGAACCGCATGACAGCATCGAGTCCGGCCCGGAGCGAGGAGGCAAGGCCCTGATCCCACTCGGGGTTCTCGACGACGGTCCAGCCTGTCAGATCGACCGAGTCGATCACCTCGTCGGTCTGCGCTCCCAGCACCAGATACCTTTCTTCGAATCGAGCCGAAACCACGAGTTGGAGAACATGGCCGAGCAGGGTGGTATCCCCCCAGGGCTCGAGTTGTTTCGGGCGACCTAAACGCGTCGAACCTCCCGCTGCCAGGACCAGAGCCGCAATCACCTGTCGACGCTACTCGTCACGGCCGAGCAGCCGCAGAGAACCGGTGAGGCGCATCGGCTCTTCGACTTTGTAACGGGCCTTGGTCATCTCGGCCAGGATCGCCACCGCCACCTCCCCCGGTGTCACCGCCCCGATCGGCACCCCGATCGGACCATGAATACGGTCGATCACGCCAGCCTCGAAACCGAGGCCGAGGAGACGCTCCCTGCGACGGGTAGCAGTTTTGCGACTGCCCATTGCCCCGATATACGCCACCGGCGATGGCAACAAGCGCGGCCACAGGGGATCTTCAAAGCGGGCATCGTGGCTCAACACCACCACAAAGGTGCGCAGGTCGAAGTCGATCTCCACGCGGTCGGGCCAACCCAACGCCAACCGCTCCGCCTCAGGAAATCGGTCCTGGGTCAAAAAGGCTTCTCGGGCATCGCTCACCACTACCCGGTAACCAAGCCGGCTGGCCAGGGCGGTGAGTTCCTGGCCTATGTGAACTGCCCCAAAGATCACCAGCCGTGGCCGGGGGGCGATCGTCTCCACGTATACCTCCAGCGGACCGTAGGCGAGGGTGTCCGATCTCTCCCGGCTCATCAGTTCTGCGACGTCGGCCAGAAGTGCAGCTGGCGACCCGGAAGGCAACGACCCGGCCAGCACGGTCCCCTCGTCGTCGACTACGGCGCTCAGCCCCCGCTCCACTTCGGACACGACCACCAGGCGCGCACCGAGTCTTGCGGCCGCCTGAAGTTGTTCGATAGCGTCCAGAACGCCGATCACCAGCGTTCGATCAAGACTTGGATACTCCCTCCGCAGGCCAGTCCAACGGCAAAGGCCTCTTCGTCGGCGATCCCGTAAGTCACCAGCTTTGGCTGACCCGACGCCAGGACCTCCTGGGCATGCAGAAACACGTCGTTCTCGACACAACCGCCTGATACCGAGCCAGCCATGTCGCCCGTCGACGAGACCAGAAACTTGGCGCCGATAGGCCGGGGGGCGGATCCCGACACCCGGACCACGGTGGCCACCGCCACGCCCTTTCCCTGATCTCGCCACTGGCGGAATGTGTCCAGTGCCTCACGCATAACTCACCTCATACCGCCGGACGAAGTGCCCGGGCCGGAACCGACTCTAGGAGCGCAATGACCGAAGCGAGGTCTGTCAGATTGGCGGCCGGGAGGAAGTCGTCGATGTATGGAAGGGCGGCCTGCATACCCCTCGTTTCCGGCGCGAAACCTGGCCGCCCTGCCAGCGGATTCAGCCATACGACCCGGTGGACCGATCGCCGCAGACGAGCCATTTCCTTGCTCAACAACCCCGGTTCACCGCGATCCCACCCGTCGGAGACGATGATCACGATGGGGCCACCGCGGGTGACCCGCCGCGACCACTCCTGGTTGAATCGTCCGATCGCCTCGCCGATCTTGGTGCCGCTCGACCAATCGTCGACTGCTGTCGACACCTCGGCGATGGCGGAGGAGGGATCCCGACGGGACAATTGGCGCGTGATCCGCGTGAGATGGGTGGAGAAGACAAATGCCTCCACTCGTCCCAACCGACCCCGAGCCGCGTGGGCAAAATACAGCAGCATCTCGGAGTAGCGCTCCATGGATCCGGAGACATCCGCGATGAACACCAGGGGACGTCGTCGCAGTTTCCGATCCGTGTAGGCCAACGGCATCAGGTCGGCATCCGGACCGACCGATTGACGCAAGGTCCTTCGTAGATCGGGGCGGTTGCCACGCGCCGATGCGCGCCGGCGACGACTCGTGACCAGGGCCGGGGACCACACCATCGCCGAGATCAGCCGGCGCACCTGGGCGGTTTCGGCCGCGCTCAGATCGGCGAAGTCGCGACGACCCAGCCTCTCAATTGCCGAGGCTCCCACCGTGGCCGAGCGGGTCTCATCACCTTCGCCATCATCGGGTCTCTCGCCCGCAGCCCTGATGGTCCAGGTCCGGGGTTTGGGTCTGGTGAATACGACGGGCGGATCGCGCATCGCCCCGAAGAAGGAAACAAACACCCGATCGAATACCAGGAGGTGCTCGACCGAGCAACAGGCCAGCGCCCGGAGCGCAAAGAAGGCATCGGTCCCCGAAGCGATGCCAACTTTCTCGAGGGCCTGGACCATGTCGCCTGCCGTGGCTGCCGGGACCGGAATCCCCTCGGCTCTCAAGCGATGGGTGAACTCGACCAGAGTGGCCAGGGCGGCGTTCGCCACCTCAGGGACAGCCGGCCGCGCGCGGCTCCACACTCCAGCCCGCCCCATCGGAGGTGACGGTCTGTCTGCCAAGCACGAGGGAGGAACAACTCACCGAGTACTCGGAAGGGAGGCGGACCCATTCGAAGTGCATCCCATCCGCAACGGTCCAGGTGCCCCCCCAAGAGAATCCCCAACGGCGGAAGATCTCAACCACTTCCACGGGCATGGTCGGCTCTTGTCCGTAGCCGTTGGTACTGGGGTTGAAGTCGATGGCGGTCCCCCATGAATGGCGGGACAGTGAGAACCCCGGATCACCCCCCCGA
>CAYYRT010000169.1:0-17726 GCA_964474055.1 uncultured Acidimicrobiaceae bacterium | reverse complement strand
CGGATCTGTGCCCCTCGGAAGCGCTCGAGCACCCGGACAAACGAAAGGCAGAGGATCGCTCCCCGCGCCTGGTCGCGTGACGCCCGCGTCCTAGTGGTTCGCCCTCGTGGCAACGTCAAACGTAGGAAGGATGGCCCCGTCGAAAGCCGAAATGATGGCGCTGTCGAGAAACTTCCTGCGCCAGCGAGGGAAGCCACGCACGGAGTCCGACGTCGCGAGCAGGTCAGCGGAGCGTGTCGACCGCGATGGATCGGGATCGGCTGCGGTACAGTCTGGAAACGTCTACTCGATCACGTGATCCGCCTGCTGCAGCAGCGACTGCGCGATCCTCAAGCCGAGGTCTTGCGGCCGAATACGTGGAAGAACGGCCCTACCGCCAGGAGAATCGGACGCATGATCGGGAGGGTGCACACCCGGTTGTAGACCCGGACGAGGCGCAACTCGAGCCCGCGGTAGAGACCTTGGGTGGAGACGGGCACCTCCGGGGGGACGATCGTCGGCCGCAGCCGGTGGCCGACGAGCAGGCGCCTGAGCTGAGGGGCGGAGAGGGGACGCACCCCGTTATAGCTAACCTTACGCAAGGCCAGGACGTACCGAAGGGCCAGCCGGCGCGGGAGGAATCCCACGCCCCACAGTCTGACGTGGGGCTCGAGTGACAGCGAGAAACGGTTGGGGGTCGCCAGAAAGAGTATGCCCTCCGGCACGAGCAGATCGCCGCAGGCCGCGACCAACGCGTCTGGGGACGGGGTGTGTTCGATCACGTCGCTGGCTGCAACGATCTCGAAGGAAGAAGGCGGGAAGGCCGCACGCTCACCGTCGCAGCAGGCGAGACCCACGCCGGTGATCCCGGCCTCGTGCAGGCGTTTCTTGGCGAGGATGAGAACTCGTAGCGAGATGTCTACCGCGACGACGCGTCACCCGCGGGCTGCCGCCGCCGCAGCCAGCGCCCCGGTTCCACACCCGATCTCGAGCAGCCGGTCCGCACGGCCGAGCGGGACGCCCCGTTCACGTTCGACGGCGTCCAGATAAGCCGCTGCCGTCCTCGATTGCGCGAGGTTGTGCGCGACGAACCGCTCACGCAGCAGAGGGTTCTGGCTTATGGATCCTTCCTGGAGGAGGCCGCCCTCACGCATCAGGTCGCTGAAGTCGACGTGGTCGAAACGCGCCGCCAGAGATTTGGCCCGGGCCAGATCATCGGCGTCCGGGTTGAGGCGAAGATCAGGAATGCCGGCGACCACGACGAAGCGCCGGCCGCAGCCTGAGCACGCCTGCGAGGATTCCCCCGCAGCAAGCGGGCCACGGCAGGCTGGGCAGACCGGCTCGGGCTCTGACATCACGACGGCGACTCCACGATCGGCAGCACGTGCATCGGGATATACTAGCCGAAGACAGGAGTGACCGGAGTCCGTTCCGCCCGAGCACCGGCAGCTCCCGGGTGATCGTAGCGTTACCCGCCCCCTGTCCTTGCCGCTGGGCCGCGTAGGCCTCGCAAGACTCGCCTGATTGCACGTCGAACTACTGGGGGAAGGACACGGCGCGCGACGGAACGCAGGCGGTAGACTGCCCGGAACCATAGAACCTCCGCGCGCCCAATAGTCCGCGCACGACGATCAAGAATAATGGAGTAGAGCTCGACATCGTCCAGTGGCCGACTCGTCCATCCTTCGGGCTTTCGGCCTTTGAAGAAGACGCCGGGCTGGGTGGAATCAGGTTCGAGCGCCAGCGTCTCGAAATCCGCGCAGAGGGTTGTCACGTCTGACAGGTCATAGCGCCAAAAATCGAACGGGTATCCATGAAAGTCAAATCCCCGGGACCGCGTGGTGAAAAGGAGGACGCCGCCTGGCTTGGTGACCGCCTTGAGATTGGCCAGAGCGGCCCGCCAGTCCCGAACATGCTCCAGCATCTCCGTGGAGAACACGAGATCAAACCGGTCGGGGCCGAAGCGATCGATCAGGCAATCAACTGGGCAGATCTCGTCGACGCCTGGGCCAGCGGCAATATCCACGCCGAGGTACGAAGCCGGGGCGAGTCCTTCCACGTGCCCGCGGAGCGAGCCATTCACGTCCCGTGAACCGACCTCGAGAACTGTGCGACCGCGAACGTCATGCACGGTGAGAGAGCGGATACCAAACTCAAGACAAGCCTTGTTCATTGCGCTCCCTTCGGATCATAGGTCAGCGCCCCGAGGAGCCTAACTGGGTGGGTCCTGGCGTTGCAACGCCCTGGGGGCCGGGTTGGCAGAGATGTTGGTGGTCAGGGCTTCCAGCAGGGTCGCGTCCGCGTTCCAGCAGCCTGTTTCAAGCTGCCCCGCCGGGCCACAGTCAGTAGACGAGCACGCTGTTGGTGAGGCGCAATGCCTCCACGAGGCTGTTGCGCGCCACTTCGAGGTTGGAGCTCGATTTCGGAGACGTATCAGCTGGCGGATCGGTGGTGTCCTGGCCTTGCGGGGCTGGGCTGGCTGGCGAGCTCTGACTGTTCTTGAATGCATCGCTGGCGCTCAGCAGATGCGTTATTAATAAGGCCTGCTGCGCCTTCCTGGCGTTGATGCCGGCGAGTGGGTCCGGCATCTTCATATTCGACGAATTGATCACCATGTCGGTGTAGGCGGACTGCAGCTGTGCGTAGGCGCTTGTGGTCAGCCGCTCGGCCCGTGCCGGGTCGGCCAGGGTTTGCAGCGCTTGCCGCTGGAGCTCCGCGCTCTTCTGAATCTTCTTCTGGATCTCCGCGGGGTCGCGGGGCGGCCGGGACTGACCCACCGCGGGCGACGCGACAGCGACCAGCCCGGGGACCAGAACCCCGAGGACCAGAACTATGAGGGAGCGAGAGCGGTGCACCGCTATCTCCTTGCTCGAGCGCGTCTCTCTCGGACTCCGGCAGCCTAAGTCAATCGGGGCCGGATGTCCAGGCGTCGTTGCAGGGTGCGGGGCGCCCCCCTCGCCTGAAGCGTTGAGATAGCCGCCAAAGCTGACGTAGAGTACCCGTCATGTCCAGCGCCCGCCACGACTATGACTACGTCATCGTGGGCGGTGGGCCAGCAGCCTGTGTGCTCGCCAACCGTATCAGCCGCGATCCTGCGACGCGAGTGCTCCTGCTCGAGGCGGGTCCCGGCAACCCATCCATTTCCAGACGCCTGCTCGGCCGCTTCACGAACTGGTTCGATCCGCAGGTGCGCTGGCAATACGAGACGGTGCCTCAGCCGGCGATGAATGGCCGGCAGATCTACCTGCCCCAGGGTCGCGCCCTCGGCGGCGGCAGCGCCATCAACGCGATGACCTATGTTCGGGGCCAGCCCGCCGACTACGAGGCATGGGTCCACCTCGGCAATGACGGCTGGGACTTCGAGACCGTGCTCGCTGCCTTCAAACGCCTGGAGAGGAACCGGACCCTGCAGGACCGCTTTCACGGGCGCGCCGGCCTGCTCAGCGTGATCGATCAGGTGCATCCCCATCGCCTTACGCGGGTGTTCGTCGAGGCCGGGCAGGGGGCGGGTTTCCCCCACAACCGCGACTTCAACGGCACTTCGCAGGAGGGAGTCGGGACGTATCAGGTGACCCAGATCAACGGCAAGCGATGCAGCGCGGCCGACGCGTTCCTGACCCCGGTGCGCCATCGATCGAACCTGCGTATCCGCACCGATGCCTACGTGACGCGCATCAGCTTCGAGCGGTTGCGGGCGACCGGCGTCGAGTTTCTTGCCAACGGCCAGCTTCAAACCGCCACCGCCGCGCGCGAGGTGATCGTGAGCGGCGGGGCCATCAACTCCCCCAAGCTCCTTCTCCTGTCGGGCGTGGGGCCGGCGGATGACCTCCGGAGGTTGGGTATTCCGGTCATCCTCGACCTGCCGGGTGTAGGGAAGAACCTGCACGACCAGCTGAACGTCCAGGTCATCACCCGGGCCAGCCGGCCCATCACCTATGACCACTGGGATCGCCCGATCCCGTTCCTGAAGTTCGCGCTGCAGTTCCTCCTGTTCAACTCCGGTGTGGCCACGTCCAATATCTGTGAGGGGGGGGCGTTCCTCAAGAGCGAGCCTGATCTCGACGTGCCGGACATCCAGCTCCACTTCATGCCCCTCATCTGGCTCGACTACGGCCGCACCCATGTGCCCGGGCACGGGATGACCCTGGAGGCCGCCTTTCTCCAGCCCCGCAGTCGAGGCACAGTGACCCTGGCGTCGAGCGATCCGAGCACAGCGCCGCTCATCGATCCGGCATATTGCGCCTGCCCGGCCGACATTCGTGGCCTGGTGCAGGCGGTTCGGCGTGCCCGCGAGATCATGCAGGCGCCTGCCTTCCGGCCATTTGTCGGCGAGGAGCTGTTTCCGGGAGCGGACAGGCAGTCCGAGGCGGCCCTCGCCGATTACGTGCGGCAGACTGCGATCACCGCCTACCATCCTGTCGGCACGTGCCGGATGGGGATCGACGATCTCGCGGTGGTGGATCCCCGGCTCCAGGCGCGCGGACTCGAGGGCCTGCGCGTGGCGGACTCCTCGATCATGCCGCGTATCGTGAGCGGCAGCACACAGGCTCCGTCGGGCATGATCGGCGAGATGGCCGCCTCGATGATCCTCGGCGGTCCCACCCGCTGAGCCGGGTGGCCGCTCAGCCCAGGCAGCTGATCCCCCGTTTCAGCGGCTTGTCCAAGCACAGACACCAGCTACCCAAGATGGCGACTTCATTTCCCTGCACGATTCGGTGCCCCTCCTCGAAACCGAGCGATAACTACCCGCCAACACAAGCGAGTCGCGCCTAGCCCTGCAATTTGGTATCGGCATGGAATATGCGCCGTGAAGGAAGTTGATGTCGCTTGTCCAGCCCCGGCTATCGATCGTGGTGCCCGTCTACAACGACGCGGAGAACCTGACGGACTGCCTGGCCGCGCTCCGTGCCGCCGAGATCCCGGGGTGCGAGCTCATCGTGGTAGACGATGCCTCACGGGACGAGTCAGCCGTCGTGGCCCGCCGCGCGGGCGCCTCGGTCATCACCCTCTCCCAGAACTCGGGCCCGGCGGCGGCGCGAAACCGCGGCGCCGCGGCCGCGGCCGCCGAGATCCTGTTCTTCGTCGACGCCGACGTCGCGGTTGCCCCCGACGCGGTGCGACGCGTGGTCGACTCCTTCGCCGCGATCCCGGACCTCCAGGCGGTCTTCGGCTCCTACGACGATGCTCCGCGCGCCCAGGGCTTGATTTCCCAGTATCGCAACCTGCTCCACCATTTCGTCCACCAGCAGGGCAATCCGGAGGCGTCGACGTTCTGGGCCGGTTGCGGGGCCATCCGGCGCGCGACTCTTGCGCAGGTCGGCGGTTTCGATGAAGGCGCTTTCGGTCGCGCCATCGAAGACATCGAGCTCGGCTACCGAGTGCGGCGCGCCGGGCACCGCATCCTCCTGGACAAGGGATTGCTGGCAACGCACTTGAAGGCTTGGACGTTCACGTCGCTCGTTCGGACGGACATCATGGTGCGGGCCATTCCGTGGTCGCGCCTCATCATGGCGCACGGCCGGCCGAACGATCTCAATCTGAGGGGGGATCAGCGATTGAGCGCGGTTCTCGTCATGCTGGTCCTGGTTGCTCTCCTGCTCGCTCCCTTCTGGCCTATTCTGGTGGTCCCGGCCGCGGTCGCCCTGCTCACCGTGGCCACGCTCAACCGCACACTCTACGGTTTCTTCCTGAGACGACGCGGTGTCCGGTTCCTGGCCGCCGCTATCCCGCTTCACCTCCTGTACTACCTCTACAGCACCGCGAGCTACGCTTGGGTCTGGTTCGGCGTTCGCTGGGAGCGGTTGGTCGCGGGGGGCCGAGCATGATCCACCTGGCCTTCGTGGGCGCCGGAGCCGTCACCGAGGAAGAGCATCTGCCGGCGGTTCAGGCGCTTCGCGACGTCGAGGTCGTGGCGATCGTCGATCCGGATCCGGTGCGCCGGCAGCGTGTCGCCGGCCGGTTCCGGATCCCGCGGCAATACCCGGCGGTGGACGCCCTCCTCGCCGCACCGGGCATCGACGCGGTGGCCATCTGCGTGCCGGCTGCCGTCCACCACCGGGTGGCACTCCCGATCCTGGCCGCGGGGAGACACGTGCTCATCGAGAAGCCGCCCTGCCTCTCCCTCGACGACGTTGACGCGATGATCAAGACCGCGCAGCGGAGTCGGGCCAAGGTCATGGTCGGCTACCACATGCGCTGGCACCGGTTGGTGCGCCAGGCCTGTGCGCTCCTGGACCGCGGGATGCTGGGCCCGCTCGAGAGCATTCGCATGGTCTGGTACGGTCCGCGCGACGACCGGGATCTCCCGGAGTGGCGCGCGCGACGTGAGCTGGGCGGGGGCGCGCTCATCGAGACCGCCGTGGACCACTTCGATCTGTGGCGCTTCCTGGTCGGGGCCGACGTCGACGAGATCTTTGCCCGGAGCCGCTCGGGGCGGCGTGACGATGAAGCCGCGGTGGTCAGCGCGGTCTTCGACAACGGCGTGCTCGGGTCCGCCGTGTTCTCCGAGCGCGCGACCGAGGACATCGAGTTCGAGGTGTGCGGCGCCGGCGGCCGGCTCCGCGTGGACTGCGGCCGCGTCGAGGGCGTCACGTTCTACCCCGCGGGCGCCGACCCGGCGAGTCCACGGGCCCGGCTCCGTCGCATCCCGGAGGTCCTGCGCCTGCTGCCGACCGCGCTGCGGAACCTGCGGCACGGCGGCGACTTCAAGACCTCGTACCGCACGCAGTGGGAGCACTTTCTCGACGCCGTCCGGACGGACGCTCCGGTAGGCTGCACGCTCGAAGACGGTCGTGCCGCGCTCCAGACGGCGCTGGCCGCGGTCGAGTCGGCCGCGAGCGGCCAGCCGGTGCGCCTGCACTCCGCGGCGCGGCGCCTGGCTTGACCGCCGTGGCCGCCCGGCCCCTCGACCTCGTGCCGCGCGTTGCTCCCGGTGTGGTCCAGCTGGACCCGGGCAACTTCACGCCCTACTACGTCGATGCGCTCTGCGCGAGCTTCCGCCGGCTCGAGGTCCGGACGCGGGTGATCTCCTCGCCTCCGCTCTTCGACGCGGTGGACCCGGCCGGGCGCTACCAGGTGGAGTATTGCTTCTTCCCGTCGCTGGGGGGCCGGCTCGGACGCCTGCTGCGCCACCGCACCCGGCTTCGCCAGGTGGTCAAGGCGATCGGGTACCCGGCGGGCATCTGGCGCACGTGGCGGTTGCTGCGGAAGGAGCCGGCCGGCGTGCTCCACGTGCAGTGGGCGCTGATCCCCTTCCTGGATGGCCTGCTCGTCCGCGCCCTGCGCGCACGCGGATGGCGCATCGTGTACACCGTCCACGATCTGCTGCCCGGGCCCGATCGCCCGCTGGCGGCCCGGCACCAGCGATGCCTGCTCCCGCAGGTCGACGGGCTGATCGTTCACACGCCCTCGCTCGAGCGCCGCCTGGTGGCGTCCTATCCCGAGGTGGCCGGGCGCGTGAACGTCATCCCGCATGGCGGTGTGCCCGAGCCCTTGCCTACCGAGGCGGATCGCGCGAGCGCGCGCCTCCGCCTGCGCCTGCCGCCGGACGGGCCGCTGCTCCTCCTCTTCGGAATGCTCAAGGCGTACAAGGGGATCGAGGATCTCCTGGCCGCGATGCCGGCCGTGCACGCTCGGTTCCCGCGCTGCCGGCTAGTCGTGGCGGGCGAGCCGCTGATGCCGATGCAGCCCGTCGAGCAGCAGATCGAGCGTCTGGGGATCCGCGACGTGGTGATCCTGCGGCCGAGCTTCATTCCCCAGGCCGAGGTGGCCGCCCACTTCACCGCCGCGGACCTGGTACTGGCGCCGTATCGCGAGATCGCGGCCAGCGGGGTCGTCGTCACGGCCCAGGGTCACGCCCGCGCCGTGGTGGTGACCCGGGTGGGCGGCCTCCCCGAGTTCGTCGAGCCGGACTCGTGTGGGCTCGTCGTCCCGCCATGTGATCCCGACGCGCTCGCGGAGGCGATCTGCCGCGCTCTCGCGGATCCCGAGGAGCTGACCCGCATGGGCGAGCGCGCCCACCGGCGCATCGCCACGGATCACGACTGGACCGACGTGGCCCGCAAGACGCTCGCCCTCTACCAGGCCGTGCAGCTCACCGCCCTTTCGAGCACGTCCGCATGCCAGCCGAGCGCACGCTGATGTTCGTCGGTGCCCATCCGGACGACGAGTCGTTCGGGCCCGGGGGCACTCTCGCGCGCTACGCGGGCGACGGGGCGCGGGTGGTCTATGCCTGTGCCACGCGCGGCGAGGCGGGAGGCGGCGAGACCGGCGACCCGGATCAGGGGGCCCGGCTCGGCGAGCGGCGCTGGAGCGAGCTTCGCTGCGCGGCGGCCGCGCTCGGCCTTGCCGAGGTGCTGCACCTGGGCTACCGCGATTCCGGGATGGCCGGCTCTCCGGACAACCGGCACCCGCGTGCCCTCGTGGCGGCCCCGCTGGACGACGTCACGCGCGACGTCGTGGCGGTGATCCGGCAGGTGCGACCCCAGGTGGTGATCACCTTCGATCCGATCGGCGGCTACCACCACCCGGATCACATAGCCATCCATGAGGCGACCGTTCGCGCGTTCCACCAGGCCGGCCGGCCGGATCACTCCCCCGGGCTGGACACGCCCTGGAGCCCCTCCAAGCTGTACTACTGGGTGCCGTCCCGCACCTTCCTGCGCCTGGCGGTCCGCGCCCTCCGTCTGGCGGGCAGGGATCCGAGCCGGACCGGCCGCAACGGCGACGTCGACCTCGCGAGCATCGCGGCAGTGGATTTCCCGGTGCACACCCGCATTCGCCTCTCCGGTCGCGCCCTCGCCCGCAAGCAGGCGGCGGGCGCTTGTCACCGCAGCCAGCTGTCGTCCGTGTCCGCGGCGCGCCGCGCGGCCCGCGTGCTGTCGCGGTACCTCGGCTCGACCGAACTGTTCACTCTCGCCCACCCTGAGCCCAGGAACGGACTGTCCGAGGTCGACCTGTTCGAGGGGCTGGCGATGGCAAAGGAACTCGCATGACGGACACGGCTCATCCGAGGAACGTCGTGATCATCGGCGGCGGGCCTGCGGGCCTCACCGCTGGCCGCGAGCTCACCAAGTTCGGCGACCGCCCCACCGTGCTCGAGAAGAACCCGCACGTCGGCGGGCTCGCGTGCACGCTCGAGTACAAGGGCTTTCACTTCGACATGGGTGGGCACCGCTTCTTCACGAAGGTGGAGGAGGTGAACAAGATCTGGCAAGAGGTGCTCGGCGGGGAGCTCCTGCGCCGGCCCCGCATGTCCCGGATCTTCTACAACAACCACTTCTTCCACTACCCGCTGAAGCCGTTCAACGCCCTCATGGGGCTCGGGATCTGGCAGGCGATCCTGGTGGTGCTGAGCTACCTGCGCTGGCAGATCCGGCCGCACAAGCGCGAGGACACCTTCGAGCAGTGGGTGACCAATCGCTTCGGCTACCGTCTCTTCTCGATCTTCTTCAAGACCTACACCGAGAAGGTCTGGGGGATTCCCTGCTCGGAGCTCCGCGCGGAGTGGGCGGCCCAGCGGATCAAGGGGCTGTCGCTCAAGACCGTCCTGCTGACCATGTTCCTCAAGCCCCAGCGCACCATCAAGACGCTGATCGAGGAGTTCGACTACCCGCGCCTCGGTCCCGGCATGATGTGGCAGGCGGTGGCCAGCGAGATCGAGGCAGAGGGCGGCCGCGTGCGGCTGGGGGAGGACGTGGTGAGGGTCTGTCGAACTGGCAACCGCATCGACTCGGTCGTGGTGGCCCGCGACGGCCGGGAGGAGACCCTGCCGGGCACTGACTTCATCTCGAGCATGCCGGTGTCCGAGCTGATCCTGAAGCTCTCGCCCCAGGCCCCCGCCCCCGTGCTGGAGGCGGCCCGGCATCTGACCTACCGCGACTTCCTCACCGTGTGCCTGATCGTGCGCAAACGCGACCTCTTCCCCGACAACTGGATCTACGTGCACTCGGCCCAGGTCCAGGTCGGTCGCATCCAGAACTTCGCGAACTGGAGCCCCGACATGGTGCCCGATCCGTCGAAGAGCAGTCTGGGCCTCGAGTACTTCTGCACGGAGGGCGACACGCTCTGGACCACCCCGGACGCCCGGCTCCTCGAGCTGGCGGCCCGGGAGCTCGAGACCATCGGCCTCGCCACCCCGGCCGACATCGAGGACGGCTGCGTCTTCCGGGTGCCCAAGGCATATCCGGTCTACGACGCCTCGTACTCCGACTACATGGTCACGGTGCGGGAGTTCGTCGACAACCTGGAGAACCTGCAGACCGTCGGCCGCAACGGCCTACACCGCTACAACAACCAGGATCACGCGATGCTCACTGGCCTGCTCGCGGTGCGCAACCTGGTCCTGGGCGAGCGCAACGACCTCTGGAGTGTGAACACCGAGGCCGAGTATCACGAGGAGATTACCGAGAAGGCCCTCGCCCCCGCCTTCGAGGAGTACTTCCCCCGTATCGACCGCATCGCCCTCGCGGGGGCCACCGGGGCGGCGGGCGGCCTGGCCCTCTTCCTGGCCACCGCCCTCCTCGTCCTCAAGGGGGGTGCGGTCGTGGGGCCGACCCTCGGGTTGCTCAGCCAGTACTTCCCCGGCTACAGTGTGAGCCCGGCGGGCGCGCTGCTCGGCCTGCTGTATGGCTTCCTGGCCGGCGGAGCGCTCGGCTGGAGCTTTGCGCTTCTACGCAACACGGTGCTGTTGCTCTACGTGGCGATCGTCCGCCGGCGAATCGAGCTGGGCCTTCTGCGGCGGTTCCTCGAGTTCGTGTAGGACGCCGCCTTGGAGATCGGAATGGGCGACCCGAGCACGCTGGAGCATCTGCTGGTCACACGGATCGTCCGCTTCAACGCCACCGTCCAGGGCATCGTCACCGGGCTGGTACTGGGCCTGGTGATCTTCATCGCGACCATCTGGCTGGTGCTCAAGGGCGGCCCCGTGGTCGGGCCCCACCTGTCCCTGCTCGGCCAATACCTCGTCGGCTACCGCGTATCCTTCGTGGGAGGCCTGATCGGCTTCGCCTGGGGATTCGGCCTCGGCTTCGTCCTCGGCTTCTTCGTGACCGCTGCCTATAACTGGCTGGCGGATCTGAGGCAGCGGATGGCGCGGCGCCCCTGAGCTGATTCCCTCCCGCCTCGAGACCATGATGGCCGGGACACGTCCCGGGCGGGCCGGCTTCGAGGTCCTCGTTGTCCTGGTCGTGCTCGCCGGGATCCTGCTCCGGCTCCTGTACCTGGACGCCGATCCCGACTACTACGCGTGGGTGGGCTATATCACGGACGAAGGGCGCTGGGTGGCCCACGCCCGCGAGATGGCGCTCTTCGGCCACCTCGTCAACACCGACTGGCTCGTTCACCTTCTCGTCGCGCCGTTGTTCCAGGCCGGAAGCTACCTCATGTTCATCCTGTTCGGGGTGAGCTTCTGGAGCAGCCGGCTGCTCGCGGCCCTCTCGGGCAGCGCGATCCTCGTGCTCTTCTGGCTGGGCCTGCGTCGTGTGCTGGCGCCGCCGGCCGTGCTGGTCGCGCTGGCCCTGCTCGCCTTCGAGGTGGACCTGGTGATGCTGAGTCGCGTGGCCGTGCCCGAAGTGCCGGCCATGCTCCTCCAGCTGGCTGTCTATGTGCTCCTGGTCAGCGGGCGGCCGACCCGGCCCCGGCTGTTCGGGGCCGGCCTGGTGCTCCTGGCAATGGTAGCCATGAAGGCCACGACTCTTCCCATGGTCGCGATCTTCTCGGTGATCGTGCTAGTCCAGCCGCTGGATGAGCCCGTCCACCGCTGGCGCGGGCTCCTGACCTTCTGGGCCGGCTTTCTCACGCCGGTGTTGCCGCTGCTGGCCCTGTTTGGCGGGGGCTGGGTTTCGCGTTCGGCAATCCTGATGAACGTCGACATGCTGGGTGCCTTCATCGGCCTGAACACCCCTTACTCGATCGTGGCCTTCCCCTTCGACACCGAGTTCGGTCCGGTCATCAGCAGCTGGGCCCTCGGCCTCTGCCTCGTCGGGGTGGCCTGGCTCGCCCACCGTGGCGAGCCCGTGGAACCGAGCCTCCGGAGGCTGTACCTCACGGCCGGAGTCTGGTATGGCCTCTACGCCCCGCTCATGGTCGTCTCGCTGTACTTCCCCGACCGGTACCGCGTGCACATCCTGATCCCGATGGCGGTGGGTCTGGCTGCCGGACTCACCCTCGCGCCGCGCGTCGGCTCCCGGAAGATTGCTCGGACCGTGAGCGGGCGCGGCCCGGCGGCCGCCCTGGCCCTCGCATCCCTGAGCCTGCCGACCGCGGCACTGTGGGCGCCGGTCCTCGCCGGAGTGAGCGCCCTCGCCGGGGTCGACCCCACTCACCTGCGTCTCAAGCTGCTCTGCCTCGCCGTCACGCTGGGCATCACGACGTGGCTCGTCCGCCGCTACGCCCTCTCGCGGGAGTCCCTGGTGCGCTGGCTGATCGCCTTCCCGATTGCCGGAGTCCTCCTTTGGCTGGTCGGCCGGCGAGTCGGAATGCTCGATGTCGGCTTCTGGCCGGCGCTGGAGCCGGCTGCCCTGTCGTGGTGGGTCGTCGGGCCGTGGGTCGCGGCGCTCGCATCCCACCTCCTCACGCGGATCGGCCGCGGCTAGGAGCGGTCACGATGGCTCGCGCTCGTTCCTGCGGCGGCCCTCTGCTATGGTGGCCTTGTAGCGGCCCGCGTGGCTCCCTCGTATCTGCACCCACACTACACGATGAAACAGACCTCGGCGAAGCTCGGCGCTTCACTGGCAAGATCTGGCGGCGCGATCGTGAGCTCCCGCGCCGAGGGGCTGTTCAATGGCAATACCCTGGCCTACCGGTCCATGCTCGGGCGCCGCTGGCCTGCGCGGAAACCCGACGTCATTGTCATGGCGTTTCGCTTCAGCGACCCGGAGCAGATTCTCCAGCGCGAATACGAGCTGATCGCCACTTACCCCCTCTTCGTCTCTCCCGACTACGAAGACGAGCACTCCCTCACGCTGGATACGATCAACCATCGAGAATTCGTGAAGGTGTACGTCCGACGTGGCGGCTGAACGGCCCTCATGCTCGACCGGGTCCGTCCCGCGAAGCCTCGCGCGCGGCGAGCGCCATCCACGTGGCCGCGATCTCCCCCGGGGTGATGACCCGGGTCAGCACGAGCGCGCCGAGATAGCCGGCGCACGCCAGGAGCCATAGGCCGAGGTTCATCCACCACGGCCCTCGCCACCAGAGCAGGGCCAGAAAGGGTGCACCCAGCGCGACGGCGGCGCCCCAGGCGCGAAGCGCGCGCGGGATCTGTCCCCGGATCCGCCACCCGACGAACGCCGCCTGGAGGGCGGAGGCCACCAGCACCGCGAGGCACGCCCCCAGGCTGGCTCCCCACGCGATCAGCATGGGGCCCAGCGTCCAGAACGCCGCGAGCCGGATACCGCTGCCGATCAGCACGATCGGGCCCCGATCGTGAACGAGCAGGACTACCCCGGCGGTGCTGCTCAGGGACAGCAGGAGCAACGTCAGCGTCATCGGGACCAGATTCGCCGCCACCGCGCCATATGCCTGGCCGACAACTCTGGGGACCAGATCCCCTGCCAGGAAGAGTACCGAGAACACCACGGCCATGCTCCCGGCGCTCAGGAAGGTCACGAGGCGGCGCGCCGCGGCGTCGACCGAGGTGCCCCCTTCTGCCTCCCGGAGCATGACGAACACAGCCACGAACGCGAGGCTCAGCGTGTGGACGGCCGCGGCCGCGGTCAGGAAAGTCCCATTGGCGACACCGTAGTAGCTCACCTCGGCGTAGTCGGCAGTGATAACGCGGACGAGGACCTCGCCGCTACCGTGGAACGCGATGGAGAGCAGATTCGAGGCGAAGAACGGCAGGCCGACGCGGAGGTAGGGCGATAGGTATCGCCAATCGGGCCGCCGGAGGGAGAAATGGGCCCGCGTCCACCAGAGACCCAGGCCCACGGTGATCATCTCGCCGAGGCCGAGCCCGATGCATGCTCCTCGCAGCCCGCCCAGGACCACGCCCGCCGGGACGAGGGCGGCAACCGCCCAGCGAGTGGTCAGCTCTCCCGCCCCCCATCGGTCGGCTCGGTTGAGACCCAGAAAGAGGCCGAAAAGTCCCTGCCAGGTCGCACGCGCGAGCACGGCGAGAGCCGCTGCCCCGAGGGCCACCCGATCCAGGTCGCCGAGCCAGAGCATGGTCAACAGGAGGTACGCCAGGGCCACCGCCAGCCCGCTGACCAGGCGCAGCGTCATCGCGGTGCCGAACAGGCGGCGCAGGGACCCCGGATCCGGTTCGGCCTGGAGCCTCGGCCCGTGCCGCCCGATGGCCTCGGTGAACCCAAGAGTGCTGGCGGACGCGAACAGCACGCCGAGCGCGGAAAGGAGCGCATAGCGCCCGTACAGACCCGGGCCCATGAGCCGCGGCACGACCGCGGCGAAGATCAGGCCCGCGATGAGCAACCCTCCGCGCTGGAGCAGCAGCAGGCCGGCATTCCGGAGGGCCGCGTGACTGGAGTGCATCAAGCGCCCGCCGCTCGATGACCGGCTCTGGTCTCAGCTGGCTTGAGGTAAGATATCCGGCCATGACCGTGGATCCGGCCTCGGATGTCATCCGCTGGGTCGAGGAGGGTGAGCATCTTTTCCGCCTCACGCTGGGCCGTCTGCAGGCCATGGCGGAGCTCGAGGCGAGAGTGGATGCTCTGGCAGGAGAGAACGAACATCTACGGGAAACCAATCAAGCGCTTCGGCGAGAGCTGGACCTGTTGCGGGGGGAGCGGTTGGAGGCCGCGGAATCCTTCAAGGCTCTCGCAGAGCACGTGACTCAACTGGCGACCGTCGCCATCCAGCGCCTCGGACATGCCGGCCGGACAGGCGACGGGCCGGACCTTAGATCGTGATCCCCGTGATGATAGCATGAGTGGCGTGCGCACGGGCCCGAGGCTGGTTCAGCGCGTAAACCGAGGAACCTCCCGCCGCGTACGCCTGGTAGTCGTCCTCCGCGTCGCCCAGATCGCGCTGATCCTCGGGGCCTGCTCCGAGGAGGCCTCCGATGTTGCTCGGGCGGCCCCCGATCCGGTCGCATCCGACTGGCGACGCTTTGACCTCCCCGTTCGCGAGTGGACGCCGCGCGACCTTCCCGTTCTTGGCCAGGGCCCGATCCCGCGGGGTCATGGCGGCAAACACGCCCGCCTCTTCGTGCGGACCCGGACCGGCGATCTCATCCTCACTGGCGGTGACTACCAGCACCCGTCCATGTCCGCGCAGGAAAACGGCTCCCAGATGGTGTGGATGAAGAACCTGGATGACTCGTCCCCGGAATGGCGCATCCTCGGTCCCTGGTGCCACGGCCCCGTGATGCCGGGACGTCCGGACAACGTCTTATGGGCGTACGATAGCAAGCGGGACAAGGGCGTGATCATGCCCGGCTTCTACTTCGCCAACCAGCGAGGCAGCACGATCTGTCCGGGCGTCGTGGAAGACGGCGGGCCGTTCTTCTTCAACTTCGGCACGAACCTGTGGGAGCCGGCCGATATTCCGCGGCCGCCCGACGGCTGGGGCGGCGATCTGGGCGCCACGTTCGGCGTCTATGATCCCGTCACGGACAGCGTGCTCCGGGTCCGCTTCCGCGGGGACCCACAGGTCGAGCAGATCAAGCTCGGGACGACACGGTGGCAGACGACCCGGCTCTTTTTTGGCAATGTCACGGTCGATCCCCACGCCGATCAATCGGTGATCGACGTTCAGGGTCGCGCCATCTACTTCATCGCGAGAGCGACCCGGAGCCTGGTCAAGTACGGCATTGACTCCCGACGTATCCTTCGCCAGATTCCGCTGCCGCCGGCTCTCGACGTCTCACAGCCCTTGGACCAGGAAACCTACCTCGCCTTTGACTCCATCAATCGCGTGGTTTTGTTCCCGAACACACGTAACTACGGTGGCACCTTCAAGCACCTCGGCATCTACCACGTGGACCGGGGTCGGTGGGAGGTCGAGGCCGTTCCGGCGGGGGTCTTCGGCAACATCCTGACCTTCGATCCCACCCGCAACTGCCTCGTGCTCATGGGGGGTAATGGCTCGCGCGCCCCGCACCCCACGCGCTTCTGGCTTTACCGGTATGGTACCGGCGAAGCGGGAGCGCCCCGCTAGGGTCGCGCTCGCCAGAAGCCGAAGACCAGCCCCTGCAGGGCCGAGAGCCCAACCAGGGAGACATCGTTCAGCGTGTACACGGAAAAAAAGGCCGGCGTCAGCTCGCGCGCGGCCAAGATGCTGGCGAGGCCGACTCCCACGTTGACCGCGAAGAACAACAGCGACAGGCCGATCAGCTCCAGCACCGAGAGCACGGCCATTCCTAGCCGCCGCCGCTCGAGGCCGAGCCGGTGCCGGCCGAAGAGGTAGGCTGCGATCGACGTCATGGATACCAGCAGGAGAAGGAACAGGGGTCCCATTCCGTGCCAGCGGCTAGACGTACCCGGCGAGGCGGTAGTACAGCCGGGCGACCAGCTCGATCAGGACCAGGCGCATGGACGCCATCCGCTCTTCCGGTCCCCCCCCGAGCTGAAGTAACCCTGCCGCCGGCGCGGCCACGACCGAGAAGCCCAGTCGCTCGAAGACCGCGATGACTCGCGCCAGCCCCTGGTCGTCGGCCACCAGCAGGATCTTCTGGAGCCCTCGTGACCGGAGGACGGCCCCGATCTCCCTCGCCTCTTCCCACGTGGTATGCCCTTTCTCGACCGTGATGATGGCCGCGCCCGGCACGCCGCAGTCGAGGGCAAAGCTTTTCCGGCTGGCCGCCTCGCTTCGACCCATGGCCCCACCTGCCCCGGACAGCACGAGTGTGGGAGCCAGTCCCGATCGGTAGAGCGACAGTGCTTCAACGACTCCCCGGAGCGAAGCATCCGTCAGTGTCCCGTCTCCTCCGACTCCACCACGCGCCATCACGACGATGGCTTGGGCCGCCTCGGCGGGCCGGTGTGGGGCCATCCAGTACCTGAGCAGGTTCACCAGCGGCGTGAAAGCCGTCAAAAGGGAAAATACAACCACGGCTGATCCGACCACCCGAAGCCACGTAGTCGTCATGCGGGCAGTCTATCATCAACGGTGCGAACGCTTTGCGCGGCAGCAATGGCCACAGAAACGGCAGGGAATCACCTGAACAGAGAGAAGCATCCGGCAGCGGGCATGTGCAGGGCACAAGTAAGTGCGCGCCTCTATTTGAGCGGCGGTGGTGTGGACGCGCTGGCACGCCACCTGCAGAGAAGCCGCAGATGCGTATGACTACCGACCCGCTAGCCCTGGTCACGCTCGTCACCGTGCCTCGCGAGCGGTTCGGGGTGACCCGGCGCGCGCTCGAAGCCGTCTACGCCAACACCGCCGAGCCGTTCCACCTGGTCTACGTGGACGCGGGCTCGCCCGCCCGGACCCGGCGCTATCTGGCCCGGAAAGCCGACGCTCGGGGCTTCACTCTCGTGCGTACCGATGACTATCTCACCCCGAACGAGGCGAGGAACCTTGGGCTTCGCCACGTGCGCACTCCATACGTGGTTTTCATCGACAACGACGTGGTGCCGTCTCCGGGCTGGCTCGGCAAGCTCCTCGAGTGCGCAGAGACGACGGGGGCCTGGGTCGTCGGTCCGATGTACTTCATCGGCGAGCCCGAGCGGGAAGAGATCCACATGGCCGCCGGGGATGCGCAGATCGAAGAGTGGCGAGGCAGCCATCGCTTCATTGACCGGCATCGCTTCGCGGGTAAACGGCCGGCAGACGTGCGTCGTCATCTC
>CAYYRT010000168.1:0-4049 GCA_964474055.1 uncultured Acidimicrobiaceae bacterium | reverse complement strand
TGGGAAGCCACTGTCCTCGTTGCGGCCAGGAGTGCCTCGCGGACTCGGTTTTCTGCGACAACTGCGGGCTGCCGCTCTCCCCTCAGGCCTGGCGCGGCTGGGACCGATTCGGCTGGGCGGACACCGGTGATGCCCGCGCCGGCCGCCCGGACCCGATCGCTCGAGCTCCGTTCGACCCATCGCCCGCTCCCGGGACCCCATCACTTGCCGGCCGGCCGCTCGAAGGTCCGGCCACGCCACCGCCGGTCGCGGCCGGATCCGATCTGCGACAGTACATCCCGCGGGAGGTCAGGTCCAGGCTCGACGCCGCGCAGGCGAGTGGCGGAATGGTGGGTGAGCGTCGCATCGTCACCATGCTCTTCTGCGATATCAAAGGCTCGACCGCCATGGCGGGGCACCTCGACCCCGAGGAGTGGGCGGAAGTGATGAAGGGCGCCGTCGAGCGTCTCGTGACCCCGGTGTACCGCTACGAGGGTACGGTAGCGCAGCTTCTGGGCGACGGCATCCTGGCCTTCTTCGGGGCGCCGATCGCGCACGAAGACGACGCGCAGCGAGCGGTGCTCGCTGGCCTGGACATCGTCGCGGGGATCCAGGACTACGGGGTGCGCGTGAAGCGCGAGCGCGGGCTGTCGTTCGATGTGCGAGTCGGGATCAACACCGGGCTGGTCGTGATCGATCAGGTCGGCTCCGATCTCCGGATCGAGTTCACGGCCATGGGCGACGCCGTCAACGTCGCGGCCCGGATGGAACAGACGGCCCAGCCGGGCACGGTCCAGGTCTCCGGCGCCACCCACCGGCAGATTCACTCGCTGTTCGAGTTCGAAGATCTGGGCGGCATTCAGGTCAAGGGTAAGGACGAGCCCGTGCAGGCCTATCGGGTGCTGGCGCGCAAGGCGGAGGCCGCTCGATTCGAGGCGGTTGCCGGTGACGAGGGGCCGCTCGTAGGACGGGACCACGAGATGGCAGCACTGGGCGCCGCGCTCGGCAAGGCGCGGCACGGATTCGGTGCCGTCGTGTGCCTGATCGGTGACGCCGGGCTCGGCAAGACCCGGCTCGTCCGCGAGCTGAAGGCCTCGTTCCTCCGCGAGGAGGGTGGCGAGTCCTGGTTCGAGACCGGGAGCAGGTCCTATGAAGCGACGCGGCCTTACGCCCTCTTTGGGCGGTTGATCCGGCGCCTGGCGCGAGCCGGGCCGAACGACCCGGCGGACGTACTGCGTCAGAAGGTCGCCGTGGTCTTCGAAGGGCTGGCCGCCGGGCAGCGCTCTCAATGGCAGCGGGTGGTCGAGTCCGTGCTTGGCCTGCCCGACGTCTCCGGCGAGCCCCCGCTCGAGGGTGAGACGTTCAAGCAGCTCTTCCTGACCGCGAACCGGATCTTGTGGAAGGGGCTCGCGGTCTCATCGAGCGGCTCAGACCGCCGCGGGCCCGCAGTGGTGGTCTGTGACGACCTCCACTGGACGGACACCGCCTCCGTGGAGCTCCTGTGCCAGCTGCTGGCCCTCACGGACGAGGTGCCGCTGCTCGTCGTCTGCTCCTTCCGACCTGACCGGCAGGCTCCGTGCTGGCGCCTCAAGGGCGTCGCCGATGTCGAGTACGCCCATCGGTACACGGAGATCGCCCTGCGGCCGCTGTCGGAAGCCGAAGGCGCCGCCCTGCTCCAGGCGGTGCTGCCGGGGGCGGAGGTGCCCCCGGTCACGCGCGCCCGCATCCTGACGAAGGCCTCGGGAGTGCCGTTCTTCATCGAGGAGGTGGTCCGGAGCCTGATCGACCGCGGCCTGATCCAGCGGCACGACGGCGGCTTTCGCTGGGCTGCCCCCACGAGCGTGGACGAGATCGACGTCCCAGACAACCTGCAATCCCTCCTGGTGGCCCGCATCGATCGGCTCGACGAGCCGTCCCGCGGCGTGCTCCAGGTGGCCGCCGTGGCGGGTGCCGCGTTTTTCTATCGAGTCCTGGCGAGGGTCATCGGGGAGAGGGTCGGGCTGGATGGCCAGATCGCTACGCTGGTCCGGGCCAACATGATCCGCGAGACACGCCGGGAGCCGGAGCTGCAGTACACGTTCAACAGCCTCCTGACCCACGAGGCCGCCTACAACACCATCCTGCTCCGCCACCGCCGCGAGTTTCATCGCCGCGTCGGCGAAGCGCTCGAATCGCTCTTCCCTCAGCGACGCGAGGAGCTGGCTTCGGTGTTGGCCCACCATTTCTCCGAGGCCCGCGACGATGCGCGCGCTCAGCACTACCTCACGGTCGCGGGCGACGCCGCCTATCGTCTGTCGGCGTACGTCGAGGCGATCGCTCACTACTCGGCGGCCCTGGAGCGGGCCGAGCAGATCAGCACCGGGACGCCGTTGCTCTTGAGGCTCTACACCCTCCGGGGCCGGGCGCTGGAGCTGAACGCGCGCTACGAGGAGGCTCTGGCCAACTACACCGAGATGACGGCCGTCGCGGAACAGAAGGGCGACCTCGCCCTGCGGCTCGGCGCCCTGGTGGCCCGCGGCACGGTCCACTCCACGAAAACCCCGCTTTACGATCCAGAGCAGGCCGAGGCGCTTGCCGCGGAGGGGCTCGCGCTCGCCGGCGAGCTCGAGGATCGCACGGCGGCCGCCAGGATCAACTGGAACCTGATGCTCTTGATGCTGGCGCGCGCGCGCGAGGGCGACCTGAATCGCGCGCTGGGCTATGGGGAAGCGTCGGTGGCCATCGCCCGCGAGATCCACCTGCGCGAGCAAATGGCCCTGACGCTCAACGACTTGGTGATGATCTACAATACCCTCGACCGCCCGGAACGGGCGAACGCGGCGGCCGAGGAATCCCGACAGCTCTTCCGAGAGCTGGGGAATCTGCCGATGCTGGCCGACTCCCACGGCCAGGCCTCCTACCGTCTCGCGAGGTCCGGTCGCCTCGACGGTGCGCTCGCCGCGGCGACCCAGTGCCGGCAGATCAGCGAGTCGATTGGCAACCTGTGGAATCTGGGCTCCAGCAGTGTGGCATCAGGCTGGGTCCACATGGAACGCGGTGAGGTCGGCCACGCCATCGAAGGGTGGGAAGCCGCTACCCGATTGAGCGGCATGGAGCGCTTGCCGTTCATCCATGCCCTCCTCTGCATCTCTCTCGCCCAGGGCTACGAGACACTCGGCGCCACCGAGCGTGCCATGGACTTGTGCCGTCGTGTGATCGGGGGGCCAGCGACGGTGTTGCCGGACGCGGGGCAATGGGCGCGCGCGATCTTGACCGGGCTCCACCTCTCGCGGAACGACATCGGGGAAGCCCAAGCGGAGATCACGAGAGTGCGGACGGATGTGAACAGGGAAGGACTGATGGCGCTCCTGACGGTGCCGCTGGTCTTCTGGGCGCACGGGGAGCTCGCCCTGGCGAAAACCGACTTCCCGCGCGCCCTCTCGCTCATGGACGAACTGGAGGGGCTCAGTGGCGTGCTGCACTGCGAGGGCTGTCTGCCTCAGACCCTGTATCTCAAGGGCAAGGCGCTGCGGGGGCTCGGCCGGCGGGAAGAGGCGCTCGAGGTGCTGGGACGGGCCCGCGTCGTAGCTCAGGCGATGGGGGAGCGTCGGTACTCGTGGCGGATCCTGGCGGCTCTCATGGAGCTCGAGACAGAGCGCGGAGATGTGACGAGCGCCCAAAGATGGCTGGGGCAAGCGCGAGAGATCATCGACCACATCGCAAGTCGGGCCGGCACCGCCGAGCTGCGCGAGTCGTTCCTCGACACGCCGGCGGTGCGCGCGGTCCTGGCGCAGTAACTACGAAACAAGATCAATCCAGAAGACGCTAGGTTGCGTGTAGCACTCTGCAAATCCAGCCCCGCAACCAATTGACGACGAGGGGTTAGCCTCGGTGGACACCCAAAACCGGCCAGTCATGGACACCTGAAACCCGGCCAGTGAGGTAGCAGCGCCCCAAGACGTTGACGCGGCGAGCGGGGTGTGGACCCCCTCGTCGACATGGCGAACATCTTGGGCGACGACAAGAAGCAGCAAGTTCTGGCACTTGGCCGGCTCGGCTGGCCGCTCCGGCGGATCGAAGCCGCGACCGGC
>CAYYRT010000167.1:0-5449 GCA_964474055.1 uncultured Acidimicrobiaceae bacterium | reverse complement strand
ACGTCGTAGCGAAGGCTCGGCACGGCGTCGATGGCGAGGGCGATCCCGCGCGCGGCGTCGCCCTGGCTGCACCAGACGGCGAACTCGCGGGCCCCGGTGGGCCGGTCGGCGGCGTTGGTGTTGCCGATGCGGAGGCAGATCACCGACAGACCGTGGACGTCGGCGTAGTAGCGTCCGAGCGACTCCCCCCAGAGCTTGCTGCAGCCGTAGAGGCTGCCCGGCCGTCCGAGCGCGGTGGACACCACGCGTTCCCAGCTCTGGCCGCCGAGCTCGTCGTAGCGTCCCGTGACCAGCGCCCGATACGGCATCTCGCGTTCCCAGGCCGTCACGGTGTTGCCGCTGCTCGCGAAGACCACGCGCCGGACGCCCGCCCGCCGCGCAGCCTCGAAGACGTTGTAGGTGCCGGCGATGTTGTGGCGCAGCAGCTCGTCGAACGGCGTGTTCGCGCCGACGGCGGCCGCGAGGTGGACGACGACCTCGACGCCGGCAAAGGCCGGCGCGATCGCGTCGGCGTCCGCGATGTCGGCCTGGTGGCAGGCCACGCCCTCCACTGGACGCCGGTTGAGTCCGCGCACCTCGTAGGCGCCGCCCTCGTGGCGGAGGAAGGCGCGCCCGATGAGGCCGCTAAGCCCCGTCACGAGCACAACGGGACGTGTCATGGTGCGACACGCGGAATCGAGGCGCGCCCCGGGTTCCCCGGGGCGCGACGAGCGCCCGGGGGGCTTGAGGGGCCCACCATGTCAGGCCACCCCATCTCCCAGTTCATCGAGGAGCGCCACGGCTCCGCCGCAGGACTTTGCACCGCGCACCATGCCCTTCGATCTGACCCTGGCCGTGGCGGCCTGACCAGGGCTGGCCTTCACCTCGACTCCGGGGGGTGACCATCGCCCCCCGACCCGAGGTTCTGCGTCAGCGCGGCCATGAAGAAGATCCCGGCAAGACCCACGAACGTGTCGCTGACTTGGCTTCAGGGCCCTTCCCGAGGATGCCCAGGATGGTCATGCCGATGATCCAGGCGATCACCACGGCGGCGGGCCCCGTCGCTCGCAGGTTGACCATGACGTTGGCGAGCAGCTTCATGGGCTCGATGGCGCCTGCCGGTCACCCCGCTTCATCTGCTCCAGCGTCTCGGTGTCGTCCACCAGCGGGTAGACCGGCGCCGCCTTCCTCAGGTGCTCCAACCCTGCCTCGATCACACCGAACACGCGGCCTGTCTCCCACAGGAACACGGGACCGCCGCTGTTGCCATGAGTCGCGCCGATGTCGAGTTGGAAGCCCTGGATCAGATGACGCGGCACTCCGGGGCCAGGGATGATTGTGCTCACGATGCCGCGCGTGAACGAACTCGTCACGGTCCCGAGTTGATCGCGGAGACCCGTCCCCAGCGGGAAGCCACAAGCGCCAACTACATCTCCTTCGTGTACCTGCTCCGGCTCCTCCACCTCCAGCGAGGGGTAACCACCCGGATACACGTCGGGAGACTGCGGCACCTTCAAGACCGCCAGGTCGTAGTCGGTCTTGCTGATGGCTCCCTCGACCGCCGCGAGGTAGACCCCCAACTTCGTGTCGGAGACTCGCCAGTAGAAGGCGGCGAACGGCGCGACGAACGCCACGGGCTGCAACACCTCGGCACCGTCCGGCAGCTTCTCGCCGGTCGCCGCCTTGATCTGTTCGAGTGCCGGGACCGCCATGAAGGCGTCCATGACATGCCTGCACGTCAACACCAGACCAGCCGCATCCACACAGAAGCCGGAGCCGATAATCTCGAACGGGTGCCGTTGGTTGCCCTCGTCCCAGGCGACGATTACCACGGTAGCGGCCTTGACCCGTTCAAGGATCTCTCGCTGGGACGCGCTCATGTAGTCCGCGTCATCATACCCTCGCCCCACGTCCGACCACATCGCTCACGCGGGGACCTCCACAACCTCCCAGATCCGCTTGACGAGCCAGATGAAGAACACAAGCCCGGCGAGCGACAGCGCCGCGACGAAGATCGCCGCGAGGCCGCCGCCCACAGCGCCGAAGAAGCTCTCGATCCCGCGCTCTATCGCCGAGGGCTCACGCACCAGTTGTGGCGTAGCCCACCAGGAGCGGAAGAAGATCGGGCCGTAAAGGGCCGCCAGCAAGGCGATGCTGCCGGGGACCACGATGATCGCCGGTAGCGGCTGCCCGAACCAGTAGATAGCCGCGAAGTAGACGAGAAGAACGACCCACGCCGTCGCGTACCAGTGGCGGCCCGCGAAGGAGAGGACCGCTCGGACTCGGTTCATCATGGCCTCCCTCTACGTCGTCACCAGCCGCCGACGAGGATACCTCTGCCTCGGTCATCGCGACGCCCCGCACGCCGCGCAGAGCATGGCCTCACGCCGGCTGCTCGTCCGTGGCGGCGGTCGGGGTGAAATCCTCCACCAGCATCTCTCGCAGGCGGGGGAGGGCGGCGTAGAGGCACCCGGCAGCGGCCCTCGCGGTGGGCCGCCGGGCACGACCCCGGCGGCCGCCGGACCGTAGCCCGCAAGGAGAAGGATGGTTGGCCAGCATTGATTGACACGAACCCGTCGAGCCCCTATGCTTTGCATCCAGACGACTGCAGTTCGAGCGTAAAGGTACCTCCCCGGCGGTCCCGAGACCGCGCGGGGAGGTCGCATTTTAGGCTGGCGGTGACTGAGTTGGATCCCATGTCGCGGTGACGTGACAGTCTACTATTGAGCACTCTCGACGACCTCTTTGGGGAAGTTCTGCGGGCCGAGCTGACCTTTCCAAACCTCGGTCTCCGTCTGATTGCCGATAGTTTCTCGGAGATTGGCATTACGCTGACTCGGCAGCAGCGCGCCGCCATCCTGGATCGTCTAAGCATGGTAGGTGAAACAGATTTCGCAGACTTCCAGGTCAACATCACGAAAGCACAACTCGCGCGTTCGCGCCTAACCCCCGAGCAGCGTGCTGCTTCCGGGACACTCCAACTGGACCTCGGCGTGGATGCATTTCTCACGAAGCTCAAGGACGAGATCCCCGATATCGTCATGGGTGTCGTCGCCTCAGCTTCAGGTCTCGTGCTGAGAAAACTGAAGCGCGGCGCATCGAGACTTCGGAGAGAACACCGGGCGGAAAGGGGCGGCTTCGAAACTCGCCTCGCCAAGAGATTGGGCCCCGCGCTAGATCTGCTTGAGATGTTCTGTGTTCTCGCTCTCGAAGCCGGCGACGAATTCAATCGGGAGTTTCGCGACGATGCCGCTCGTAGCAATAACTTTGTCTTTGAGGTTCTCACTCGACTTCACGCGCGCGCCTGTCAAGCGGCCTCCGAGATCCTCGCTCTTCTTCGAACAGGACATGCCGACGGTGCTCACGCGAGATGGAGGCTGTTGCATGAGATAGCTGTTACTGGATCCGTTATCAGCGCGCGGGGCGACGATGTCGCTGAGCGCTACATTCTTCATCAGGTTATCGAGTCCGCTCGCGCCGCTCGCCTCTACCAAGCCCACTATGCTGCGCTGGGCGCTGAACCGCTTTCAGCAGGCGAACTGGCCCGGATCGAAAGGGCCGCCGCCAGCCTAAGGACGCGTTTCGGTCCCGAGTACGGCAACCGTTATGGCTGGGCCGCGACTGAGATGACCAAGGATCCAACGTTCCTCGATCTCGAGAAGGCTGCGGGACTGGATCACTTGCGACCGTACTACAAGCTTGCCAGTCACAACGTTCACGCGGAGCCCACAAGCGCCTTCGTAAGGCTGGGACTCTTACGCGACACAATGCTCCTTCTCGCAGGCCCGAGTGACGTGGGACTCGCCGACCCTGGCCACAGCACCGCAATCTCGCTGGGTCAGATAACAACGACTCTCCTGATGACGCGGGTGAGTTTTGAGCGCCTTGTGATGTGCCAGATCTTGCTCCTGCTAGTGGACGAGATAGGCGATGTCTTTCTTTCATGTCATGAAAAGCTGGTCGCCAGGGGTGGTTCGGGGCGCTATTGAAGCTGCCGCCGCGCGAGCTAGTTGAAACCGCGCCAGGCATTCATTGATCGTAATATCAGAACGAGGAGTAGCATGTTCCGCATCCAACGGGTTTCGAACTACGGCACGTCTACTCCCGCTGTTGCTCGTACCTTCTATCAGGGATGCGAGATTCTGGGATTCTTCTTCGGCGTCCCGGAGGCCCAGCGGGAGGAGGCCAAGGGCGTTCTTCACGAACTCCAAAGACATCTTGTCCGGTGCGTTGAGATCCGTGATTCGATCGCACAGGAAGTGACTGCGGCCCATGAGGAGGTCGCGGCCAAGGGATTCGAGTTCCAATCTTCGGGCCGCGTCGTCACGTTGCCAAGCGTGCCAGATCTTCAATCGAGGGCTGAGTCTTTCCTGCAGTCCGCGAAACTCGCCATCCGCGAGACGGCGTTGCTCGTAAAACCCTTCTACGGCGAAAAGCACGACCACCGCTATCACAAGTTCGCCGCTTGGGCAGAGCGACAGTTTGGCTCTGATGACGCATTCCCTCAGGCCATCAAGGCGTTCGAGCCTTGGGTTAAGACCATCGTAGCTATGCGGAACGCCGTTGATCATCCTGATGACACTCCAGGTGGCAAACTCCTAACCGAGAATTTCTGCCTGGGTGGGACATCCGCTGCGCCGACGCTCGTCGATCCAACCTGGGGTTTATCGGGCCAACCCCAGCAGCCAATCTTCACGGAGATGGACGCGATCATCGAGGGCGTGATCGAGTTGGGTGAGGAGATCTTGGCGGGCCTCTTCTACAAGTTCAAAGGGGACTTCCCGCTGGCGATCTACGAGATTCCAGTGGCAGAGCGGGACCCTTCATGCCCAATACGACTGCGCATTGGGTTCGCCGCAGAGCCCGGCCAAGGCTGATCCACGCGTTCGACTAGTCTCGGTCGGCATCTCGCACAGCCCGGACGTGCGCGGCGTCCGCCTTTGACCTTCGCCTCGCCGAGTGTCCACTGGCGTTCTCGTTCGACGATCTCGCCCATGAGGGGCGCGTGCTCACGGCGGCCTGACTCCCGCGCTTTCGAAGAGGCTGGCCCACGCGCCACTCCCCCGGGCCATCCGCATCCGACGAATCTCGTCAGCGGTGAAGACCCTGTACCGACGCCGCAGCCGACCCATGTGCAGGTAGCGCGCGGGGTACTCGGCCTTGCGGTGACTGAGCCACCGCTGGAGGTTCACCGGGTCCATCAGGAGCGCGTCGGCGGCGTCCTGCATCGTGAAGATGATCTCGAAGCCGGGAGGCCTTCGGGCCATCTCCTGAGCGACGCTCAGGCCTTGGACCTTGTCCTCTAGGTTCGCGAGGCGCTCGGCCAGTTTGGCAAGGTCGTAGTCGCTCACCCTCGGTGGACACCCAAAACCGGCCAGTCGTGGACACCTGAAAACCGGCCAGTGAGGTAGCGACGCCCCAGGACGTTGACGCGGCGGGGGGACCCGTGGTCTCCCGCCAGGATGGCCAA
>CAYYRT010000166.1:0-3177 GCA_964474055.1 uncultured Acidimicrobiaceae bacterium | reverse complement strand
CTGGATGACTTCTACGGCTCGGACGATCTACGGAGCACGCTGCTCCAATCACTTGGGCCGCTGTTCACGTCCTACGCCCTCGATGTGTGGCGGGCGGAAGATGGTAAGGGCGTCCCGGATCAGGCGTTCGTTGCCGGGTTGGTGTCGGGCTATATCGAACACCATCTGTCCTCGTCCCGTATCCAGCTTCAGGAAGTGGTCAAAGGTTCGGATAGTCCCTTGACGGCGCTGGCGCAGCGTCTCGATGAGTGGGCCGAGAAGCGCCCTGCCAAGGTCGCAGCCAACGAGACGGTCCGAACCGCCAACGCCATCGCCGTGGAGCGGATGCGATCCGAGGGCGTCGTTACCAAACGCTGGCAGTCCAGCGGGGGAGCCTGCCCGTATTGCACGGGCCTCGACGGGACGGCGGTCGAGATCGAGCGCGACTTCTTCACACCCGACGATTCATTCCAGCCCGAAGGCGCGGAGACACCGCTCACCTTCACGACCACGATTGGTCATCCGCCTGTCCATCAAGGCTGCGTGTGCAGCGTCGTCCCCGGATAACCGCAAGAGGAGCCCACTTGCCATGACCGACATGACCGTCAAGTTCGCCGAAGGGTCGGACACCATCATCGAAGGCTACGGCGTCCCGTTCGGCGACGACCTGGACGGCCAGCGGTTCGAGGCCGACACGGATCGCTGCCACAACTGGTTCCCGAAGGGTGGCCGCCCGCTACTTCACGACCACGGTTTCAACAAGAAGATCAAGATGACGCCCGTGGGCGTCGAGCTGTCCACGACCACCGATGACATCGGCGACTTCGTGTGCGGCGAACTCGACAAGAGCAACAAGTACTACGCCGCGATCGCGCAGCTCGTCCGCGATGGCAAGCTCGGCTGGTCGAGCGGTGCCCCGGACCACAAGGTCAAGATCGCCAAGGACGGCAAGATCGAGCTGTGGCCTGTCGTGGAGTACTCACTGACCACGACCCCGGCCAAGCCGAACACCGTCGCGTTTGCGATGAAGTCGGCGCAGGTCATGGAGCTTCTGGAGGATTCCGACGTGGAGATCCCCGAAGCCCTCATTGAACAGGCCCATGGAGGCGGCTCGGAGCCCGAGTCGTTGGCCGAACAGTCCGACCAGGTGCTAGGCGGATTGAAGGCGTGGGTTGAGCGGATGGAGGCGAGAGCCGAAGCCCGCGTCAAGTCCGGCCGCGAACTGTCGAAGGCCAACATCGTCACGCTGCGAGAGGCGCACCGAATCATCGGTGAACTGCTGGAGCGTGCCGACAAGCCGTCGAAGGACGAGGCCGAGGCCGCCAAGAGCTACGCGGAGTTCCTGCGTCTCGAGGCCATCCAGTTGGGCATGACGCCCGACTAACCCATCGTCAACCCCTAGCACGGAGCCCGCCGTAGAAGCGGGTTCTTTGGAGTACCCCGAATCATGTCGACCACGCTGGTCGAGAAGCAGCAGGCGCTCGACGCCGCCCGCAAGGACGCGCGCGAGTTCTACGCTGCCAATCCGACCGAGAAGATCGCCGAGAGCGCCGAGCTCAAGGCGACAGCCAAGACCCACAACACCAAGATGGCCGACCTCCACGACGAGGTGGCCACTCTCCAGGAGCTGGAGGAAGGCCAGAAGGCCGCAGCCGAGGGACGCAAGTCCGCCGGCCGTGCCATCGAGGAGGACGACGGCGAAGTCAAGTCCATCGGCACCAAGGCGTTCGACGTGGACCGCATGTGGGCCGAGTCCGAGGGGCTCAAGATCCTCCAGCAGCGCGGTGACAAGTTCACCGGCTCGGTGGAGCTGATCGAGTACCCATCGGTCAAGACCCTGCTCGCCCTGACTGATCTGGCGCCGCAGTCGGACCGCCGACCGTTGGTGTCCTTCGCCGTCGATGAGACGACGGTCGGCGACCTGATGCTTCCGGGCACGACCGACTCCAACGTGGTGTCGTACTACGAGGAGACGACGTTCACCAATGCCGCCGCGACGGTGGCGGAAGGTGCTGCCAAGCCGGAGGCCGCGCTCGACTTCACAGAGCGCACGGAGACGGTCCGCAAGATCGCCACCTGGATTCCGGCCACGTCGGAGTTCCTTCAGGACAACGCCGGTCTGCGCTCGTACCTCGAAGGGCGGATGCGCTTCATGGTGGAGCGCGAGGAGGAGAACCAGCTCCTCAACGGAGACGGCACCGCGCCGAACATCTCCGGCATCCTCGACCGGGCCATCCAGACCATCGCCTCGACCAACGACCTCGACGCGATCTACCAGGGCATGACCGAAGTCCGTGTCGATGGACTGGCGGAGCCGACCGCCGTGGTGATCCATCCGCTGAGCTGGCAGAACCTGCGTCTCGCCAAGAACGCGGACGACATCTACTACGGGCCCGGCCCGTTCAACCCTGACACGGGGGAGCGCATCTGGGGCCTGCCCGTGCGTGTCACCCCGCTCATTGCGGAGGGCACCGCACTCGTCGGCGCTTTCCGGCCGTTCGCGCAGATCTTCCGCAAGGGTGGCATCCGCGTGGTGGCCTCGACGGAGCACGCCTCGTACTTCGTGGAGAACAAGGTCGCGATCCTCGCTGAGGAGCGGCTGACGCTCGCGGTCTATCGGCCCGCGGCGTTCTGCTCAGTCACCGGGCTGGCGTCCAGCTAGTCCCTGACGGGGGAGGGCGGGCCGTACCGCCCTCCCCACCATCTCGGAGAACCTATGACCGACAACGTGTATCTCAACAGGGACCGCACCGCCGTCGTGGATCAGTGGTCGGTCGGCAAGAAGTGGCAGGTGCCGCGTTCTCAGGCCGTGAGATTGGGCCTGCTCGACTCTGCCGAGAAGCCTGTCCAGGAGCGAAGGACGCCCGCCTTCGATGCAACCAAGGCCGTCGTTCCGCCCGTACCACAGAAACGCCGCTACATCAAGAGGAAGTAGCCCATGAGCCTCGTCGTCCTCGCCAACGCCCAAGCACGGGTCGGGGAGTCCGTGACCCAGGAGATGATCGACGGGGTAGAGCTGGATGCCGCTTATGAGGTCGGCCCGCTGACTGGCGAGCGCACCGAGACGTTCTACCTGTCCGAACGTAGGAATCTCGGCACTGTTGACGGCCTATGGCTGTCGCGACGCACCGATGCCGTGACGCTAACCAACGACGGGGCTGCGCTGGTGCTCGATACCGACTTCCGGCTCATCAACAG
>CAYYRT010000165.1:0-28813 GCA_964474055.1 uncultured Acidimicrobiaceae bacterium | reverse complement strand
GGTGGGGCCAACGCCCTCAACTGTTACATAGACCGCGACATCGACGGAATGATGCGTCGCACTGCTCGAAGACCGTTGCCAAGCGATGACATCAGTCCGGCCGCCGCCCTTCGTTTTGGCCTCGCCCTCGGAATTGGCGGGTTCCTGTGGTTGCTCCTATTCGTAAATCTGACCGCGGCGGTCACCGCCACCGCCGCCCTAGGTTTTTACGTGCTCGTTTACACCCGATGGCTCAAACGAACCACCGTCCAGAACATCGTCATTGGCGGTGCCGCCGGGGCTGCTCCAGCCCTGGTCGGGTGGGCGGCCGTGCAAGGGAGCCTCGGCCTCCCGGCGTGGGTGCTGTTTGCCGTCGTTTTTTACTGGACTCCGCCTCACTTCTGGGCTCTGGCCCTCCGTTATCAGAAGGACTACGAGTCGGCCGGAGTACCAATGCTTCCAGTGGTCCGGGGCGTCCCGGCTACTACACGGCAGATGGTCCTCTATGCGGGTTTGACTGCCCTGGCTTCGTTGTTGCTTGTTCCCGTAGCTGGCATGGGATGGCTGTACCTGCTCGCGGCAGTTGGCCTCGGTGGATGGTTCTTCGTCGAAACCTGGGCGGTCCACCGTGACCCGGCGAGGGCGATGTTGTTGTTCACACGCTCGACGTATTACCTGGCGCTGTTGTCGACGGCCGTCGTGATTGACGTGCTGATCTGATGCCTGATCGCGACCTGATGGTTCATCCAATTGTGGGATACCCCCTGGATTTGGGGACCGCGCTATGGATGATGAAGGACACGCGGGAGAGGACATTGCGGGCGATCGATGATATGGGTGTCGACGACATCGACCTGACTCCGGCAGGTGCGGACAACTCCATCGGCTCTCTCTTGTATCACCTGGCGGCCATCGAAGCTGATTGGTTGTACGCCGACATTCTTCAGGTGGACTACCCGGAGTGGATGAATCAGCTGTTCCCAGCCGATGTCCGCACTGATGACGGACACCTCACGCCGGTCGAGGCAGCAAGCTTGCAAGAGCATCTCGATCGACTTGCCACTGTTCGGCGACACTTTCTCGAGGACATTGCTGCACTGGATGGTTTCAGGAGCCCACTCAAGTCCGAAAGTGGGGTGACCACCGCGGAGTGGGTTCTTCACCACCTTCGCCAGCATGAAGCCGAACACCGGGGCCAGATTCAGTCAATCCGCAAGGCGTTGGGGGTCTCTCGCATGCCTAAACCCTAGAAGGATGAAGCCAGAAACCCATTGCTAGTGTCATAACACTTGAGTAGAGTTACTGAAGATACCGGCAGGAGCTGCCGTCGGTGGCTTCCGGTCCCGGTTTAGTCAGGAGCCCGCGATGTTCATCGTGGGAGTCGGTATCGCCGCTCTTATAGGTTTGGGGTTGTTCGTTACACGCCTGAATCGCCCCAATCAACGTCTACTCGTCCGCCGTACTTTGGCAATAGTGGTCGCCTTCTTCATGGCGACGATGGTCCTGGTCATGGTGGAGAACACCGCCTATGCGGCCATAGTGCCGACGGTTCCTTTGGCGACGGCTGCGAACTACTCGGTTCTAGGCGCCTCGACCGTCACCAACACCGGCGACAGCGTTCTCAATCTCAGTCTCGGGCTCTCGCCGGGTTCCGCGGTCACGGGATTTCCGCCGGGGATTGTGACCCCTCCGGGAGTGATTGACGCGGCCAATGGGGCGGCCCTACAGGCACAATCGGATCTGACCGTTGCCTACAACAACGCCGCCGGCCGCACGGTCAACACGGTCGTTGCCGGCGATCTGGTCGGTCTGACACTGGTCGGAGGCGTATACGCCGGCGCGTCCCAGGCGCCGCTCAGTCTGAGTGGGACCCTGACGCTTGATGGAGGGAACAATGTAGACACGGTCTTCATCTTCCAGACTGACTCGACTCTCATCACTGCCTCCGGAAGCAGCGTCTTGATGATCAACGGAGCACAGGCATGCAATGTGTTCTGGCAGGTTGGAAGCTCCGCCACCCTTGGTTCGGGCTCCACCTTTGTTGGAAACATCCTCGCTTTGGCCTCCGTCACGGTTGAAACCAATGTGACTGTCCAGGGCAGGGCCCTCGCTCGGACCGCAGCCGTGACCTTGGACGACGACACCTTCAACCAGCCCAGCTGCGCGCAAGCCCCTCTAGTCACAACCTCGACCACCTCCTCGACCACGACCTCGACCACCTCGACTACCACGACCCCGACCACCTCGACTACCACGTCGACCACCGCCTCGACTACCACTTCGACTACCGCCTTGGGCGGGGCAACCACAAGTACGAGCTCGGCCACGCCCTTGGCTGTGGCAACTACAAGTACGAGCTCGACCGCGCCCTTGGGTGTGGCAACTACAAGTACGAGTTCGACCACCGCCTCGAGCGGGGCAACGACAAGTACGTTCGTTGTGCTTCCGCTGACCGGCTGGCCTGTTGGCACATCGCTGTCTGTCGCTTTGATTGCGATGACGCTGGGTGCGGTGGTTCTGGTGCTCGCCCGCCGGGATGGTGCCGTGAGCGATCGACCCTTGCGTTCCCCGAATGAATGAGCGAACATCTGTTCGGTGCGAGCGGAGGCGACGATCCTGCATGCCGACCTTGATGCGTTCTACGCATCGGTAGAACAACGGGACAACCCTCGCTTGCGGGGGCGACCAGTGATCGTCGGGTCCGGGGTTGTCCTCGCCGCCAGCTACGAGGCCCGGGCGTTCGGGGTGCGGGGGGCCATGGGTGGGTCGCTGGCCCGGCGGTTGTGCCCGCACGCCATCGTGGTTCAACCCAGGATCTCGGCCTACTCGGACGCAAGCAAGGCCGTTTTCGAAGTGTTCAACAACACCACGCCTTTGGTCGAGGGTCTATCCATCGACGAAGCCTTCCTTGATGTCGGTGGCCTTAAGGCGATCTCCGGAACACCGACCGAGATCGCTGTGCGTCTGCGCAAGCAAGTGCTCGCACAAGTCGGTTTGCCCATCACGGTTGGCGTGGCACGGACCAAGTTCCTCGCCAAAGTTGCGAGCGGTGTTGCCAAACCCGACGGTCTGCTGGTGGTTGCACCCGAGAACGAGTTGGAGTTTCTCCATCCGCTTTCGGTCGAACGACTCTGGGGTGTTGGTTCAGTCACCGCCGCCAAACTCCATGAGCGGGGGATCTCAACCGTGGGCGAAGTCGCCGAGCTTGCTGAGACCACGTTGGTCAGCCTGCTCGGCCGGGCTTCGGGTCGTCATCTTCATGCGCTCGCTCACAACCGCGACCCGCGGCCTGTCGTTCTAGGTCGGCGCCGACGCTCGATCGGGTCGCAGCGGGCGCTCGGTCGTTCACGGAGGTCGCCCGAAGCTGTCGACGCGATTCTGATCGGATTGGTCGATCGGGTGACCACTCGTTTGCGGAAAGCCGGCCGCGTGTGCCGTACGGTTGTGTTGCGACTCCGATTCGACGACTTTTCGAGGGCGACCCGGTCACACACATTGCCCGAGTCGACTGCTCAAACTCACACCATCCTGGCTGCGCTGCAGGAACTGTTGGCAGCCGCCATGCCCATGATCGAGCTCCAGGGCCTCACCCTCGTGGGAATCTCGGTGGCCAACCTCGACGACGACAGCGCCATCCAACTGGAGCTGCCCTTTGAGCATCATCGCGGACGGGCACTTGACCTCGCCATCGATGACCTCCACCGTCGATTCGGATCGGCTTCGGTTACCCGAGCCGTGTTGCTCGGCAAGGACCCTGGTCTGACGGTCCCGATGTTGCCCGACTGAGGAATGGAGTCCAGAGCTTCAGCAGCTAGAGCTGCGGTTACTCGCCTTTGGCGCTCACCAAGAGATCCAGGAGTTCGCCGACGACCCGTTGCGGACCGATCGAGTCGGGCAGCGGAAGATGGGCCTGGATGTGGTACCGGTTACGGCGACCTTCCTTGAATTTGGCTATGTAGCCTGCGCTGGTGAGGTCTAAGACGACGCCGTAGGCCGTACGTTCAGTAACTTCCAGCGCGACGGCCAGGTCTCGTAGGCGAGTGTTGGGATCGTCGGCAATGTGAAGCAACGCCCGGGCATGGTTCGTCAGAAAGCTCCATTCCCGCATGCAATTCATGGTAGCACGTGGATGCTAGAAAGGATATGCTAGTATTCGGTTAACGTTGAAAATGTGTCAGGTACGCTCGCCCTTCGGCGGCTTCTTGACCCTGATCGCTTAGGAGCCGCCGATGCTCAATCTCGGAATCATCATCGTTGCCATTGGCATCTTCGGACTGTTGATTGTCCGTCCGGTCAGGTCCTCTCGCCCTGGACAACACCGCCGAATGGCTGCGACTCTTCTGGTTTCCACGATCCTCGGGAGCCTGCTCATGATTGGTACGGCGTGGGCTGCCATCGTGCCGACTGTTCCTTTGGGAGCTGCGGGCAACTACTCGGTCCTGGCAGGCAGCGCAGTGACCAATGTTGGTAACAGCGTCCTCAATCTCAGTCTCGGCGTTTCGCCGGGCACTTCCATCACCGGGTTCCCGCCGGGGGTCGTGAACCCACCGGCCACGACAGACAACGCAGGGGCCGCCCAAGCTCAGTTGGATCTCACTGCGGCGTACACCAATGCTCTCAACCGTCCGCTCAACGCAAACACGGCAGCCGATCTGGCTGGTCTCACCCTGGTGGGAGGCGTCTACGCGGCATCCGCCAATGGTGCCCTCCTCCTCAACGGGAATCTGACACTGGATGGAGAGAACAACCCGGACTCGGTGTTTATCTTCAAGACCGACTCGACCCTAACCACGGGGACGGGCAGCTCGGTCTCCATGATCAGGGGCGCCCAGCAGTGCAATGTCTTCTGGCAGATCGGTAGCACGGCCATCTTGGGTGGGAACTCGACGTTCGTCGGGAACATCCTGGCTTTGACCTCGATCACCATGGGTAACGGCGTGACGGTCCAGGGCCGGGCCCTCGCCCGCAACGCTGAGGTGACCTTGATCAACGACACCTTCAACCAGCCCACCTGTGCACAGGCGCCTCCTGGTTCCACATCAACGACAGCCTCCGGCGGAGGCACCTCGACCACGGCTTCGGGTGGCGGCACGGGCACGACCGGCCTCCCCCTGACGGGCATCTCGGTGGACAACACCCTCCTCATCGCCATTGTGGCCCTCGCGTTGGGAGCGGTTGCAGTCCGTTTGAGCCGTCCCCAGGGCGCCAAGATCAAGAAGGACTAGCGAGAACCCGAGACCCGCTTGAGCAGTGCGGCCAAGTCGTTACGCTTGCACTGCCTTGATCGCCGTCATCTCCTACCCACCCATTCCCATCTTCGAGGTGGGGCCTTTGCGGCTGTCGCTGCACGGCGTCTTCGCTGCCCTCGGGTTCGTGGCAGGCGCCTGGATCGCCACCAAGGAGCTCCGCAAGCGAGGCTTCGACACCGTCAAGTACCAATCCTGTCTGACCTGGGGACTGGTCGGAGCTCTGATCGGTGCTCGCTACCTGACCACCCCGGCTGCCCTGATGGAAGGGGTGGACCCGTTGATCGCCCTCAACCCGATTTCGGGAAACTTTTCGATCCTGGGCGGATTTGCCGGCGGGATCATCGGCGGGGTCTGGCGGATGCGCCAACTGAAGATTCCGATCTGGCCCACGCTCGATGTGTCGGCTTTTGGCCTTGCCCTGGGCACGGTGGTGGGTCGGATTGGTGACCTGGCCATTGTCGAACACCTCGGTAAGGCGACGACCGCTGCCTGGGGTTACGGAATCAAGCCCGGCTACGACGTTGCTCCTCAACACGACGCGTTGGAGTGTGTCACTGCCGCCGACGGGATTTGTGGCGTTTACCACCACGTGGCGGCTTACGACCTGATTGGAGCGGCCATCCTCCTCGGTGTCCTCTTCTACGTCTATCGACGTTTCAAGCTCCGGTACGGGCAGCTGTTTTGGATCTGGGCGGCCTGGTACGGCATTCAGAGGTTCGCCCTCGATTCGCTGCGGGTTGGTAGTGGGGACGCCCAGGTCGGCACCCTGACCTGGAATCAGATCAGCGGGTTTTTGCTGGCGGCCGGGGCCATCTACTTCCTTTTCCGCTTCGATCGCACCCATACCTTGGTCAACGATGAAAACGACCGGAAGATCGGCGCGGTCTTGCCAGAGGTCACCCCCACAGGTAGCGTCAGTCCCTAGATGAACTGCACGCGTTTCTACGCCTACTTCGTTTTTACCGGGCCCTGGCCCGGGAAGGCGTGACGCGCTAGATCGCACAACCACCGCCGACCCGGAGCCGAGGGCTCCGGGTTTTTTCATTCCTGGACCCTTTGCATCCGGACCGGCTCAACAGCCAGGAGCCACGAGAAATATGGAACGCAAGACCAAGAGGAACCCGGAAACCGCCTCCACGGTCGTGGAAGTCGGTGCAACCCGGATTGGCCGCGACCCGTTCCCCGTGATTGCCGGTCCATGTGCGGTCGAGTCCGAGGAGCAGATGGACCTCGTTGCCCAGGCAGTGGCCGAAGCTGGAGGCGCGATCCTGCGCGGCGGCGCCTACAAACACAACGGCACTCCTTACGGATTCCGGGGCCTCGGCCGTCATGGGGTTGAGATTCTCGCGGCGGCGGGCCGAGCAGTGGGGCTGCCCGTTGTCACTCAGGTGATGGAAGCCGCCGAGGCCGAGAACGCTGCGGAGTTCGTCGACATGCTCGAGGTCGGATCAGGGAGCATGCAGGACTTCGAACTGCTGCGTGTGTTGGGGCGAATTGGCAAGCCCGTCATGCTTCGCAGGGGACCTTCGGCCACCCTGGATGAGTGGTTATGGGCGGCCGAGTACGTGCTCGCCGAGGGCAACCCGCAGGTGGTGATGGTGGAACGAGGCGTGCGCACCTTTGGAAATAGCAGTGGAGCCGACATGTTGGACCTGGCAGCGGTGCCTCACCTGAAGGAGTTGACCCATCTACCGGTAATGGTCGATCCATCCCATGCAGCCGGTGTGGCTCACAAGGTTCAACCGTTGGCGCTCGCCGCCCAGGGGGTCGGGGCCGACGGGGTCATAATCGAGGTGCATCCCCAGCCGGAGCGAGCCCAGACCGGGGGGCCGCAGCTCGACTTGGAGTCTTTCTCGGCACTGATGGCGTCGTTGGGGATCAACCGGCTGCGCCAACACATCGACCAGCTCGATCGCCACATCGTTCAGCTTCTCGCTCGGCGTCAGGACCTCGCCCTCGAGATCGGTCGCACCAAGGCCCACCGCGGTTTGCCCATCTATATGCCTGACCGTGAGGCCGAGCTTTTGACCGTGATCGAAGAGGAAGCCACCTACGCCGGAGTTGATGCTGGACACGTCCGCTCCCTCTTCCAACTAGTCCTGGCCGAGTCCCGGCGGCTTCAGCAGAAGCTGCGTGCCAACGACCCCTGACCGGCGACTCATTTACCGTGAGCACCCTGTAGTTGTTGGTCTGTCTGGGTTACGATGGGGTAGGGAAGCTGATTCGGTCGCCCCCAGGAGAGTTCTGGCGACCAGGAGAAAGGGTCCGTTCATGAGTGGTCGCCGTCAAACTTGGCACGATGGGTTTCGCGCGTGACCGAAGTCGTCGACCAAAACGGCCGGTTGGAGAATCCGCCCTCGCCAGTGATCCTGATCGTGGAGGACGATCCCCGGATCGCCTCGTTCATGAACAAGGGCCTCAAGGCAGCCGGCTATTTGGTGGAGTGGGTGACCACTGGTGCCGAAGCGCTGGGCCGTATCCGGGCGGGCGGAGTGAGTGTGCAGATCCTCGACCTTGGCCTTCCTGATATCGATGGACTGGTGTTGCTGCGCGACTTGACCAGTGTCAAGGCCGCAGTGCCAACGGTTGTAGTTACCGCTCGGACCGACCCTCGAGACCGACGCGAGGCGATGTCCCTGGGCGCTCGCTTCTATTTGACCAAGCCTTTTGCCTGGGCTGAATTGATGTCCTCGGTCAAGTCCTGCGCAGAGGTCGGGGGCTAAGTCCGCCGAAGGGTGACTGACCTCAAACCCGGGCCGGTTCGCGTTCCTCGGCCGGTACCAGCGGGAGAATGATCTCGAACCTGGCTCCTGAGCTGCTGTCCGGTGATATTCGGGCAACCCCTCCATGGGCAGAGGCGATGGCGGCGACGATAGATAAGCCCAACCCCAGGCCGGTGCCCGCGGGTTTGTCGGATCCACGCACGTACCGCTGAAAGACCCGTTCGACATCCTGGGGGTGCACCCCCTTGCCACTGTCATGTACCCAAAAGACTGCGTTGCTGTTGTCCAAGCGGGCACCGATTCGCACCGGAGCTCCGTCCTCGGTGTGCTGGCAGGCGTTCTGGGCGAGCTGCATCAATGCCTGGGTCAGCCGTTGCCCGTCGGCAAGGATCTGGACGGAAGGCGATTCCTCCAGGATCCATTCCCTCTTACACAGCACCTGCGCCTTACGGTGGATGTCGCTGACCACCTCGGCCAGATCGACCGTGTCGATCGCAAGAAACCCGGGGCGCTCGGAGCGGGCTAGCAGCAAGAGGTCTTCGACGATGCGGTTCATCCGTTCGATCTCATTGGTGATCACGGTTGTCATGGCGGCCCGTTCGTCCGGGTCGGCCTCCATCTCGAGGACCTCGACGTTGCCGCGCACCACGGTCAGCGGCACCCTTAATTCGTGGCTGGCGTCGTCGAGGAATTGCCGCTGGGTTGCGAAGACTGCTTCGAGTCGTCCAAGCATCTCGTTGAAGGTCAGGGCGATTCGGGACGCCTCGTCCTGGCCGTGAACCGGGATGCGCCGGGTCAGGTCAGTGGCAGTGATGGTCTGGGCGGTATCGGCCAACGAACGCAGCGGGCGCAGCACGCGTCCGGCCAGCAGCAGGCCAATCAAAGAGGCTAGGAAGATCGTGGCACCCTGGGTGATCGCCTGGGCACGTATGGCGTCGTTGTAATCCGACTGTTCGAAGGCGGGGAAGTTGGCCACAACAAAGAGGCCGTTACTCGAACCTTCCCGGAAAGGCAAGGCGACATAGCGCACCTCACCCAAGTCGGTGGCAATTCTCCCTTCCTCGCGTTCTTCCAGCGAGAGCCAATAGGTGATAGCGTCGCCGATCTGCTCGGGAGAGAGCGAGGCCGCGGCCCGGTCCGTGTGGTAGATCTCGTCGTCCACGAAAGCCAGGAGTGTCTCGCCCTCGTCTGCGACCTCGCGGGCAAAATATATGTCGAATATCGATTCGACGTCTGCGCCGAAAGGCCGGCCTGTTCGGGGGTCAAGCCCTCCGGCCAAGAGTTCGAATTCCTCCATCTCCTGGCGGAGATCGATTGTGATCTCCTCATCCAAATGTTCGAGCAGATCGCCCCGCAAGGTGAAAATGGAGACTCCAGCAGAGGCGGCCAATAGCACCACGACGGAGGCAACGATGCGAAACCGCATGCTTCCCAGGACGTTGCGGAAACGCGGCTGGTGAAGAAAGCCCGGCTCGCTCTCTACTTGGACCGACGTGTCAGCTCCCTTGGTTTCGCCCCCTGGGGAGGCTACTGGCTTGCCGGCCGGATTCCAGGCCCAGAGCGTTTCAATCGACTCAATTCGGTAGGCTCGGTGGATGGACGATCGGAGTTCTCGATACCTGGCCAGGGTCGATGCAGTCGAGCAGCGCCTAACGGCCCTCGCCGGTCCGCTCGCCGGGCTCTCACCAGAGGACGCCTCTACAGGCGAGCGGTGGGAGGCCGGCCAGGTTTGGGGTCATATCACCGAGTTCATACCCTATTGGATCGAACAGATCGAGGAGGTCGTCGACGAGTACCGGGGTGAACCGGTGCCTTATGGTCGGACCACCACCGACCCGGATCGGATCGCAGGCATCGAGTCAGGCAAGGCGATGGACTTCGAGACCCACCTTCATTGGCTGGGGGTGCAGCTCACTGATCTCCGCGGCTTCCTTACCGCGCTGCCGGACGAGGCCTGGTCGGCTCAGGGTCTGCACTCGCGGTTGGGTCCGATGAGCCTCGAGCAGATGATCGAGCGGATGCTGGTGGGGCATCTCGAAGAACACGCCGACCAGCTCGAAGGCATGGGCGGCGGCTAGGAGAGCGCCACCAACGACATCAACTGCTCGCGCACCTGGCGCAGAGCAACCGTCGAGTGATCGGCCCGACTCAGCAGGAGCCCTCCCTCGACAGAAGTAACAACCAGAAGAGCCACCCCTTCAGCCCGTGCTTCCGGGAAGCCCAACTCGATCAGGCCGGTGCGGATGAGGTCGGTCCAACGCCGAAAGGCCGCCCGAACCGCCAAAGCGACCTCGTCCACCGAAGGCACCAACTCGAGCGTCACCGTGGCAATCGGACAGCCTTCGGTGTAATCGGAGTTCTCCAACCAGCGGGCGATGCCCCCTGTGATCCGGCCCACAAATTCAACCGGGTCTTTTGACCGTTTCCGCGCCCACTCGATGAGCGCTTCCATTTCCGCCGAAGCGACATCGACGGCTTCGGCCGCGATTTGCTCCTTGCCACCGGGAAAATGGAAATACAACGAACCCCGCGGAGCCCCGCTTTCATCGAGAATCTGTGACACCGGAGTGCCGTGGTAGCCCTGTCGCCGAAAGAGATTCGCGGCAGTCTCCAGGGTCTGTTGACGGGCGTTGGTCGTGCGCGGCATGTGGACATTCTATGACGGTTGACAGACATAAATCCAATACTATGATGATCGTCATAGTCGCGATAGGAGATGTGATGCGGAATCCGTTTAGCGAACGCCGTCGTGAAGTACGCCGCCTTCCCCTCGTAGGAAAGATCGTGGACCAGGGGCCATTTCGGCTCGAACTCGAAGCCGACGAGCTCCTGGCGGACCTCGATCCAGGCTGGCTGGAGCTATGGCAGGCCGAACAGCTTCAACCCGTCGAGGTCTAGAGCCGACCCGATTCGACGATCCGTCTGAGAAACTCTCGGGTTTCCTGTCGCTGTGGATGGCCAAGAAGTTCCTCAGGCGGTCCCTCCTCCCAGACGGTGCCAGCGTGTAAGAACGCCACCCGATCGGCGGTCCCGCGGGCGAATCCCATCTCGTGGGTGGCGATGAGCATCGTCATCCCTTGTTCCTTGAGCTCGCGCAAGACCTCGAGTACTTCACCGACTAGAACCGGGTCGAGGGCCGAGGTCACCTCGTCCAAAAGCATGAGGTTGGGTTGCATCGCCAACGAACGGACGATGGCAACTCGTTGCTGTTGGCCGCCGGACAACCGGTCTGGATAGTCATCCTTCTTGTCGAGAAGTCCGAAACGAGAGAGCAACTCGATCGAACGATGCTCGGCCTCGGTGCGACTGAGGCCGAGCACCTTGCGGGGCGCCAGGGTGACGTTGGTGAGGACGGTCAGATGCGGGAAAAGGTTGAACGACTGGAAGACGATTCCCATCCTTGCCCGGACCTGGTTTGCATTCACACGATCGGCGGTGATCTCTTCCCCATCGAGAAAGATCTGGCCCTGGTCGATGGGCACCAACAGATTCACGGCTTTGAGCAGAGTCGATTTGCCTGAACCCGAGGCACCGACCAGGCAAACCACCTCGTGCTGGGCGAGCCTCAGGTTCACATCCGACAGAACCGGCTGCCCGGCGAACGCCTTGTAGAGGTTGGCAATCCGAAGCCGTTCAGGTGCGTTGCGATCAGAACCGGTCATATGCTCATGGCCTGGCGACGTTCCCGATCGCGGCGGCCGTACCAATCGGTGAGGCGGGCCACGGGCACGCTCACCGCCAGGAACAACAGCGTCACCGCGATGTAGCCGGTGTAGTTGAAAGTGCGGGCGTTGAAGATCTGAGCCTCCCTGACACCTTCGCGAATACCGAGCACGAAGACGAGGGCGACGTCTTTCTGCAAGCTCACGAAGCTGCTGAGCAAGGCCGGGATCACGTTGCGGACTGCCTGCGGTATCAAGACATAGCGCAGAACTTGAATCTGGGTGAGACCGAGCGATGTTGCCGACATTCTCTGGCTCTCATGCACCGACTCTATGCCCGCCCGGTAAATCTCAGCCGTGTAGGCCGTGTAGCTGATAACCAGCGCGGTGACACCCCAGAACAGTGCCGAATGGGGAACACCCGGCAGGTCGAGGGCCGGCACTCCAAACCCCAGCAACAGGATCACCAACAGCAAGGGCACTCCACGAACCACATCCACGTACAGCACCGACAAGGCGCGAACAGGGAAAAAGACCGGGCCTCGAAGCGACCGGGCCGCGGCCACCAGCAGGGCCGCAACGAGAATCAAGACCTCAGCGATCAGGAACATCCGGACGTCGAGCCAGAACCCGGACAACACCGCTGGCCAAACCGCCACGAAGGCGTCGATGTTGAAGAACTGTTCGCGGACCCTGGGCCACGCCTCTGAGGACAGAATGGCCCACAACGCCACCCCGACGAAGACCACCGTTGAGGTGGCCGAGATGAGCGCTGCCCGGGCCCCTTCCTCCCCGGCGAGGCGTCGCCAGGGAGGGAGCAGACCTGGTGCCGACGGCATAGTCGGCGGGCCGGCCAAGGTGTGAACCCCTTACCGGCTTAGCGAGTGATCGTCTTGATGGTGCCTTCCTGCGCCAGCCACTCCTCGGCGAGGGCATCCAGGGTCCCGGCGGTGCGCAGTGAAGCCAGGGCTTCGTTTACACATGGCACCAGGGTGCTCCCGGAGGCGAACAGGAGACCGAAGCGATCGGCCTGCGCCTCGGAAGCCTCCAGCACACCGACGATCGTGGCTTCGGGGATCTCCACCGCGGTTATGAAATAGGCCGTGGGCAGGTCAAATACCAGGGCGTCGACCTGTTCGGCTTCCAGAGCTGACTTGGCATCGGAGTTGGTGTCGTACACCGGAGGTGCAGTGTCCGGTTGAACTATCTCCTCGATGTAGGCGAGGCTCGTGGTTCCGATCTGGGCCCCCAAGACGTAGCCCTTGAGGTCGGCGACGGTGGTGGCTGCTGTGACTGGAGAGTCCGCAAACGCCACCAGCGCCTGGGCCGTCACGTAGTAGGGCTCGCTGAAGTCGACGATTTCTTCCCGCTCCGCAGTTATCGAAAACTGTTGAAGATTGAAGTCGAAGGTCTTGGCGCCGGGTTGAATCGCCTCATCGAACCCTGTCCTGACCCACGTGACCTGGGCAGGCGTGAAGCCCATCTCATCGGCCACCGCGTAGGCAACCGCGGCTTCGAATCCCTGCTGGTTGGTCGGGTCTTCGTCGACAACCCAGGGCGGGAAGGCAGGCTCACCGGTTGCTACGGTCAATACCCCGTCCTGGACCAGGTCCAGTTCGTCCACTGCACATCCGGCGGCTCCGTCGGTTGTCTCGGACCCGGTCCCACCGCAGGCCGCGGCGATCAGGCCTATTACGACGAGCCAGACCGGCATCACGAATCGGTTGGTTCGCACAGTCTTAACCTCCTTGGAAGGCGGAAAGCGTAACTACCCGGAGGAGGCGCGGCTAGTTGTCGTTGAGGCCGTGCTGGGTGTCGAGGATGAGGAACTGGACCAGCGTCCGCAACGCCTCGTCATTCGAGGCCCCTCCGGTGATCGCGGCCTTGACCACCTGGATCTGACGCTCGGCGGATGTACCTTCTTTGGCTATGTCGCGAGCGCGCTCGACTTGGGGAAGGCACCCGAGCTCTTCCGCATCGGGTCGAAGCAGTTCGATCATCTCTTCAACCAGGTCGCTGAACGGGACCAGAACTCCCTTGCCGAAGTCCATCAGGCTCCCTTCGATCCCGTAACGCTGGGCGCGCCAGATGTTCTCGGAGATCAACATCGGGGCGTATTGACGCCAACGCTGGTTATTCCGGCGCAACCGATAGAGCATGTGCAGGATTGACAGATAAAGGGCCGCCACGGTGATCGAGTCCTCCACCCGGGTGCAGACGTCAGTGATGCGCATTTCCAAGGTCGGGAAGCGGGCCGAAGGCCGGACGTCCCACCAGATCTTGGTGGAGTCCTCGATGATCCTCGCCCGCACCAACACGTCGATGTGACGCTGGTACTCACTCCATGAGGCGAATTCCTGAGGCAGACCTGTGCGGGGCATGGTTCGGAACGTCGAGATCCGATAGCTCTTCAGGCCGGTGTTCCTGGTGCCCCAGAACGGTGATGACGTCGAAAGGGTGAGCAGGTGGGGGAGGAAGTAGCGCACCTGGTTCATCAGGTCGATGCGCAGATCTTGGTCCTCGATTCCGGCATGGACATGCATGCCGCAAATGACCATTCGCCGGGCAATCATCCCCAGATCTTCGGCCATCACCTTGTAACGATCCCGATCGGTGGGCTGCTGTTCCCACCAGAAGGCAAAGGGATGGGTGGAGGCAGCGAGAATCGCCGCCCCGTGGTCTTGGAGGACCCGGTCGAGCGTGGTTCTCATCGATCCCAGCTCGGCCCCGGCCTGAACGACGTCGTCATTCACATCTGTGGCCACCTCGAGTTGGGCCCGTAGAAATTCGGGAACGACCCTCACGCCGAGCGCCTCCTGCGCGGCCGCCCACATTTCTGGGGGAGGGTCGCCGACCAGGTCGCCGGTCTCCCGGTCGACCAGCAGGTACTCCTCCTCGATCCCAACGGTGAAAGCCGGACGGAGGATCAGATGCATGGCCCGTTGTCTAGTCGGTCGCCGTCAGCGACGTGACTCAACTGCCCAATCTTTCCAGGACGACCTCTCGCTGTTGTTGGCAATCTTCCCGCGCCAAGCAACCCTCGAGGTGGTCGTTGACCAGACCCATCGCCTGCATGAAGGCATACACGGTGGTAGGCCCCACGAAGGTGAACCCTCGTTTCTTGAGGTCAGCGGCCAGCCGTTTCGACTCGGCCGTCACAGGAGGGATCTCAGCAGGCGCGACCGACGGTGGTTGTCCGTATCTCTGCCACAGGAACGTCGCCAACGAGCCGTGTTCGGTCATCACTTCGATCACTCGGACAGCATTGTTGATGGTCGATTCGATCTTGCCACGGTGACGGACTATCCCCGCATCGGCCAGGAGCGCGGTGATCTCCGTCTCTCCGAAGGTGGCAACAACCTCGGGATCGAACCCGGCAAAGGCCTGGCGGAAGTTGTCTCGCTTGCGAAGGATGGTCAGCCACGAGAGGCCCGCTTGAAAACCCTCCAGACAGAGTTTCTCAAAGAGACGATGGTCGTCGGTGACGGGGCGACCCCATTCTTGATCGTGGTACCGGCGGTAGATCTCGGGATCGGCTCCCCACCAGCAGCGTCTCATCCCGTAGTCGTCTTCGACCAGGTGATGCTCCATGAGTGCATTCTGCCCGAGAGAATCATTGCCGGGCCGGTGTTCAACTGGCTATAAACACAGCCACAACCTTCTTTGGAGGCTGGGGAGCCCACGAGTTGCACCTAGCCCGACATTTGGTTGGCGGGAGGCGCAGCCGTCCGTCATCCGGTGCCGGCGGGACGTTGCTGTCCGTCCCGCCGGCCAAAATTTCTCCAAAGCCGCGAACCCAGGGTTCAGGCGTCCTCTCACGGACACCACAACCCCGGGTTGGCGGTTCTTTTTCTGTCGGCGGGACCAAACCTGGCCTGCGGACGGTTGACACGGGTGATGAATAACCTCAAACCTGTGAACCAGCGTCGTTTGGCCCTGGCCGGTGCCTTCGCGGTCGGCCTCGCCTTTGGAATCTCCGAGTTGGTTGCTGCCCTGGTCAGGCAACCCTCACCGGTGCGGGCCATCGGCGACTGGGTGATCGCCAACGTGCCCCCCGGCGTCAAGGACTGGGCCATCAGCACCTTCGGTGTCTACGACAAATTGGCTCTGGTCATCGGCATCGTCGTAATCGGTCTCGGCCTGGGCGGACTGGTGGGGCTCACGGTCCGTAAGGGCTTGGCGGCCGCCTGGGTCGTATTCGGCCTCTTTTCGGCCCTCGGGGCCCTCGCTACCGCCCGGGATCCTCTGGCCTCGGCCATGGGTCCCTGGCTGGTCGCCGTGGTTGGAGCAGTGGCCGGAGTGGGTGCGCTCCACTGGATGACCAGGCCCTTGGGCGACCCGGATCCGTCGAGACGGGTGTTCCTGGTCAAGGGGGGATCCGTGGCCATCCTGGCTTTGGCGTTCGCCGGAGCGGGCCGAGCTTTGGCAGGACAGATCCGACGGTTGGCCGCCGGTCGCGACGAGGTGTTCCTTCCGGTGGCAACCGAAGTGGTGGCAGCGCCATCATCCGCGGCCGACTTCATGCTTTCCGACCTGACGCCGATCGTGGTGCCCAACGAGGACTTTTACCGCATCGATACGGCGCTGGTCGTCCCTCAAGTCGACATAACCACATGGCGTCTGAGCGTTACAGGCTTGGTTGAAGCCGAGTACTCGATGGACTACCAGGAACTCCTCGACATGCCGATGGTCGAGCGTTATGTCACGCTCTCTTGTGTTTCCAACGAGGTCGGTGGTGATCTGGTTGGGAATGCGAGGTGGCTGGGGGTTCCGTTGACCGCGGTCTTGGACCGTGCCGGAGTGCTCCCGGGAGCCGAGCAACTCGTAGGTATCTCGGTCGACAACTTCACCGTCGGCTTCCCGGTGGGGGCCGCCTACGACGGTCGCCAGGCGCTGGTGGCGGTAGGTATGAACGGAGAGCCCCTTCCGTTCGAGCACGGGTTTCCCGTCCGCCTGGTGGTCTCCGGTCTATACGGCTACGTGTCCGCCACCAAGTGGCTCAAGGAGATCAACCTCACCACCTGGGACGGGTTCGACGCCTACTGGGTGCCGCGGGGTTGGTCGAAGGAGGCTCCGATCAAGACGCAGTCGCGGATCGACACTCCTCGGCCTTCCTCGGGTCTCACGGCTGGAGTGCATCCTGTGGCTGGGGTGGCCTGGGCTCCCCACCGTGGCATCCGAAAAGTTGAGGTTCAATTGGACGATGGACCATGGATCGAGGCCGAAATCTCGAGCCCGCTTTCGAAGGACACCTGGGTGCAATGGCGAATCGATCACGACTTCCGTCCGGGCCGCCACACGATCAGGGTGCGAGCGACCGACGTGACGGGAGCGGTGCAGGACGAGCAACGTCGACCTGTGGCCCCCGACGGTGCGACCGGTTGGCATACCGTGACGATCAACACCGAGGCGCTCTGAGCTCAGTCGGCGTCGGCAGCAGCGATCGCCCAGGTCAGCCCTTCGGATGGAGAACGAACGGCTAGGGACAGGTTCCACCCCGTACCCCCGCCCAGATCCGACCAGAGCCACCACTCGAGCGGATCGATCAGGTCGGCCAGATGCTTGGGATCCGGGGGCCATTCGCAGCCGGTGAGCTCTGCCAGAGCCCACCAGGCAGCCAGTCTCCCTGCCGCGCCTCCCCGTCTGTGGCCGTGGGCGCCACCCGAGGCGGCAGCCCACGCCATCAGACCGGCCGCGGTGGGGAGATCGATCGAAGCGGCCAGAGCCCTTCTTACACCGATCAACCGAACTGCCTGGGCAAGCCCGCCCTCGGCGCAGACAACCGTGGCCCGGCCGTTTGACTGTTCGACCCAGGTGGCCACCAGGGCTGCGAGCGCGGTTTTTCCTCCCGGGTCATCGACCTCTATGGAGTCTGCCGGCAATTCGAGAGCCTCCATGCGGGCGGCGGCCGGTGGCTCGGATTCGACCCTGTCGCTCTTGTAAGTCACCTTCGGATAGGCGGTCTCCCAGGTTTCCAGCCGGAGCGGTAGTTCGATCAAACCAGCATCGACCTGGCCGGGGTCGATCTCCTCGCCTCGCAACACCCGTTCCTGGGCCACCCAGGTCCGGGTCGGCCCACCTTCCAGATGTGGGCTCAGCTCGGCGAAGGTGTGGCTGGTGGCCACAACCTCGGTGAGGGGACCGAGAGCGAAGCGGGCCGGTCCTTCGGCAACCGCTGCCGCCGCTAGCGGCGCCGGAGCTTCCAACGCCAGCCGGTAACGGATGTGTTCGTCCACCCCCCATAGTTGCTTGCCCCTGACCAGGGCGTCGGCCAGCAGCAGTCGCATCTCGAGCAGGCGATCCCAGGCCTTCGCCGAGCAGTGCCCATCGACGATCTTGAGAAGTTCGGCGTGGTCCGATCCTTCGACCGCGTCGGTGGTCCGTTGATCGGCCACTAGTTATTGCGGAGGGGACGCAACGCCGGGCTCAGGGCGTGTCCCCGCCCTGTTCGTGGTCGGTGGATTTCCTCCGTAGGTAAGCGGGAATCTCGTTGAATGCGGCGCCGATTGCTTCGGCGAGACTGCTAGCGGTTTGTTTGACCGACCGCCGCACCTCCTCATCCTTGATGGCGGATGAGGCGGCCTCGGCGAAACGATCCCAAGCCCCTCCCAGGGTGCGCAGCGCCGCTCGCAGCTCCTCGTCAGACGGACCTTCTTCTCCGGAAACCTCGCGGTAGCGGGACTTCAGTTTGTCGCCGAGCGAGGAGAACTGGTCAGCCAGCCGATCCCAAGGGTCGTCGGCGTCGTTGTCGATAGGATCGTCGTTGTGCTTCTCCACCTGCTTGATGGTACCTACGAGCTCTTCCGCGCTCACTTCGGTTTTCCGAATCGGTTGGCCCCCGACGGCCGAGAGGTTGGTGCCACCCTGGGCATCATCGAGACGACCCTCGCGTTGCTGCGCGAGCCGGGAGTGACCCATGTCGGGGTTGCCACCGACACCGTGATCGAATCTTTCCGCAACGACCTCTTCGCCGGTTACAAGAGCTCGGAGGGGATGGAGCAGGTGTTGCTCGATCAGTTCCCGCTGGCGGAGCGGGCCTTGGAGATACTCGGTCTCGTCTGCTGGAAGATGCGGGAGTTCGAGGCCGACGACGCCATCGCTACGGCGGCCTTTCGTTTTTGCGAGGAGGTTGAACAGGTGGTGATCTGCACACCGGACAAGGATCTCGCCCAGTGTGTGATTGGCGACCAGATCGTCACTCTCAATCGTCGCCAGCAGTCGATCATGAATGAGGAGGGTGTCTGGGAGAAGTTCGGGGTGGGACCAGAATCGATTCCCGACTACCTGGCACTGGTGGGTGACACGGCCGATGGTGTTCCGGGTTTGCCTGGTTGGGGCGCAAAGTCGGCGTCGGCGGTTCTTGGTCGATTCCGCAAACTGGAGGCGATTCCGCCTGATCCGGCGGACTGGGGAGTAGTTGTCAGGGGAGCATCGAAGTTGGCGGCGACTCTCGTCGAACAGAGGTCGCTGGCCATGGCCTATCGCACCCTCACCACACTCCGGCGCGATGTTCCCCTGCCGGAGACCCTCGAAGACCTCCGCTGGCAGGGGGTCGACCAAACGGAGTTCATCGCATTGTGCGACGAACTGGGTTTCGACGACATCCGGACCCGTCCCCACCGATGGCGCGAGGCCTAACGGAGTTCTTTGCCAAGCGCGGTTCGGGCTGCCCAATAACCACACATACCGTGGACGCCGGCTCCAGGTGGGGTGGATGAAGAGCACATATAGAGGCCGGCGACGGGAGTGACATAAGGCGTTCCCCCCACTGGCCGGAAAAGCAGCTGGCGAAGGGTGTGCGCCCCTCCGGCGATGTCCCCGCCCAGGTTGTTGGGGTTGTAGGACTCGAGATCGGCCGGAGAGGCGATACAACGATCGAGAACCAGGTCGCCGAATCCGGGGGCGAGTTCTTCGATCTGTTGCTCGATCGCTGCGGTGAAGTCCTCGGTGGAGCCCTGGGGGACGTGGGCATAGGCCCACAGAGTGTGCTGGCCGGCAGGTGCGCGGGAGTCATCGAATCGGCTGGCTTGAGAGACCAGGACAAAGGGTCGGGCGGGGCTTTTGCCTTTCCAAATGTCGGCTTCGCAGGCGGCGATGGATTCGGCAGTACCCAGGTGAAGGGTGCCGACATCGTTGAGGCGGGCATTGACCCAGGGCACCGGGCCGCTCAACGCGTAGTCGATCTTGAAGGCACCGGGTCCCCGCTGATACCGGCCGAGACGACTTCGATATCCGCCAGGAAGTGATGAACCGCCAAGTTTGACCAGGATATCGGGGGTGACGTCGGCGAGGATCACCTTCGCTTGGGGAAGTTCGGAGAGACTCTTGACCCAATGACCGGTTTCGATCTCGCCTCCCAGGCTGCGCAGATAGGAGGCGAGGGCATCGACGATGGCCTGCGACCCCCCGGCGGCAAACGGCCATCCATGACGGTGGGCGGTCAACGGATAGAGCAGGCCAAACGAGGCACTCAGCAGTTTGTTGAAGGGGAGGAAGCCGTGTGCTGCCGATCCGGCCATGAGCGCCCTTCCCGGTTCGCTGTTGAAGGCGTTGATAAGGGTGCGGGCCGGCAGTACCCCCACCATGCCGAACCTGGCCATGGCCGCCGGGTGTTGGGGGAAGCGCAGGACCGGGCCAAGGATGTGCGGTTCGATCTGGTCCCAACGCTCCAAGAGCGGCCGGAGCCGACGTTCGTATTCCTCTCCGTCGGTCCCGCCCAATTCGGCGGCAGTGGCCTCTATGGAACGGTGGACCAGCACTGCTTCCTTGGCGCTAGTGGGATGGGCAAATGGCACCGGTGGGTGGACCCAGCGAAGGCCATGGGCTTCCAGAGGCAGTTCTCGAAAGAAGGGTGATCCGATACCGAGGGGATGGACGGCCGAGCACACATCGTGGTGGAATCCCGGCAGGGTCAGCTGCATCGTGCGGGCGCCGCCGCCGACGGTGTCTCTTCCTTCGATCACCTTGACCGATCGGCCGGCCCGGGCGAGTTCGACTGCGGCAGCAAGCCCGTTGGGGCCGGCTCCTATGACGATCGCGTCGTAGGTGCTCATATCTGCATCACCCCCTCATTCTGGCCGGAAGATCGTTACGGTCCATGGCATGGGCGGCGATCTCACCCTTTATGTGCCGGGTGACCCGCTGCCTGGCTATCTAGCGATACCGGAAACCGCCGGTCCCTGGCCCGGTGTGCTGGTGCTCCACGAGGCTTTCGGGCTCAACGACGACATCCGCCGAATCACCGACCGGGTAGCCGGCATGGGTTATCTGGCCGTGGCCCCCGACCTTCTGGCAACCGGCCGGCTCCGCTGTCTGGCCCGTTTGTTCAGGGACGTGCAACGAGGTGGGGGTGAGTCGGTCGAACAGGTGGAGGCGGTGTTGGAGTGGGTCAACGAGCGGGCCGATTGCAACGGCAAAGTAGGTGTGATCGGCTTCTGTGTTGGCGGCAGCGTGGCGTTTCTCCTCGGGTGCATTGGTGGCGTGGCCGCGGTTGCTCCCAATTACGCCAAGGCACCAAGCGCTGATCGATTGGCCGCTTCTTGTCCCGTTGTAGCTTCTTACGGTGGCCGCGATCGGATGTTCGCCAGAGAAGCCGCCAAGGCCATCACCGGGCTGACGTCTGCAGGGGTCGAGCACGACGTCAAGGTTTATCCAGGCGCGGGCCACTCGTTCATGAACCAGGCCGACAACCACAATGTGATGAAGACCCTGACCCGTCCGATCTTGTCTGTTGGTTTTCGGCGGGAGGACGCCGAAGACGCCTGGTCCCGGATTGAACGCTTCTTCAAACTGCACCTAGAAGGCTGAGAGGCCTTAGCGGCGACGGCGGGCGCTGGCTTCGGCGAGGGTCAGGTTGTGTTTCCCAGCCAGCCGTTCACCGGCCCAGCGCGCCGGGCCAATCAGCCGGAATCGATCGGGCAATAGCGGGCGGACCGCTCCCAGCATTCTGAGATTGAGGTCGAGCCATCGTTGGCGACCAGAGGTCCATTTGACGTCGTAGAGATCACGCAACGTTGGTGGGAGGGTTCCGAAGGCAGCGAATCTGATGAACCCCCACAACGGTTTGATGATGGTGGGGACCGGGCCGCGGCGGATGATTTCGGCCACGTTGGCAGCCACGTCAGTCATGACCAACCGATCCGAGACGACCACCCCGGTGACGTAGTCATCAAGTGCCTGGAAGGTGGCCGGCACCTTCTGACGGGGGAGAAGCATCAGATCGGCGGCCAACAGGTTCTCCTGGTGGTACCGATCGCGTTCTCCGGGACTCAGAAGCCGGACGGTTCGCTCGAAGAAGTAGACCGAAGAAAGTTCGAGACAGGCATGGACCCAAAGGAGGAGATCGGGGTCGACCGCGTCGTACCTCTCGCCGGTCACCTGGTCGATGCCGTTGACCTTGAAGTGGAGTTTGTTGATGCGATCGGCCGCCTCGTCGGCTTCCGTCTTGGTGCCAAACGTCATCGTTGACTGGAGTTGCAGGGTCCGAATCAGACGGGCCCAGGGATCGCGCTGATACATGGAGGTCTGTCTGGCTCCGGCCGCCACCAGAGGGTGGGCGGCGTGCATCAGCAATGCTCGGGCGCCTCCAAACAGCACCGTCATTTCCCGGTTGACCTCCCAGGAGATCGAGTCCGGTCCGAAATACCCGGGGTCAGCCTTCACGGAAATCAAAGGTATCGGATTGACAAAGCGACAGTCGTGCGATACATTGCGGCCGTGCGAGATTTCTCGCACGGAAGATGGAAGAGCTAACGGAACATGGAAACAGAACGAACCCCGCTTCACAACCTCTCCTCCCGGGCCCGCCGTCTCCAGATTACGGTCGATCCGGCAGTCACATACGACCTTCTGTTAACGCTGTGGGCCTCGCTTGGTGGGGACGACAGCTCCTCGGAACATGCACTGGGCAGGGGTTGGTTCGAGGAGTTTCGCACATCGCTGTCCGATCGCACTGTCGAACTGGCCGAACAAGTGTCGCCCAAAGGGGTGATGTGGACGGCGCTGATCGGGGTAATCGCCCGTTCCCCGCTGCCCCACGACATCGACAGCGCCCTCGCCTGGCTCGAGGCTCAGGACCCGACCTGGCTTCGTTCCCAACTGATGGAAGAACACTTCTGCGACCTCGACCCCGCCATCACGGCTGCCGCTGTCGCCGGCGACGTCGAGGCGATCGACCAGTTGCTCCAGAGCGAAACGCTGGCTCACAAAGAACCCGAGTTCCGGGCGGCGCTTCGCAGCACCATGTTGTTGCCCCCGGCGGAGGTCGCCGCGGGGTTGGTCGAGGTAATGCGACGGGTCAGACTGGAAGCCTTCGCTCCGTTTGAAGCCGAGTGGGCGGCCGCCCTTGAGCGTGACGCCATCGACAAGCGGATTGCCGTAGCCAACTCCACCAACCCCCGTGAGCTGATCGACAAGGTCACCAACGGCATCGCTTTTGAGGTGCCACCCGGGGTAGGTCGCCTGGTCATCATCCCTTCGGTATCACTGCGACCCTGGACACTCATCACCGATCACGACGATGCACTCTTGGTCTGTTGTCCGGTTTCGGAGGAAGCAATCAACTCGGATCCCGAAGCTCCTCCCGGGTGGCTGGTTGCAACCTATCGCGCTCTCGGCGACGACAAGAGACTGCGTCTCCTCCGGCGCCTGTCTGAACAGCCTGCCTCATTGGCCGAACTAACCGAGTTCATGGCCATGGCCAAGTCGACCGTCTTCCATCACATAGGAGTACTGCGAGCGGCCGGCTTGGTCAGGGTGATGATGGACGAGGATCAGACACCTACCTATTCGCTGCGGCTCGATTCGGTACCAGACCGCAACTCGCTTGTGGATCAATACCTCAAACCACTCAAGAAGGAAACCAAACCATGAATTCACTCCTTTTCGGTTACGCCGAAGCCCGTCGCATCGCCATCGAAGTCGCGCTGTCGGGTCGCCATATCATCGAACCGTCAACCTCGATCAAGGAGCGACTTGCCCGTACCTTGATCCACTGGGGTGAACAACTCGCCACGGCTCCGCCGGAGCAGGTCGTTCGTCCCGCGGCCTGACCGTCACCGGGCCGGCAGCGTCCCCTCGTCGTTCTCCTGGTCCTCCCAAACCACGTCTAAGCGTTCCCAGCACGAAGCGCATAGATACGACAGGACGGTGCCTGGCTCCGGTGGCGCATCAGGCGTATACCGGGTCAACAGATGGGCGATGCCGTCGCAATCGACACATTGGATCGTCTCTGGGACCTTCACCCGCTCACCTTTCAGGTGACGTCGGATTAGTCGGCGCCGGAGCCTGCGAACACTTAGTTACGATGCCAATAAGCATATGAGAGCGCGCGACTTGGCCAAGCAACAGACTCGGATTCCTCCCGACGAGACAGTTGGCCGCGCCGTGGAACTCCTAGCCGAGCATGGTCCGCTACTGGTCGTCGATGACGAGCGCGGCTTGCTTGGGGTTTTGTCCGACGAAACTCTTCTGCGGGGGCTGTTGCCGGCCTATGTCCAGGCCCAAGAGCTGCTGGCCGGTGTGCTCGACGAGAACGCGGCTGACACGCTGTTCGCAAATGCCCGGGAAAGAAGGGTCGGGGATTTGTTGGCAGCCGGACAATTGCCGCTCGTCCAGGGCGATGACTCGCTGATCGAGGTGGCCTCGGTCATGGTCACAACAGGCTCGCCCTTGGTGGCGGTGCTGGAGGACAAAGTAATCATTGGCGGGATAACAATCAGCAGCCTGCTCGCCCGGTTAACTCGATGACCGAACTCATTGCCGTCACCATCTTCTTGGTCGCGTACGTCTTGATCGCCACCGAGTGGATTCACAGGGTGGTGGTGGTCCTCGGGGCCGCCGGGCTTCTCCTCGCTCTGCGAGTGGTCACCGGGACCGATGTATTCCACTCCGAAACGTTCGGCATCGATTGGAACGTGATCTTCCTCCTGCTGGGAATGATGGTCATCGTTGGAGTGCTGAAACAGACGGGTCTATTCGGATACCTGGCGATCTGGTCGGCCAAGAAGGCCAAAGGTCAACCGTTCCGAATACTCGTGCTGCTCATGTTGCTCACCGCTGGGGCGTCGGCTCTGCTCGACAATGTCACCACTGTCCTCTTGATGGTGCCAGTGACTCTTCTCATCTGCGAAAGGCTCGGCATAGCCCCGGCTCCCTTTCTCATAGCCCAGGTGATGGCCTCCAATATTGGTGGTACGGCGACTTTGATTGGAGATCCCCCCAACATCATCATCGCCAGCGAAGCGGGCCTCAGCTACGTGGAGTTCCTTGTCAACCTCGGGCCCGCCGTGGTGTTGACCATGATCGTCTTCATCGCCCTGATCAGGGTGCTGATGCGTAAGTCGCTCACCGCCGACCCGGAGCGCCAGGCAGCAGTCATGGCCCTCGACGAACGCGAGGCGCTAAAGCGGGGACCGCTGCTCAACCGTTCCCTGTGGGTGCTCGCCGGAGTGACCGTGGGCTTCGCTCTCCATGGATGGCTCCACTACGAGCCCTCAGTGATCGCCCTACTCGGGGCCGGAGTCCTCCTGCTGATCGTGAGGGAGAAACCTGAGATCTTCTTCCGAGATGTCGAATGGCAAACGCTCGTATTCTTTGCTGGCCTGTTCGTCATGGTCGGTGCGTTGGTCAAGACCGGCGTGGTGGAGGGAATGGCCGATGCGGCGCTCGACGCGACCAACGGCAGCATTTTCGCCGGCTCGATGCTGCTTCTGTGGGTGTCGGCTCTGCTTTCCGGCGTCGTGGACAATATTCCCTACGTTGCAACGATGGCGCCGTTGGTCACGGCCCTAGTGAACGGACTACCAGAAGCAGCCAACTCCGACGTACTCTGGTGGTCGCTGGCCCTCGGCGCCGACTTCGGCGGCAACCTGACAACCATCGGCGCCAGCGCCAACGTCGTCGTGCTCGGATTAGCCGAACGGGCCGGTTCGAAGATTCGGTTCGTCGAGTTCTTCAAGTACGGGGTAGTGGTGACTTTGGCCTCGATGGTTGTCGCGACCCTTTACGTTTGGATCAGGTACTTCTAGTACAAGGGTGACCAGACGCCCAGTTCGAGGGGACATCGAGTTCCATCAACCCAGAGTTCGGCCGGCCGACAACAAATCTTCGCATGCTGATCTCACGCGATTGCTCATGCCTTCTTCGGCCTTGCGCATATAGGTTCGGGGGTCGTAGGCGCCCTTGTCGCCGACATTGCCGTCCACCTTCAGAACCCCTTCGAAGTTCGCCAACATATGACCGGCTACGGGACGGGTGAATGCGTACTGAGTGTCGGTGTCGATGTTCATCTTGATAACGCCGTAGCCGAGCGTCTCCCTGATCTCCTCGAGACTCGACCCCGACCCACCGTGGAAGACCAGGTACTGGCGTCCCGCCGGACCGAATCTCTCCTCCACCGCCTTCTGTCCATCGCGCAGGATCGATGGCCGCAATTGCACGGCGCCAGGCTTGTAGACGCCGTGAACGTTGCCGAAAACCGCCGCCAGAAGGTAACGGTTACCTTCGGGCAAGCCCAGCACCTCGACAGTGCGGACCATGTCGGCGGGTGTGGTGTAGAGCTTGGCCTGGTCGACTCCCTCATGGTCCATCGCATCTTCTTTCCCGCCCACGATCCCGATCTCCAGCTCGAGCACTGATCCCACCGCCTCGCACTCCTGTAGTAGTTGCGAAGCCAGCCGGAGGTTCTCCTCCAAGGGCAGCGCGGATGCGTCGAGCATGTGGCTCTGAAACAACGGGTCGTTGCCCTGGGCTCGCCGTCCGGCGCTGACGGCCAGAAGCGGGCGGATGTAGGTATCCACCTTCTCGGGCTGGCAGTGATCGGTGTGGAGGCCGATGTTGATGGGGTATCTCGAAGCGACAACGTGGGCGAATTCGGCCAGGGCAATCGCGCCGGTGGGCATGTCCTTCACCTTGGACCCGGAGAGGAACTCGGCTCCGCCGGTTGATATCTGGACGATCCCGTCAGACTCGGCCTCGGCAAACCCGCGTAGAGCGGCATTGAGGGACTCGCTTCCGGTCACGTTGATCGCCGGAAAGGCAAAACCGCCATCGCGGGCTGCCTGGATCATCTGGCGGAACTTCTCGGTGCTGGCGATAGGCATAGAACCTCCTCGGGCAAACTTAGCGGTCTGGCCGGAGCCGACTCGCTGTTGGCAACGAGGTCGATACCGTTCCGAAGCGATGACCGAAGCTTTGCCAGTCTCCAAACCGCGCAACCGTTTGGTGAGGGGCCTCTACTTTGGCCTGGGCATCCTGTGCGTGGGCTTGGCCTATATGTCCTGGCTGCCGGGGATCCCCACCTTCGACTTCGTGATCCTGGCAGCCTTCTTCTTTGCGCGATCCTCGGACCGGTTCCACACCTGGCTTGTCACCCACCCGGTCTTCGGGCGGATAATCCGCGGCTATCGAAGCGACGGGTTCACAGTCAAGACCAAACTGGTGGCCGTGGCCGCGGTGGTGGTCTCCTTGGGCTTCTCGATCATCGTCCTGATCGACCACCCGGCGGTGCGACTGATTCTCGGTGTGGTCGGGGTCTATGCCATCTGGTTCATCATGAGCCGCCCCAATCGAAATAACCCCGATCCCACTGCTCCCTGACTTTGCCAGCAACTACATTTGCGGCCGATGGGACCAGAAGGGTCCCATCCGAATCCTCCTCGACGGTTGGCGGGTTCGTGAATAGTGACACCGGTCGGGATCCCGCCGGTGAGGAGGAACGTTGAAGCTGTACGTAGGCAACCTGCCTTTCCGCACCACCTCAGAAGATCTGGCGGCCGCGTTTCGCCGATTCGGCGAAGTCGAATCTGCCCAGGTGCTGGTGGATCGTGACACTGGCCGCTCTCGCGGCTTTGGGTTCGTGGAGATGAATGACGATGACGCTCGCCGGGCAATCGACGAGATGGATGGCGCCGATCTGGCCGGACGCAAAATCGTGGTCAACGAATCGCGCCCGATGGCTCCTCGGCCACCCCGTCCGGGTGGTGGCGGCGGCAACGACCGCGGCTATCGCGACCGCTAAAACAGAGACCCACCAGAACTGAAGTCAATCGCCCTGCTGGCGCAGGAATCGTTCGATCTCGGCCGCGAGTGACTCGCCTGAAACCGATCTGGCAGCGTCGACGGCTCCCTCGAGTTGCTCGACCATCGTCCGGACCTCTGGCCGGGTAACCATTACGGCATCGAGTTGGTCGCGTTGCTCGTTGGCCGCCTCTGCGAGGTAGCCCGTTGGCAGGTCCACACCCAGGTGGCTGGAGGCTCGTTCGATCAACGCGAGGGCCGCGGCCGGGTATTCGACGCCGACATACTGCGGCACCCGGGCCCAAAAGCCCACAGTCGGAATGCCTGCCGAGCCCACCTGGTACTCGAGGGCACTCACCGCTGCTGCCGGTACTCGCAGCAAGCCGATCGGCAGGTCTGCCGAAGGCGGGATGTGGGCCCGATCCGAGGACGTGGTCATGATCTGCACAGGGCGCGTATGCGGCGTCGCCCAGGGGATGCCACCCACTGAGACGTGTTGGCGCACCCCCCATTCGATTGCCACCGCCGCCAACTCTCGTCCCAGCCTCTGCCAATTCCAGTTGGGCTCAGTGCCTGAGACCACGAGAAGGTCGGTCCCACCGGCGGATAGATGGCGGATGCCAAGCTCTGGCCAGGCGAGCCTGGTCATCGCCCCTTCCTCGAAATCGAGAATGGGCCGGCTGACCCGATAGTCGAACAGCAGATCGGGATCCCCGGCAGCAACCAAGGAGCCTCCGAGGGTCGAAGCCACCAATGAAGCAGCCGAGCCGGCGTTGACCCAGCCGTCAAGACAAAGAACCAGCACGGGATCCTTGAGAGCCGCACGTTCGAAAAACCGGAATATCGCCATGACCGCCCAAGCCTAGGTGTCGGCCCTCACTTCCAATCGAGGACTACCTTCCCGCTGAGCCCGTCGGCGACCACCGTGAACGCTTCGTCGAAGCGGGCCGCAGGGAAGCGATGGGTAATTATCGGCTTTACGTCGAGGCCACCCTGGAGCATGGCCGACATCTTGTACCAGGTCTCGAAGATGAGTCGTCCATAGATGCCTTTCAAAGTGAGGCCTTTGAAGATCACTTGATTCAGGTCAAGGGTGACGGCGCTGGCGGGGATTCCCAACAAGCCGACCCTGCCCCCATGGTTCATCACTTCGAGCATCTGGCTGAGCGCCGCGGCGCTGCCG
>CAYYRT010000164.1:0-4953 GCA_964474055.1 uncultured Acidimicrobiaceae bacterium | reverse complement strand
GATTCCAGCGTTGTCGCCCCGACAGCCCGGGAATCGTCTCTGGAGCCGAGAACATCCAGCTTTGATCCGGGTCCTGCGGAGATCCTGCTCCCGGGACAGGGGGGGTCGTCAAGGGCCGCGTGAGCGGGTCCGACCTGCTCCCGGAGACACCCTCGGGAGCTTTGGTGCTTTCATTCAACGGAAGTCAACGAGTCGCTGGGAACCGCGGTGGGCCAGCAGGTCCACGAAACGCAGGCGAAGTTTGCACTGCGTCGTATGTTGAAGTGAAGGCCTTGTCGTGCCGGGAGTCATGGCGAGAGGGGAAGGAGGAGACAACGATCATTGAGGAAGAGCACCAGGTAGGCCGCCTCGCCGTGCTGACATACGGTTCCCCAGAAGCGCTGCAGCGTGGGCCGCGAGCCCGGCGGCCGGGTGACCAACCATCCCGCGTTCATCCGCGCAACCTGCCCCGAGGCGAGCAGGTCCACGATCACGTGGCGTGCGGTTATTTCGGGGATCGTCACCCGATCGTACACCCGGAGCGCCTTGGCTTCGTGGTGCACCCAGAGCACGCGCCATTGACGGCCCTGAGCTACGCGCGGATCGCCCACTTGTCAGCCCCCCGGGTGACCTCGACGCTGAAGCGCCCGTCGCCGAGTGGGGTGATGACCAGCCGGCCGCGCGCGTAGGGGGCATCCGTTTGGGCATGGCATGGCGGACAGAGCGCCACCAGCCGGTCGAGATCGAAGTCCGAGCCCCCCTGGGCGCGCTTGACGACGTGGTGGACCTCGAGGCGGGAGGGCATCTCACACGCCGTGCAGAACCCCAGCCTGTGCCGCCTTGGTGCCCACACGGTGCCCACACTAAAGTAGTGGGGAAAATAGTGAGCGGCGACATCTAGCTCAGTTCCTCCTCCGTGTCACGCTGGTCAGTGCCTGGCGGTGCGGACAGGTGTGCACTGCGGTTCTGTGTCTTCGGCTCCCCGAGCTGCTCAAGGAGCTGGACCAAGCCCGCACTCGCGCCGGCTCGGTCCGGCGCTTGGTCGGGCTCCACGCGCGGCCTCCCGAAGGCCAGTTCCCACAAGTGCAGCTCGATCCGGGGCGCCTCGCCCCGGATGAGGCGCTTCTGCAGGCTGCGCTGGTACTCCGCATCGCCGAGTAGGTGTCGGGCGATCTCCTGGGCCTCCCCGGTGAGTCTGTTCGGCGTCCCGGCCTTGCGGCCGCCTTGCTTCTTGTGACCTGACTCAAAGGGCATGCGGGCCTCCTCCCTTTCCATCGCGTTGCGGAGGCCGCCCCCACGGGGCGGGTTCCTTTGGCTTTTTCCATTCATAGCTGATAGCATAGAGTGGGAAGTATCCAAGGGAGAAATTGTACCTCGTGAATCGCTAAGAACATTACCTGCTAGTTACTGAACATTATCAAGGAGAGGCGCGATGAGCAAGCACAAAATCCCCGTGAAGCGGACCCCCGGGCGAAAGCCCGTGACGCCCCAGCGACTGCGGCGGGACCCCGCCGCGTTCGCTGACACCTTCCTGCCGCACAACGAGAAGGGCAAGCCCTGGCAACTGACCCATTACCAGCGCCGCGTGCTCGCTCAAGCCTTTCGCCGCGGGCCAGGGGGGGACCTGTTGTTCCGCCTCGTGCTCTGGAGCGAGCCGAAGAAGTCCGGGAAGACCTTCCTCGCCGCCGTGCTCACCCTCTGGTGGGCCTTCAGCAATCCCGATACGGAGATCATCGTCGCCGCCAACGACCTCGAGCAGTCGGTGTCGCGCGTGTTCAAGACGGCGGTGGCGCTCGTGAAGCATAACCCGGGCTTACTCACGCTGGTCACGGTGCGCGCGGCGACGCTGAGGTTCAGGAATGGTACGGTGGTCACCGCGATCGCCAGCGATTATCGGGGCGCGGCCGGTGCCCGCCACTCTCTGGTCGTGTTCGATGAACTGTGGGGCTACCACTCGGAGAATGCCCAGCGCCTGTATGAGGAGCTGACGCCGCCGCCGACGGAAGAGAATGCCTGGGCGCTCGTGGTGACGTACGCGGGCTTCACGGGCGAAAGCACGCTGCTGGAGACCATGTACCATCGGGGGCTGGCCGGCCCTCGACGGGATCCCGAGCTCGAAGTGTACGAGTCCGACGGATTCTTCATGTTCTGGTCCCACACGCGGCGGCAGTCCTGGCAGACCGATGCCGAAGCGGTCCGCTACTACGCGAACCAAGAACGCATTCTTCGGCCCGCCACCTTCGCTCGCCTCCATCGCAATGAATGGGTCTCCGCTGAGTCCATGTTCATCACGGCGGACCTCTGGGACGGTTGTGTGGAGCCGACCCACCAGCCCATCCTCGCAAACCGCCGCTTGCAGGTGTTCGTGGGGGTCGACGTGGCCATCAAGCACGACTATGCCAGCGTGGAAGTCATGACGGGGGCTGGCGGTGGTGATCAGCTGATCCAGGTCACCGGTCGTATCTGGAAACCGTCAGCCACCATGCCCCTCGACCTCGAAGAGACCGTCGAACAATACTTGTGGCACCTAGTGAAGTCCTACAACGTGGTTGCGATCTACGTCGACCCATATCAGATGCACCGGAGCATCACCACCTTGGCAAAAGCGGGCGTGCCCATCATGGAGTTCCCACAGACTCAGGCCAACATGACACGGATGAGTCAGCTGCTCTTTGATCTGCTCCGGGGCAAGAATTTGGTCCTCTATCCCGATCCCGACCTTCGAGAGCAGGCCTTGCATACGGTCGCCATTGAGACAGGGCGAGGCCTCCGCATCACGAAAGAGAAGCTCTCGAAGAAGATCGACGCGATTGTCGCTTTGAGTATGGCCTGCGTGGCTGCGCTGGACACGCCCGCCGGTCCATCCTTGCCCACACCTGAGGAAGAAGCGGACATGGAGCGCCATGAGCGCGCGTTCGCGCGCTACATGGGGTGGTCCCCCGCGCCCCACGGCGGGTGGGGAAACTACGTCGGCGACGGGCTGAACGATTCTGATGACGACTACCTCAGCGACCGTGGGCGGTGGTTTCTATGACCCACCATCAACGTCTGTATACAGCAGGGCTGCGATGAGGGGGAAGAGTGCGCAGGCGGGGTACCGGGCGTCCGAGGTCGCGAAGGTCGCCCGGGTTCTGCCGAGCACCGTTCGCTATTGGGCGGGGCGATGGGGGGGACGGCTAATCCGGCCAGGCGTGGCGGACACGCGCATCGCCGGATCCCGGAAGCTGTTCAGTGCGGCCAACATTGTGGAAGTCCGCGTCGCGCAGGTCTTGCTCCAGGCGGGCGTTGCGCGGGCTCGCGTGGCGAGCATCATGGCGATCCGATGGCCACCCGCTGGGGGCGCTGACTGGTTTGATCCATTGCACCCCCTCGGGAAGGCCTCCGCCCTGATGGTCATCCGCGAGCCGCCCGCCGCGGGTACCGGGCGGGTGTTCTTGTCCGGCGACGATGAGGGGGAGCCACCGTCCGACCGGTCGTGGGTGGGGGCCGTGATCCATGCGGTGGGGAAAGAGTTCGAGCTGATACGCGTCGATGTCCCTGACGGTTGGCAGCCGCCGTCGCGGGAGGAGGCGCGGCACTGGGGGGAGCTCGAAGGGGCGCGGGTGATCTGGCTGGTGAACGTCAGGAAGATTCGTGATGACATTCGGGCTCGCCTGTACGGGGGCTCGTGAGGCCGCGGTCCTGGTGTGCCTAACTCGGGCGCACTCCAGCGCATTCCGGCGAACCAATCGTCCGGCACAGCAAGGGACTTAGAGCGGACGGTACGTGTCGCGCCGGCGACGCCCGGGGGCGGGGGCCGGGAGGAGCGTAGGACTGTTGGTCCCCAGCCGTGTCGGGTCTGACCCGACCACCCGGGTCGGCCTGGCCGTGCCTGGCGGTCCACAATTGTTAGTCCGGGATAGGTCCATCTAAAAATTGGCCCCGTCTCTCTCCAGGTAGTCACCCCCAGGGCGTGGCAGGCCTTCGAGGACGGAATAGGGCAGGCTCAATCGGGCGCTCACCGACGATACACGCGCGACCTGTTCCGCGGCGCATTGAAGACATTCCCATCGCGGCAACCAGCTGCCCCTTTGACAAGCGAGCCCGGATGAGCCCCGCGTCCGGCGATTCGGGAATCACGGGATCGGCTCGGGAGTTTCTGCTCGTGGGGGCGGGGACATGCCAAAGGAAAGAGTTGGGCGTGGGTAGGCCAAGTCAATAGGAGGCGTTGACAAAAAAAGTCCCGCCGCCGAGACTTGAGAATGGAAGATCCCGCCATGAAGTCGGCGCTCCCAGTGCTTGTCCAGAAACGCTACGCAAGCCCCAACGCCGAGCGGGCGCTGCTGCAGATCAGCCAGTGCGTCGAACGCGAGGGACCCGACCTCCTCGCCATCGACCGCTTCAAGGACATCCACAATCCCCTGCCGACCGCTCCGGATATCGCGTTCATTGACATCGGGCTCCCGGGCATCGACGGGCACGAGGTCGGCCGGCGCATCCGGGCCGTGCTTGGGAGCCGGGGGCTCCTCGTGGCGCTGACGACGGCCGGGAGCAGGATCGCCGGCGATTGAGCCAGGTAGGGTTCGACGCCCATCTCCTGAAGCCGGCCGGTTACGCGGATCCCATCCGGGTCCTCGCCCGGGCCGCGGGGCGGGGAGAGCTAAGGTGAGACGGCGCGATTTGGCTCGCCGGCGGACGGGCCGGTCGACGAAGCTCCTGCTGGCGAAGCGGCTGCGCTTCGAGACGCTCCTCTCGGAGCTGTCCGCCGGGTTGATTCACGTGCGCGCGCCCGACACCGGCGTGGCGATCGAGCGCGCACTCCAGCAGGTGGTCACGTTCCTGGGCGTGGATCGAGGCGGGCTCGACGAGCACGCCGAAGGCAGGCCGAGGCTCCGCCTCGCGTGGGCGCGGCCGGGCCTGGAGGAGCAGGTCACGGCCGCCGACCAGTTCCCCTGGGTGTCGGGGAGACTGCGGGAAGGGGAGGTTGTCCGATTC
>CAYYRT010000163.1:0-2555 GCA_964474055.1 uncultured Acidimicrobiaceae bacterium | reverse complement strand
TGGGCCAGGCGGTGTCTTCGTTGTAGAGGGTTCGGGTTCGGAGGCATCCGTGGAGGATGCCGACTAGGCGGTTGCTGACGGCTCTGAGGGCCTGGTGGTGGGTGTCTCCTTTGGCCCGGTGCCGGTTGTATAGGTCTCGGGCGCCTGGGGATGTGGTGAGCGAGGAAAACGCCCACAGGTAGGTGGCGTCGGCTAGTCGCCGATTGCGGACATGTCGGGCGAGGACCACCCGGCGGGTGCCGGAGGCTTTGGTGACGGGCGACGTCCCGGCGTAATTCTTGCGAGACTTGGGATCGGCATAGCGGTTCGGGTCGTCCCCGAACTCGCCCAGCACCCGGGCGCCGAGGACCATCCCCAGCCCTGGCAAGGAGCGGATGATCTCTGCGTCTGGGTGCTGCTCAAAATGGTCGGCCAGGGAGGTTTCGAGGGTTCGGATCTGGCGGTTGAGCTCTGCCAGGATCGCCACGGTGGCCGCCACGCTGGCGGCGTAGGCCCCGGCGAGGAGGGGAGGGGCGGCAAGCTGGTCGGTTCGCAGCGCCGCCTGGATTTGGGCGGCCCGCTTTTCGATGCCACGTTGCCGTCCGCTGCGACGAAGCGCAGCACCGATGGCCGCCGCGGACAACCGGCGTCCGGTTTGGGGATCGGGAGCCCGAGAGAGGATGGCTAACGCTTCGGCTGCGTCGAGATCGGCAAAGGCGGTGAGAGCGGCCGGGTAGAACTCTCGCAGCGCCGAGCGCAGCGTGTTGACCTGACGTTGGCGAGTCCAGATCATCGACTGGTGGGCTCGGGCCAGCACCTTGATCGCCTCTGCCAGTTCGGTATCCCCAGCGATGGGTCGGTGAGCGTGCCGATCGGTTCTGACCAGATCGGCCAGCACCTCGGCATCGCCCGGATCGGACTTGGCACCTGAGGTGGTGTGCCGATCCCGATAGCGGGACACCGAGAACGGGTTGATCGCATACACCCGGTAACCGGCCGCCACCAAAGCCGCCACCAGAAGACCCCGATCGGTTTCGATTCCCACCACTACCTGGGATGGGTCCTCGACCAGATCGGCCACCAGCTGATGGAACCGACCTACCCCCTCAATCCCGTCGGGGAGCCGCCGTTTGGTCAGGGTCTTGCCCGACTGGTCCTTGACTGCCACATCATGATGAGCTTCAGCCCAATCCACCCCCACAAATATCGACATAGTCTCCTCTCCTTCCGTCGCCATACCGCACAAGCCCGGAGGAGACCAGCGGCGCGCTAATGGATCAGTGCTCTCGGCACGTCATCCCACCAGCCGTACAGCTCTCCTCACCAGCCGGCAGGGACACGATCTAGACGTAGAACTACACATGTTCGGCGCCTTTCAGTATTCACCCGCCGGCGGGCATCACCACAAGCCTGACACAATCCGCAGCAGGCCTACTCCGCCATTAGCGTCTAGCGTCTCAGTTCTTCAACGCCCCACGCACCACGCACCATGCACCGTTTGAGGCTCTCGCCTGACCCGTCCGGTACCGTTCGCGCTATGAAGGTTGACTACTACCTGTCGCCGGGGACGCCTCTGGCTTACGTTGAAGCAGAAGCGGTCAAGGCCTCGGCCTCTGGATACGACGGGTTCTTTGCCGCCGAGACCGCTCACGAGCCTTTCATGGCACTGGCTTTGGCGGCAAGGGCCGCTCCCGAACTCACTCTGGGAACCGCGATCGCTTTGGCGTTCCCTCGATCGCCGATGATCACCGCCAACATCGCTTGGGATTTGGCCGCCTTCACCGACGGCAAATTCATCCTGGGCTTGGGCACCCAGGTCAAGGCCCACATCACCCGCCGCTTTTCGGGTGAGTGGCTGCCTCCCGGGCCAAGGATGCGCGACTACTTGCAGGCTCTCAGGGCGATATTCCACACGTGGCAGTCGGGTGACCCCCTTGCCTACGAAGGAGAGTTCTATCGCTTCTCACTTATGACTCCGTTCTTCAACCCGGGTCCGATCAAACACCCCGACGTGCCGCTAGCGATCGCCGGCGTCGGTCCGTACATGTGCAAGCTGGCAGGCGAGCTGTGCCAGGCTTTCCACGTTCACCCATTTCACACTGTTAAGTATCTCGATGAAGTCGTGCTGCCCCAGATGCTCGCAGGGACTCAGGCAGCGGGTCGGGCTCTGAGCGACATCGACCGCATAGCTACGGTTTTCGTCGTCACGGGCCACGACCAGTCCGAGATCGAGCAGGCCATGGAGCCGGTCCGTCAACAGATCGCCTTCTACGCCTCGACGCCGGACTACGCAGCCGTGCTGGAGCTTCACGGCTGGGATTTCGCGGAGAAGCTGCGCGGGATGAGTCGCAGAGGCGAGTGGGGCGAGATGGCCGCCGTCATCCCTGACGAGATGATCGACGAAGTGGCGGTGGTGGCTCCTATCGACGACCTCGGTGAGGCAATCAGAGCCCGCTACGGCGAACGAGTGCAACGGGTCGGGTACTACGCCCTCGACGGCGGCTCCTCATGGTCTCCGGAGGAATGGACGCGCCTCATCGCCACGACGCGCGGCTGAGCTGCTTAATCCACGGGGT
>CAYYRT010000162.1:0-5070 GCA_964474055.1 uncultured Acidimicrobiaceae bacterium | reverse complement strand
CCGTCGGGTCGATGGAAGTGGTGCGAGTCCTTCCCACCAAAGGCCGGCGCACGATCGGTGGTTGGTGTTTCGTCGATCTGATGCTTCCCCCCGATGTCGACAATCCCAAGCCGATGGAAGTCGGTCCGCATCCTCACATTGGATTGTCGACCGTCACCTGGCTCTTCCAGGGCGAGGCGCTGCACGGGGACTCTCTCGGTACCGAGCAGGTGATCAGGCCGGGCCAGTTGAACCTGATGACCGCCGGGCACGGGATCGCTCATGCGGAGTTGTCATCTAGGGGAGGCGTTCATGGCGCTCAGATGTGGATCGCCCAACCCGAAGCGACCCGCCATGGACCATCGATGTTTGAGCACCATGCTTCACTCCCCCACCTCGACCTCGCCAACGGTGAGGCAACCCTTCTTATCGGCTCGTATGACGGAGCCGAGTCTCCAGCCCGCACTGATTCACCCCTGGTGGGCATGGAACTGGATCTCCGAGCGGGTGCATGCGAACTTATCCTGCAAACACACTTCGAGTACGGAGTCGTCCCGATCGATCGAGCGATAAAACTCAACGAAGACGTCGTCGAGCCGGGCTGGCTCGGCCTGATTGATGCAGGACCGAAGTCGATTCGCATCGAGGCCGGCCACGGCGGCGGTCGGCTTCTCTTTCTTGGAGGCGAACCACTCGGAGAGAAAGTCGAGATGTGGTGGAACTTCGTCGCCCGCTCGAAGGCAGAGCTCACCGAAGCATGGCGATCCTGGCAGATGCACGACACCGATCGGTTCGGCCCGGTTCCATCAAAGCTCTCCCGCACTGACGCCCCACGTCCTCCCTGGGTCCGAGACCAGTGAGCGAACCCGGTTCGTTGCCGGTTCGGCTGGCCGCGGTGCTTGGCGTCCTTGCAGCGATCGCAATGTTCGTGCTGGTCACCTTCATTGCCCCCGATGACGGTCCAACATCCATTTCATTGCGTCAGGGGCTGGCGCTGATGCTGGTACTCGGAGCCCCTGCGGTCGGGGCCCTGGTGGCCCCTGAACATGCAGCTGCCCTCGGTGGCGGGATGTTTGTGGCGGGTGCAGTCACGATGATGGGTGGCAACACCCCGATGTTGATGATGACAGCGGCCGGTTTTCTGTTGTTGTTCGCGGCTACAACCCGGAGCAAACAGGTAACGACGGGCGCACTGATCCGCTTCGCCTTAGTAACACTTGCTTTGGTGCCGGGTGTCTACCTGGCTCACGGCACCGCGATCATCACCGGCATCGGTGCCGTGGCCATAGCCACTCTCATCGTGCTCACCGGCCTGCCTAGCACGCGGGCATCGCTTCGTTGGTCGGTTGGTAAGTAACCGTCACTCCGGCAGCGGTGGCTTCGATCACCGTGTCCTCGCCAAGGAGGTTCATCACGACATCCATGCGCAGCCTCCCGTTCTCGACGAGGTCTTCCCAGGCCGGCGGCATCGACTCGTCGGTCCGCCAGCCGTAGAAGTTCAGCTCGCCCAGCCATTCGATACCGCATCTGGCATCCATCTCATACGGAGTCGGGAACCCCGGTTCGATGATGTCGCCGGTGGTCACAGCAAAGGGGGCGGGGAAGTTGGGATCGGGGTGAACCTGTTCGGAAGTGGCGACCGCTCCCGGTTGCGATAGGTCAGCGTCGACCAGCGTGCGCTCCTCGGGGGCACCCCGCGGGGGGTCCTCGGCACTCAGCTGGATTCGGAAGGGCCCGACCGGCAGTTTCGATCGCTGCACAGCTACCACGAAGGCCCGGCGATTGGCGTCGTCCGTGCAGACGACTGGCGGATCCGGCATCACGATCAGTGCGTGAACCAAACCACCGTCAACTACGACATCGTCCAGTCGGAGATTGGGACAGCTGCTCCCAAATACAGCCCCGAACCAGATCACCACCTCATCGTTGAAGTTCACGAGCGGCAGCGGATCGTCCAGCCCGATCGTCTCCCACAGTTCGCTCAGACTTTCGTCATCGAAAGCGATTCCGGTCCTGTAGATGTCGCCAACATCAATCCGGTCCACCAGGAGCCGCCAGCCATCACCCGCCTCCGGCTGGGGCCCTGGCACCGGAAGGGTGGAAGGGTCAAGGGCATCGAGGCATAGACGCTCCCCTTCGAACTCTCTCTCGATCTCGGCACGAAGGTCGTCGTCGAGGATGCCCACACTGATCCCGACAACACCCGTGTTTTCGCTTCGTCCAACAGCCGACGAGTCCAACAACCCCGACAGGAAGTTGGTCACCCTCTGCTGAAGATCGTCCAACTCGGCCAGAGTCCAATCGACTTGCACCGCAACGACCCCAACGCCGGGAAACTCCGTTGCAAGCTCGGCCTGACGGGCAGCGGCGTCCTCGCTGAACGCCACAGTGATCCACCCGTTGTGCTCCCGATCGAGCCAGATCGCTTCGAAGCCGGGATTCGTACTCGCCCACTCGCGCACCTGCTCAGTCGGCATCTCATTTGCGAAATACATCGGAGACTCGCCGTACGCACCTTCGGGCGCATAGATCTGCGGAATCTCGCTGCACGACGGAAAGGTCGAGGCGACCACCCCGTTGGTTGGTGCCGGGGGCGAGGGGGTCGCCACCACCTCGGGTGGGAGTTGGCCTCCACCGCAAGCAGTGAGAACGACCGCAACGATCACCGTTTTGGCTCGCCGCATCGACAGGCCTTTCCTAAACCACCCCGCCCACCAGAGCGCCGACTGCCAGGATCACGAGGTAGGCGCCCAGTCCTCCCGCCAGCAGGGTCCACCGTTGCCAGACCGCCAGTTGGGGCCGACCGAACACGTAGTAGAGGATCACCCCGAGGAAAGGCACCAGCAGGATCACGGCCGTCCAGCCGATCACGGCACCGCGACCGCGGTTGGACCGCATCAGGTCCCAGATCGCAACGGTGACCCAGGCGGCGATCAGGACGAAGGGCAGCAGGTAGGCGTAGAGCCCGAAGAAGACCGAGGTGATCGAGCCGAACAACACACCAAACACGGTAACTCCTTTGGGTTGGTCGACGGTGAGACCGTCAGGGAGATCGGGCACGACGATTGAGTCGAGATTCACAGGGTGGCTGGCATAAACATCGACGGCGGGGATCACGGGTGCTTCCGCTCCCCCGGGCATGGTGGGTTGAGGGGGAGGCTCGGGCGTGGAGCCCACCGGATTTTCGGGGCGCAGACCCAGGCCGTTCTCCATGACCCGGCCGAGCTGTTCGGTCGATCCGGCCAACTCGTACAAGAGCGGTAGCCGCAACCCATCACAAGTGGCGAACTCCTGGAGCCCCACCGGCAACGTCGTCGACACGGTGTTCCCGGTAAAGCAGTTACCCGGCCCCGCCGGTCCAGCCAGGGCGATGTCGGCGCGGCCCGATCCCTCAATGACATTCCCCTCGATCCGGTTGTAGGAACTCGTCCAGAATTTGCGGTCGAGATTGGGGGTGATCGCGATCCCGTTGACCAGATGATTGACGACCCGGTTGCGGATCACTAGCGAGGTGTTGCCGCCGGCCAGGAGAATGCCGTTGCCCATCCCCGACCATTGGGCATCCTTCATCGGGGCCAATTGGTTGTCGTTGTCGTGGATCAGGTTGCCGGCGATGGTCACGTCGTGGAACGGAGGCAGCAGCTCGCTATCGAGAGTGTTGGGGACGATGCCGGCGGTGTTGTAACGCCAGATCGAATTGATGATGAACAGCTCACCGGAGGCATTGGTGCCCGAATAACCGAGGCCGTTCCACTCGGCCGTCACCGAGTCGATCACCGCCTCGCACGGATCACACTGCCCGATGTAGAAGCCGGAGTCGGGAGAGCCCGACGCGTACGAGTGCTCGAACACGCCATCGGAGGAGTCGAACGCATAGATCCCGTAGTCACCGTTGTTGATGGCGGTGACGTACGACGCCCGATATCCACGTATCCCTGCCCAGTAGATGCCGTTGGCGATGCCATTGCGAACAGTGAGGTTCTCGACGGCCACCCCGTCGGCGTATCCCTCGACCACGTTTTCATGTTGAAACTCGGCATCGATGATCACGCTGTTGCGATCGACCCCGCGCAAAGTCACGCCCGGGGTCTCGATCTCGACCGCCTCGTGGTAGACACCCTCCCCCACCAGCACCAGGTCGCCCGGTCCGGCGAAATCAACCGCCGCCTGGATGGTCGGGTAGACCTCGGGCACCAGGAGCGTCACCCCCGACCACGCCGCGGGGGCAGTCGACTCACTGGCTCCCTGGGCGGCGGGTGAGGCCCTGACATCGCCCACCACCAATCGTCCGGCCATGCCGGTGCCGTCGGCGGTGCCATGGAAAGTGCAGAAGAAGGAGTACTCGCCCGGTTGGTCGAACCGGACCGCTGCCCGGTCGCCACGAAGCTGATTCAACGAGCCGAAGCTGGTTTCGGTGGTCCAGGAGCCATCGGACGCCACGGCATTGTGGGGGTTGCGCCCGGCGCCCACGAACGTGACCTCGGCCCCCACCGGAACCCGTATGTCGACAGACGAGAAGCGGTTGTCGAACATCTCGACCGTTACCCGGCCGGGATCAGGAGCAGCACCTACCCCGCTGCATGCCGCCAGGCACACCAGAAACGAGAGAAAGGTCCGCCGGACGGCCGCCCGAAGCCGCCTCCTGATCACTTCGTTTTGAAGAGCCTCTTGAACCAGGCGACCAGGCTCTCCCAGAGGAGCGAGAACGCTCGCACCTCGCCAGCCTTGATCGCCTCTGCCGCCTCCTCGGTGGGGGCGCCCAGTTTCGCTTCCAGGCAATCGGAGAAGTCGTTGATGAGCCGGCTGCTCATCTCGTTGATGAGACCCGTGCGTCCGAACTGTGCGGCCGGACCGGCCAGGGTGACGTCGGCATCGATGATCACTTTGGTGCGGCCACCGCCGGTGTCGGTCAGGGCGTATTTCACCTTTACGCTGCCGCGACTACCGCCTCGTTTGTCGACTCCCTTGCCATCGATCAAAGCGCTATGAGCGGCTTCATCGGCGGAAATGGTGGCCTCACCTTCGAATGTGGCTGCGATGGGGCCGAGCTTCACCGACACCTTCCCGGCATAAACGTTGTTTCCCTTGTCC
>CAYYRT010000161.1:0-18488 GCA_964474055.1 uncultured Acidimicrobiaceae bacterium | reverse complement strand
GAGTTTCGCAGCCATGGCATTCACCCGGACGTGATCTTGGTCCTATCGGATCGTCCTATCGACGACCAGGTGCGCCGCAAGATCTCACTCTTCTGTGACGTGCCTCCCAAGGCGGTCATTGCCGCTCCCGATGCCCGCGAGATCTATGAGGTGCCGCTTCTGCTTCATCAAGGCGGGCTGGACGTCGTTGTGTGCGAGCGGCTTGACCTGAAGGCCCCTGCCGCCGACCTGACCGGGTGGACGGAGATGGTGCGCCGGTCCAGCGAAGCCACCGAACCGGTGACCGTTGGGATCGTTGGCAAGTACGTCGACCTACCGGACGCTTATCTGTCGGTCGTGGAAGCCCTCCGTCACGGGGCTGCCTTGCACGGTCATCACCTCGACCTCCGATGGATCCCGTCGGAAGAACTGACCGGCATGTTGTCGGCCGGATACCTGGAGGGGGTCGATGCCGTGGTCGTTCCCGGAGGATTCGGATCGAGAGGAGTCGAGGGCAAGATTCAGGCGATCCGACATGCCCGCGAGAACGGCATCCCGTTCCTCGGGCTCTGTCTCGGCCTGCAATGCGCGGTTATCGAGATTGCCCGCACCGTTCTTGGTCATCCTGATGCGAACTCGACCGAGTTCGACCCCACGACCGTGCATCCGGTTATCGATCTGATGGAGAGCCAGCAGGGTGTCGCCGACATGGGTGGGACGATGCGTCTGGGCCGCTATCCCGCGAAACTGCTCGAAGGCAGCCAGGTCCGCAAGCTGTACGGGCAGGAGGTTGTCTATGAACGCCACCGCCACCGATGGGAAGTCAACAATCGGTACCGTAAGGATCTCGAGGCAGCCGGTGTCCGGCTGTCGGGACTTTCGCCGGACGACAACCTGGTCGAATTCATCGAACTCCCCTCCCACCCGTACTTTGTCGGCACCCAGGCCCATCCAGAGTTCCGTTCCCGACCGGACAACCCCCATCCGCTCTTTGCCGGATTGATCGAGGCCGCAATCAGCTACAGGGCAAGACGTCGAGAGGCCGAGACTGTTCGCCTGGACCTCTTGACGAAGGCACGGGGTGCTGGGTGATCGTCGGGATCCCCCGCGAGATCAAGACCGCCGAATATCGCGTCGCCATCACCCCGGTGGGAGTGCGGGAGCTGGTCGATCGGGGCCATACGGTCGTCATCGAACAACATGCCGGGGAAGGCTCGACCATCCATGACGGCGAGTACGCCGACCAGGGTGCCACCATCGTGGCCGACGCTGCGGAGGTCTTTGCCAGCGCCGAGCTGATTCTCAAGGTGAAAGAACCGCAGGCATCAGAACTGCCCATGTTTCGACATGGCCAGACGTTGTTCACCTATCTGCATCTGGCTGCATATCCGGCGTTGGCCAAGGGCCTCATGGAAGCGGGGATTGTGGCGGTGGCATACGAGACCGTCCAGCTTCCCGACCGAACCCTGCCACTCCTGGCCCCAATGTCCGAGATCGCCGGCCGGATGGCGACGCAGGTCGGCGCATACTTCCTCGAGAAGGCGCAAGGAGGCAGGGGGGTGCTTCTCGGCGGGGTCACCGGGGTCCATCCCGCCAGAGTTGTGGTCATCGGCGGCGGTATCGCGGGAGCAAACGCGGCGGCCATTGCCGTCGGTATGCAGGCGGAGGTGGTGGTACTCGATCGGGATCTTGCCCGGCTCCGCTGGCTTGACTCGATCTATCAGGGGCGCCTGGTGACGATCGCTTCCACTCGCCTCAACATCGAGAACGAGGTCCTTACGGCCGATCTGGTGATCGGGACCGTTCTGGTTCCAGGAGCGTCGGCTCCCAAGCTCGTCACCGAAGACATGGTGCGTGGAATGAAACGCGGCGCGGTCCTGGTCGATGTGGCGATCGACCAGGGAGGATGTTTCGCAACAAGCCGGGAGACCACGCACGAGAACCCGGTGTACACGGTTCACGACGTCCTTCACTACGCGGTCGGCAACATTCCCGGGGCCGTACCCCACACCTCCACCTATGCGTTAACAAACGCCACTTTGCCGTATGTAGTGGCCCTCGCCGACTTTGGTGTGGCCGGGGCGCTGGTTGAACACGGCGAATTGGCTGGCGGGGTCAATGTCGTGGACGACCGGATCACCCACCCCGCAGTTGCCGCCAGCCTCGGCGTTGGCTTCGTCGACCCCGAGGTGGCTCTGGCCTCGCGGTGACCGACTTAAGAGAGGGCCTCAACGAGTATCTGTCGGCGCTGGTCGTCGATCGAGGTCTGGCCGCCAACACCGTGGTCGCCTATCGGCGGGACCTCGAGGATTATCTTGTCTTTTTGGGGAGTTCCGATCCAGGACCAGGCGATGTCGAGGGTTATGCCCTGGCCCTGGCCGACAGGGGGTCGGCACCAGCGACCATCGCCCGCAAGCTGGCTGCCGTGAAGGGGTTTCATCGCTTTCTGGTAGCAGAGGGCAGAGCGGACAGCGACCCCACCAGGCTGTTGTCCTCGATCGCCCGTCCCGATCCCTTCCCTAAGGCCCTGGCCGTACACGAGGTGATCGCACTGGTCGAGGCTCCCGATCTCTCCAAAGTCGGGGGAAGGCGGGACCGGGCCCTGCTCGAGTTTCTATACGGAACTGGCGCCCGGGTATCGGAGTCCGTGGGTCTCAACCTGGCCGAACTCGATCTCACGGATCGGACGGCGATATTGACGGGGAAAGGTGATCGCCAGCGCCTCGTGCCACTGGGCGGTGCGGCGGTTTCCGCAATCGAGTCCTGGCTGCCCGACCGAGCCCGCCTAATGGCACTGGCCCGCCGCACCGCCCTGTCAGACCGGGACAGGCTCTTCCTCAATTTGCAGGGCGGGGCTCTCAGTCGCCAATCCGCTTTTCGGATAGTCCGGACCCATGCTTCCCGGGTCGGGATCGACCCCAACACGGTTTCGCCCCACACACTTCGCCATTCAGCGGCAACGCACATGGTCGAAGCCGGGGCCGACCTTCGGTCAGTTCAGGTTCTGCTGGGTCACGCTAAGATATCCACAACCCAGGTCTACACCAGGGTCTCCCCACAACACTTGGTGGAGATCTACTTCCAGTCCCATCCGAGAAGCCAATGACCATCGATCTTGAATCCGCACGCACCCAGCTTGAACAGGCGAAGGTGCGTCTCATACGCCAGCTTTCGGAGCTTGGCTCTGAAGAGGACGGCGACCTCCGCTCGGACATGGTGTTCGGGGACGGCTTTGCCGACGCCGGGGCAGCCACCGCCGAGAGGACCGAGGTTCTTGGTCTGGTGGAAACCCTCAAAGGCCAGCTGGACGGAGTCGAAGCAGCGCTGGCTCGCATCGCCAACGGCGGTTATGGCACCTGTGTCAACTGTGGCAAGGAGATTCCGACCGCGCGGATGGAAGCCCGCCCCGAGTCGGTGTACTGCGTCGACTGCAAGTCGAAGCGAGCCTGAGCCCCTGGGCGAGAGCACCTGGCGGCATCTGGCGGGGAGGTTGGTCGATGTCGTCACCTCCCGCCCTTTGAGTAGTGAAGAGAGATCCGAGGTAGTCGCCCTTCTCAGACCGGTCGAAGTGGATTCCTTTCTTGACCAACCGGTTGCCGACTTGCGGCACGCGATTACCTGTGCGCGCGACGTAGCCGGTCGCTATCCCGACCGTCAGGACCTGATCAGGGCGGCGTTGCTTCATGACATCGGGAAGCGCCGTGCCCGCCTGGGTGCGCTCGGCCGGAGCGCTGTCACCGCTTGGGCGAAGCTGGGAGCTCCCACCTCTGGCAGGGCCAACGCCTACCTTCGCCACGGGGAGGTCGGGGCATCGGAGTTGGCAGAGATTGGGGCCGAAAACCTCGTGGTCGATTTCGCCCGTCACCATCATGGACAAAGACCCGTTTCAATCACTGAGGCCGACTGGGAGGCCCTCCAGCGAGCAGACTCCCCTCGGAGACGGGCGTAAGACGTGAGGCGCAAGACGTGAGCCAGAAAGCGGAGGTCGTTGCCTTATAGAAGGCTGCGAGGCAGACTCTTTCTCACATCTCACGTCTCACGACTCACCCCTTTATGAGCTACCACGTCACCACCACCGTGTTCGAAGGCCCACTCGACCTGTTGCTGGCTTTGATCAACCGCCATCAGGTGGATGTGGCTGCCCTCAACCTGACCGACCTGGTGTCGGAGTATGTGAGTTATCTAGACGAAATCCGCAGGCTCGATCTCGACGTGACCAGCGAGTTTCTCCTCATTGCTGCCACTCTCCTCCAACTCAAGGCCCACCGATTGCTTCCGCCCGGGGCCGAGCTCGATGTGGACGAGGAACTGGCGCTGATGGAGGAACGTGATCGGTTGCTTTCCCGGCTCTTGATGTGCGTCACCTTCAAAGATGTCGCCGCGGTGTTGCTGCGACGAATGCAAGACACCAGCCGCCTGGTGCCGCGCTCCTCCGGCCTCGATCAACGCCTGCAGACCCCGCCACCTTTGGTCGAGTTACCCGTTGATGCCGCCGGGTTGGCCACAGTGGCGGGCAGGGTGTTTGCCCGGGCGGTCGCTGAGCCTGATCTCGATCATCTCGATCTGGATCTGCCATCCGTGGAGGAGGCAATTGCTGAGATTTCAGCCAGGGTGGGTGAAGCAGTCCATTCAACTTTCGAGGACATGGTGGCTCACTGTCACCGCTCGGTGGAGGTTGCCGCCTATTTCCTCGCTCTCCTCGAGCTGGTCCGCTGGGGGATGATCGAGATCGAGCAGTCCAATTGGCTCGGGACGATCGAGATCCGGCGCCGGGCCGAGGCCATCCCGGTTGAGGGGTCGGCATGATCACCGCCCGGGCTGCTCTCGAAGCGATCCTCTTTGTCACTGAGGCTCCGGTGCCGCTGGAGGAGCTTGCCGAGGTCCTGGAACTCCCGCGAGAGCAGGTGTCCACTGAACTCGATCTGCTCGCAGCCGATCTGGTGGAACGGGGGAGCGGTTTGGAATTGCGTCATACAGGGGGCGGAGTCCGCCTCTACTCCCATCATGATGCCTACCCCTACCTGGAGAGGTTCTCGTCGTCCGCCACTGCCCGCAAGATCTCGGGAGCTTCGCTTGAGACACTTGCTGTCATCGCCTATCGCCAACCGGTATCGCGAGGCCAGATAGCCGAGATCCGGGGGGTTGATTCCGATTCGGCTATCAGGACCCTCGAACGGCTGGGTCTGGTGGAAGAAGCCGGACGACTTCCCGGGCCAGGCAACCCAGCGGTCTATCGCACCACCGGCCTCTTTCTTGAGAAGTTGGGAGTGAACGGGATAGCCGACCTGCCTCCACTCGCTGATCACGTCCCCCCGGCCGACATTGTCGAGGTGCTCGAGGAGACCTTCCGGCCCGGAGTATGAGCGATCGCCCACGCGGTCAACGTCTGCAAAAGGTCATCGCCAACGCCGGATTGATGTCACGACGGGCCGCAGAGTCCTTGATAGCCGCCGGCCGAGTGACGATCGATGGACGACGGGCCATACTCGGCGACAGGGTTGATGCAGCCAGCCAGCGGGTCCAGGTCGATGGGGTGCAGTTGCCGATTGCGCCCGACCGTGTGACCTATCTCCTGTTCAAACCCGTGGGCGTGGTCTCGAGCGCGGACGATCCCGAGGGTCGGCCGACGGTGGTTGAAATGGTGCCGCCAGAGCCTCGAGTGGTTCCCGTCGGGCGACTCGACATCGATAGTGAAGGACTGATCCTTCTCTCCAACGATGGTGATCTGACCATGCGCTTGACCCATCCTCGTTACGGCGTTGGCAAGACCTATGTTGCGGAGGTGGCCGGAAAGCCTTCGCCCCGAGCGCTCGCTCGTTTGCGGGCCGGTGTCGAGTTGGACGACGGGCCGGCTCGCGCCGAGAAGGCCCACGTGGTCGGTGGGCACGGCGATCGCAGCCTGGTCGAAATTGTCCTGACCGAGGGCCGCAACCGCGAAGTCAGAAGAATGATGGCCGAGATCGGCCATCCCGTACATCGGCTGGTCCGGACAGCCATCGGACCGCTCACGGACCGGACGCTCAAGCCAGGACAATGGCGCTTGCTGGGACCTCAGGAGATCGCCGGCCTCTATCGGGCAAGCGGGCTGAGCGAGGCCAATTCAGCGACTTCTCCACCGGCTTAACCTGTCGCCTGTGCACCTTCCTCCCCAATTGGAAGTGGCGGTGCGTTCTGCCCCCGTGTCGGCGGTCGTACGCCCGCCCGGCTCCAAAAGCATCACCAACCGGGCCCTGGTCACCTCGTCCCTTGCCCGGGGCGTGAGCCGCCTGCATGATCCGCTGGAGGCAGATGACACAGAGGCGATGCGCCGGGGTTTGCGAACTTTGGGCGTTGTGATCGAAGACTTCGACGACCCCTGGCTGGTCCAGGGGTCAGCGGGCTCACTCGACGTGGCTAGTGCCACCATCGACGCCGGAGAGGCGGGCACTGTCGCGCGCTTTCTCACTGCGGTTTCTGCTCTCTCCCCGGGACCGGTGACCATTGATGGGAGGGGTCGGTTGCGGATGCGGCCAATGCAAGAGTTGCTGGCCGCCCTGAGGTCGATGGGGATATCAATCGAGGATCACGCCGGGCACCTACCAGTCACCGTGCACGGCCGGATTCTGGAGGGGGGCCGGGTTGAGGTTGATCCCTCCCGATCCAGCCAGTTTGTCAGTGCCCTCCTGCTCATCGCACCTCTGTCCCGGGACAAGGTCGAGATCGTCATGACCGTCGAACCGGTGTCGCGGCCCTATTTGACTTCGACCGTGGAGGTGATGATTGCCTTTGGGGCCAGGGTTGCGGACGACGGTGACCGCTTCCTGGTGGAAGCAAGCGGGTATAAGGCGGCCCACTTCCAAATCGAAGCTGACGCCAGCGCCGCCACCTATCCATTGGTAGCCGCCGCGATCACGAGTGGACAGGTTCACCTCGACGGGATCCCTGCCTCGTCGACCCAGCCGGACCTCGCCATCCTGGGTGTCCTGGAAGAGATGGGCTGCGAAGTGCGTTCGGAAGAGCACCGGATCATCCTTAGAGGGCCGAACAGGAGCCTTAGGGCTGTTGATGTCGATATGGGTGGGGCGCCCGACGCCGTCCTCGCCCTGGCAGTGGCGTGCTTGTTCACGGACGGAGAAAGCAGGCTCCGCAACATCGGGAGCCTTCGTCACAAAGAGAGTGATCGTTTGGCCGCCCTCGAAACGGAGTTGACCCGGGTCGGAGGCGATGCCCGGGTGATCGGCGATGACCTGATCATCCGCCCGGGGGTCCTGCGTCCGGCACTCGTCAACACCTACAACGATCACAGAATGGCTATGGCGTTCGCTCTCGTGGGTTTGCGCCAACCCGGAATCGTGATCGAGAACCCCGGCTGTGTGACCAAGACCTGGCCCCGCTACTTCGAAGTCCTCGCCGGGCTGTGATCATCGCCATCGACGGCCCCGGCGGTGCGGGCAAATCCACCGTCAGCCAGCATCTGGCGCAGCGACTCGGTTGGAACCACCTCGACACCGGGGCGTTTTATCGGGCGGCAACGCTGGCGGTTCTGCGGGCTGGAGCAGATCCCGGTGATCAGAAAGCGGTGTTGGACGCAGTGGCGCACCGCCATTTCGACCAGCAGCGGGGGCGGATGTTTCTGGACGGTGAGGACGTATCGGCCGCGATTCGCTTCGAGGACGTGACGGCTGCGGTCAGCGCCGTTGCAGCTCACCCCGACCTTCGCCGGCATCTGGTGCGCGAACAGCGCAGATGGGTCGAAGGCAAGGGCGGCAACACAGTCGTTGAGGGACGAGACATTGGCACCGTCGTCTTTCCTGACGCCGATCTGAAGGTCTGGTTGATGGCGAGTTCCGCTGAGAGGGCGCGCAGGCGGGCGAAAGAGTCTGGAGTCGACCCTGAGACCGTGGAGGCCGATCTGGCCCGCCGTGATCGAGCGGACTCGGGCCGTGCGGTGGCACCTCAGATCCCCGCCCCGGATGCCGTGCATCTCGATACGACCGGCCTGCCGTTGGATACCGTGGTCCAGCGGATCCTCGCCTTGCTTGGTCGCTGAGGCCCTCCGGTTTGAGCCCTGTGGCCAAGTACCCTTCCGGGTAGTGGTCGAACGAGTTGTAGTAGCGGAGCCGCGGGGCTTCTGCGCGGGAGTGGAGATGGCGATCAAGGCGCTCACCTGGATGGTGAGGGTGTTCCAGCCGCCTGTCTACTGCTACCACCAGATCGTTCACAACGAGTGGGTAGTCCGGGCCTTCGAGCGTGTCGGCGTCGTGTTCGTCGACGACATTGCCCAGGTCCCGGAGGGAGCTCCCGTGATGCTGTCGGCCCATGGTTCGGGTCCGGATGTGGTGGAACTGGCGGGGAAACGGGCCGCGGTAGTGATCGATGCAGTGTGTCCTTTGGTGACCAAGGTCCACCACGAGGTGAAGCGGATGGCCGACCGGGGCTACGACATCATCTATGTGGGACATCGGGGTCATGACGAAGCGTTGGGCACCCTCGCCGAAGCACCGGAGGCCATGACGTTGATCGAACCTGAGATGGGCCTCGACCGGTTCGTCCCCAGCGATCCCGATCGGGTGGCGCTGCTGGCTCAGACGACTCTGGGAATGCATGAATGGCAGGAGGTGCTCGAAAAGGCGCAGGCGCGGTTCCCGCAACTGTCCACCTCGCGCAAGAGTGACCTCTGTTATGCCACCACCAATCGCCAGCAGGCAGTAGAACAACTCTCGACCGAATGTGATCTGATCCTGGTAGTCGGCTCTGAGAACTCCTCCAACACGCAGGCATTGGTGAGAGTTGCCCGGGAACGGGGAACCACTGCCTTCCGCATCGACTCGGCCGAGGACATCCGATCCGAATGGCTGGTCGACGTCCGGGTCGTTGGGCTGACTGCGGGCGCTTCGGCCCCCGACCACCTGGTTTCCGAGGTGATCGACCGACTGGCGCCGAGCCAGGGATTCGAACTGGCGAAGGTGACGGAAGAAGAGGAGTATTTCCCGCTTCCGCCGCAACTACGCGCATTCGTTTCGACCCTGCAAAACCTGGTCGAAGCCGGGTTCACGGCAGACGACGGGGGAGAGGGCTGGCTTGAGCGTGATCGTTCGTGGACGGCCACCGAAGCTCTCTCTTTGGTAGCCCCCGACACAGCTACCTCCTCGTGACGGCGGTGCGCCCGATAGTGGCAGTTGTGGGTCGCCCCAACGTGGGCAAGTCGTCGCTCGTGAATCGGATCATTGGCGGACGCCACGCCGTGGTCGAGGAAATGCCGGGCGTGACCCGCGATCGCCGCCAATTCGACGCCGACTGGGCCGGGCACAACTTTGTGATCGTCGATACAGGCGGATGGGAGGCCGATGCTGGTGACGGGATTGACGCCTCGGTGCGGGCACAAGCCGAAGCGGCTCTGTCGGGAGCAGACGTCGTCGTGTGGGTGGTCGACGCGATGACCGGTGTCACCGATGACGACCAGGGGGTAGCCCGCCTGCTGCGTAAGGGGATGGTCCCCGTAGTCCTGGCCGCCAACAAGGTCGACGACGTGAGCCGGGAACCTGGCGCTGCCGAGCTATGGAACATCGGAGTGGGCGAGCCCATGCCGGTGTCGGCGGTGCACGGTCGCGGAGTCGGTGAGCTTCTCGATCGGATCGTCTCGTTCTTCCCGCCCGATGGGGGCGATGAAGAACGGCCCGAGCTTCCCCGCCTGGCGCTCGTCGGTCGCCCAAATGTTGGCAAGTCCACCCTGCTCAACCGTCTCCTCGGTGAACAACGGGTGATCGTTTCACCCACTCCGGGGACCACTCGCGATCCAATCGACGTGGAGGGTGAGATCGATGGTCGCAGATACGTCCTCGTCGATACCGCCGGGATCCGGCGGCGGGCGCAGATTGGTGAGTCGGCCGATGTCTACGCGGTCGAACGGGCCCGTCGGGTTCTGGCCGAAGCCGATGTGGCAGTGGTTCTCATAGACGGGCTTGAGGGGGTCACTCATCAGGACCAGCGCATACTCGACGAGGTGATTGCAGCCGGGGCGGCGCTGGTGATCATCTTCAACAAGTGGGACAAGGAACTCAACACCGAGCAGCGCGAGGACACAGAGCGCAGCATCGAGGACCGGCTCGACTTCGTGTCCTGGGCTCCGATGATGCGAGCCTCGGCACTCACCGGGGCCCGGCTTCACCGTCTGGGCAAGTTCATCGAACAGGCCCTGGAGTCGCGCCATCGGCGGATCGGAACCGGCGAGTTGAACCGGATGGTCGAGCGATGGACAGCGGCCCACCCGCCACCGGTGCGAAAGGGTCGCCGGGCCAAGATCCAGTACGTGGTGCAGGCGGGTGTGGCTCCGCCGACAGTGGTCTTGTTCACTTCCGGAGGAGAACTGGGAGATGACTATCTGCGTTTCTTGGAGAACCGGCTCCGGGAGGAAGTCGAGTTCACCGGCACACCGATCCGTATTGTCACCCGCAAGCGGGAGAAACGTTGAGCGGGGAATCGCCCTTCCTCCCCGAGGAGGATTCCCCGGCCCCCGAACCCAGTCCCTGGGGATTCCGAATCGTGGTGGTGCTCACCGCTGTCTACTTGCTTTATCGACTGGGCCAAGGGGTTGCCTGGGTCGTCAACCGGTTTTGACCAAGCCGGTCGAGTAACGCGAGAGTCAGGTGTCTTGTTCGGGCACACCAACGTGGGCTTTTGTGAACTGGTAGCGCTGCCGTTGCGTACTGTCTGAACAGGATCGTCGAGTGACGATAGGAGGAGCAGTCATGGCCGAGAAGTCCCTCTACGAAAGGCTCGGAGGGGTATTTGCAATCGCCGCGGTGATCGACCACTTCAGCGATGCAGTCGTCAAGAATCCAATCGTGGGCGAAGGCTCTAAAAACCCCGCTCTACGAGAATGGCACACCCAGCAGGTGGAGGGCAGACTGCCAGGTCTGAAGTTCATGCGAACTCTGTGGGTCTGCAACGTTGCGGGTGGACCCTTCGAGTATGCAGCCACCAGGCCAGGGCTAACGCCCCTGGGCTTGGAGGAAGCGCATCGCCCGTTGCAAATCTCTCCGGAGGAGTTCGATGAAGTCGCGGCTGAGCTGGGACGTACCCTCGACTTCGTCGGAGTTCCCAAAAGGGAGAAGGACGAGGTTCTGGCCGCCTTTGCGGCACACAAGAGCGAGGTGACTGAGGGATCCGGGGCCAAGGCCCGCACCTGACGCCACAGGTAGGGGAGCGCAATACGAAGGAAACCCCGGTAGCACGGGATCAGCCTCGGGGGTTCCTCCGTTCAGGAGACCAGGATTGGGCGTAGCTTCCGGGAAGCTGAAAGGGGGCGCGTTGGGTTGGGCAGAGGCACGAGTCAGAATTACGCGACCGGCCTCCCGGTTCGGCCTGATTCATCCGGAGGGTGTCGGCGCCGACGGTTCGCTTCCCGTTTTGCTGCCCGGGGGGACGGTCAAGATCATTATTGGGCCGTCGGGAGGACCAAACCTGGGCACCTACTTGGTCATGTCGGGTGAACCACAGGCGGTCGGCACCGGTAGGTTCGCCCAGTTCGAGATCGGTTCGGGCTGACATTCTGAGCCGCACTTAGATCGACTTTTGATAGGCACCACCTCGGCACCGATGGAGTGTTGTAACTCCGAAGTCTCCAGTCGGGCTGGGGAGACTTGAACTCCCGACCTCTTGACCCCCAGTCAAGCGCGCTACCAAGCTGCGCCACAGCCCGGAAACACCGGATTGTACCCGGACAACACCCGCCCCACACCGACATGGGCCATACGGTGACTGCATAAAATAGATGGACCATCGGTGAACCGTTGCCGATTCGGTTGCTGGCGGGTGTCCCTCGCGGGTATCCTTCAGTAGTTGCCCGGGCAAACGCCCGGGCAACGGCAAGTAAACGGAAAATCAATAACGGGAGGACCAATAGGTGAGAGCCTCTGAAAAGCTCGGCCGATGGCGCGGGCTCGCAATCGTCACGGTGTTTGCAATCGTGGCGGCTGCGTGTACTTCTGCGACGCCGACGACGACCACTGCCGCTGGACCAACAACCACAGCGGGGCCGACGACGACCGCAGCGCCTGAGCCGGGATTCACTTACAGGTTGGGGATCTTCCAGGACACCACCACCGACAACTTCTGGGCCTACATCGGCCCAGCCGGAACCGTGTGGAACCAGTATGTCCTGAGCCCCACCAAGCCCGCGCTATTCACCCTCAACTACCCCGGGATCGAGCTGGACAGAGATATTGCTGACAGCGCCGAAGTTCCCACCGGGGCAGCTGAAGGTGACGGCTGGGCCATCGAAGTAGCCATGCGTGCAGATGCGACCTGGTCAGACGGCACCCCCATTACCGCCAACGACATCGTTTTCACTTATGAGACGGTGCGCGATCTGGCGCTGGGTGGTAGCTGGCTGAACTCGTATCCGATCGCAGCTGAGGGCAGCCTCGGCTTGACGGCTGTAGAAGCCGTCGATGACGCCACAGTGAAATTCGTGTTCAACGAGCGGCCGGGTCTAGCGATCTGGCCACATCAGGTAGGTCTTGCTTCGATCATGCCGGCTCACATCTGGGCCGACAGTGTTGAGGAAGCCAAGGCTTCGGAAGAGCCGGCCGAGGCGTTATACGCCGTGGCTGGTACCGGTCTCGACGTATCCGGCGGCCCCATGGTCTTCGCCGAGCGTTCGGAAGGCACCTTTGCTCGGAACACTGCCAACACCGATTACTACGACGCGGGCGTAACGGTTGAGTCCGGCGGCGTGACCTATACGGTCGGGCCGTTTGCTGGTGAAGCGATCTTCTCGCTTTACGGTGGACAGGACGCAGCTGTGCTGGCACTGGCCGCGGGCGAGGTGGACTACCTCCTCAACCCGCTCGGCATGCAGCGTGGACTTCTCAACCAGGTCGAAGGCAACGCGGACCTGACCGCAGTGGTTAACCCCACTAACGGCTTCCGCTACATGGCCTTCAACTTGCGCAAAGAGCCCATGAGCATTCCCCAGTTCCGAGAGGCGCTGGCGTTGATGATCGACAAGGAGTTCATGGCCAACAACGTCCTCCAGGGCGCGGCCTTCCCGCTGTACGTGACGGTGCCCGAGGGCAACACGAAGTGGTACAACGAGGAAGTGGCCGCCGAGGTCGAGTCCCGCTATGTCGGCAAGACAATGCAGGAGCGTCTCGAGGGTGCGGTTGCTCTCCTCAAGGAGGGTGGCTTCACCTGGACGACCGAACCGGCGATGGCGACCGACGCGGATGGCAACATCCTCCAGGCCGTCAACAAGGGCGAGGGTTTGCTCCTCAACGGGAATCCGATTCCCGAACTCGAAGTAATCGCTCCCGGCCCGGGCTATGACCCGTTCCGCGCCACCTACTCGGTATGGATCGAGACCTGGTTGAACCAGCTCGGTTTTGAGGCCGAGGCCAACCCCACCGACTTCAACGCCCTGGTTGACAGGGTCTATGGAGTGCAGGAGGACGGCACCCTGGCGTTCGACATGTATCTGCTCGGCTGGTCGCTCGGGAACCCGGCGCTGCCCACCTATCACGAGGCATTCTTCGCCTCGAAGAACGACACACTGGTGAATGAAGGCGACAACGCCCCCGGTTTCGCCAATGCCGAGTTCGATGCTCTTGTCGAGCAGTTCAACGCAGCCCTGACCGAAGAAGAAGCCTATGACATCATGTGGCAGATGGAGGCAATACTCGCCGACGAGTTGCCCTACATCCTGCTGTTTGACACAGGCATCCTCGAGTTCTACCGGCAGACCAACGTGAACTTCCCGTTCACCGATACCCTGTCGGGCCTGCAGTTCCTCTCCGGACAGCAGGGAACGGTCGCAGCCGCTCGTTGACCCACGAGGGTTACACGAACGTGTGACGATGTATTGGGAACGGGGGCGGAGACAAACTCCGCCCCCGTTCCGCGCAAGGGTCGTGTGGTAGCCTCGCCGCAGGCACAGGGAGGATCTGATCGTGCTGAAGTTCATCGGCAAGCGCCTGGTTCAGGGCTTGCTTCTGCTGGTGGTGTTCCTGGCTCTGGTGTATCTGTTGCTCGAGGCTCAACCCGGCGACATCACCCAGCAGCTCATCTCCGATCCGGACATTCCACCTGAAGCCCAGCGCATGTTGGCGGCACAACTGGGCCTCGATCAACCGCTGGCGGGACGGGTCGTCACCTATGTGATCAACTTCTTTCAGGGCGACCTGGGGGTGTCATTCACCCAGTATCCGACTCCGGTTTCCCAACTGATCCTCGAACGACTGCCTCGCACGGTGGTCCTTTTCCTCTCGGCCACCCTGCTCGCGTACTACCTGGGGTTTGGTCTCGGCAAGATCATGGCGTGGCGGCGGGGGCGCTTCACTGAAACAGCCCTCACGCTGGGCGGGGTGGCTGGTTACACGGTCTTCTATCCGTGGTTCGCCATCATGATGCTCTGGTTCTTTGGTTTCATCCTTGACTGGTTCCCCCTCGGCAAGTTCATAGATGTGTCCGAATGGACGGGTGCGGCTCTCAACGCTAATCAGGTGTTCATGAGGTTCATGATCTCACTGTTCGCGGTGAGCGCGCTGGTCTTGGCGGCATCTGTGGTGGCGAGGAGGATGAAGACCGAAAGGCTCAAGCGAATTGTGTGGCGCACCAGCTTTTCGGTGCTGCTCGTGAGCTTCGTCGGGTACTGGTGGCTGAGCCCGCTGCGCCCGTTTGTGGGTGACCTACTTCACCACACAGCCCTCCCGGTCCTGACTCTGGCGTGTGTCGCTTTTGCAGGCGTGATGCTCTTGACCCGCTCAGCGATGTTGGAGACATTAAGGGAGGACTACATCCTCACGGCCCGTGCCAAAGGACTCACCGAGCGGACTATTCGGGACAAGCACGCGGCGCGGAATGCCCTCCTGCCGGTGGTGACGGCAATGGTGCTGGCGCTGGCTTTTGTAATCAGCGGAGGGATCATCACGGAAGGGGTATTTTCCTGGCCGGGACTGGGACAAATGTTGCTCAACGCAACCCTTCTGGAGGACATCCCTTTGGCGACCGGGACGCTCGGCATCATCGGAATACTTGCCCTGATAGGCCACATCATTGCCGATGTTGCCTATATGTACCTTGACCCGCGGATTCGTTACTCCTAAGGAGAGGGCGTGACCGACACTCTGGCCCCACCGACACCTGGCGTTGATGTAACCCTCCAGGACCCTTTGTGGAGGGTGCGACTCCGCTTGCTGCGTCGCTCCCTTCGTAACAACTGGAAACTGTTCGTCGCCAACCGAATTGGATTGGTCGGTTTGACGATCATCGTGATCTTCGCCTTGATGGCGATTGCTCACCCGATTCTGATGTCGACCGTTTGGTCGCAGCGGATATACAACCCGGTAACGGGATACGACGCTCCGTTCGTCGAGAAAATAGTGGTCGAGGAAGTGACCGATCCGCTCACTGAGATCGATTTGGGCACAGCCCGGATCCAGATGAACCCGTTCATCGACCTTGGCGACACCCTCGTCATACGGGCCCAGCCTGCTCCGCCTACGTGGACAGGCGCTACGCCGCATTTTCTGGGCACCGACCCTCTGGGCCGCGACGTTCTCAGCCAGCTTCTTTTCAGCACCAGGGCTGCTTTCGCTCTGGGAGTGATCGCCGCCGTGGTCACTGTGTTCATTGCGACGGCAGTCGGCAGCGCCTCGGCCTACTTCGGAGGCTGGATCGACACGATATTGATGCGGTTTGCCGATCTGATTCTGCTGGTGCCGTTGTTGCCGATCCTCATCGTGGTCTCCGCCCTCTTTGACATCAGCCTGCCGTTGCTCGGGGTGGTGATCGGAGTCTTGAGCGGATTCGGGGGAACCGCAATCATCCTCAAGTCCCAGGCCCTCCAGGTTTCAGTCAAACCGTTCATCGACGCTGCCCGGATTGCCGGCGGCGGCCACATCCACCTCATCTTCCGACACATCATCCCCAATGTGCTGCCATTGTCTTTCCTCTACATGATGTTCACGGTCACCGATGCCATCTCGCTGGAGGCGACCTTGTCGTTCCTGGGGCTGCTTTCGATCCCTATGAGTTGGGGGATCATGATCAACGTGGCCTCCTCCCAGGGCTACCTGCTCTCGGGGACCGAGTACTGGTGGCTGCTGATGCCGGCCGGTCTTTCCGTCAGCCTTCTTGCCGGGTCGTTCTTCCTGGTGGGACGGGCGCTGGACGAGGTTGTCAACCCGCGGCTGCGGCAGCGCTGAGCGGTTTGGTTGGGCAGATCAAGGTGAGAGAGGAACCAACAGGTGACGAGTAACGGAAAACCGCTTCTCGAGGTCGATGGACTGATCATGCGGTATCAGACCAAGAGGGGCCAGGTCTCGGCAATCGAGGACGTGAGCTTCACCCTTCATCATGGGGAATCCCTCGGGTTGGTGGGGGAGTCCGGCTGCGGGAAAACGTCCGTGGCAATGTCTTTGATGGGGCTGGCAGCCGATAACGCCCGTTACATCTCTGGTCAGATCCGCCTCGAGGGTGAGAATCTGCTGGCCCTGACCGATGACGAGATGCGGCGACGGCGATGGAAGTCCATCTCGATGGTGTTTCAAGGCGCCATGAACTCGTGGAACCCGGTGTACCGGGTGGGGGACCAGATTCGGGAGGCGATGGACCTCCACATCAGGCCCAAGCTCAACGAGGCCAACTCCAAGGGTCGCATGGCTCGCCTCTTTGAGATGGTGGGGTTGAACCCGGCAATGCTCGAGCGATTTCCGCACGAGTACTCGGGAGGGATGCGACAGCGTGCCACGATCGCCATGGCCCTTTCCTGCGACCCCAAGCTGATCATTGCCGAAGAACCCACGACTGCCCTGGATGTGATCGTCCAGGATCAAATCCTCAAGGAGCTGAAAAAGATCCAGGATCAGTTGGGGATGGCCCTTATCTACATCTCCCATGACATTGCCGTCATCGCCGAAGTGACCGACACCATCGGGATCATGTACGCCGGCAAATTGGTTGAGTTCGGTCCCACCCTCGAGGTGTTCCATCGGCCCCGTCACCCGTACGCCTATCTTCTGCTCTCCTCGACCCCCTCGATCGTCGGTCCCCGGCGCAAACTCGCACCGCTGGTCGGGGAGCCTCCCAACCTTCTTGATCCTCCACCGGGCTGTCGCTTCCACCCACGGTGTCCGTTCGTCACCGACCAGTGCCGTACCGAGGATCCCCCTTTCACCGAACTCGAGTCGGGGCACAGGGTGGCTTGTTGGAACTGGCAGCAGGTGCCTGTAACTATCGGGGTGACGGCGTGACTCAGCCACTTCTCAAGGTTGACGGCCTCACCAAACTGTTCCCGGTCCAGCGTGGTCTGTTTCGCAAACCGATCGACTTTGTACATGCGGTTGACGGGGTCAGCTTCGAAATCGGCGCCGGCCAGTCGTTGGGACTGGTCGGTGAATCAGGTTGTGGCAAGTCGACCACCGGCAGGATGCTGACCAGGCTGATGGATGCGACCAGCGGCCAGATCCTTCTGTCCGACAATGGAAATCCGGTCGACGTAGCTCATATCAGCCGGGACGGGATGAGAACCTTCCGCCGCCGGGTGCAGATGATCTTTCAGGATCCCTACGAGTCGATGAACCCCCGGCGGACCATCTTCGACACCGTGGCCGAGCCGCTCACAGTGCAAGGCATCGGGACAGTGAGCGAGCGGGAGGAAAAGGTTGCCGCTCTGCTGAATGTGGTCGGGTTGAGCCCGCCAGAGACCTTCCTCTTCCGATACCCTCACGAATTGTCTGGGGGCCAGCGTCAGCGCATTGCCATCGCCCGGGCCCTGGTGATCGACCCCTCGTTCGTGGTTGCCGACGAGCCGACCTCGATGCTCGATGTGAGCATCCGCATTTCCATCATGGACCTGATGCTCAAGCTGGGTGACGAGTTCGACGTCTCCTACCTCTACATCACCCATGACCTTGCGGTGGCTCGCTACATGTGCGACCGGATTGCAGTCATGTACCTGGGCAAGATCGTGGAGTTGGCCGAGTCCGAAGAACTTCTCGCCAGTCCGCTGCATCCCTACACGAAGGCGCTTCTCTCGGCTGTCCCGGTACCCGACCCGGCGTACAAACGCCCACCCGTGGAAATCAAAGGTGGCATCGGCAAGGCGATCAACCCCCCTCCATTGTGCAGGTTCATCGAGCGGTGCCCGATTGCGACCGATGTCTGCCACCACAACGACCATCCTCCCTTGGAGGACAAGGGTGGCGGGCATTACGTTGCCTGCTACCTGGTGTAGGCGCCGAAGCGCCCTACACCAAGACGTGAGGCGTGAGGCGCAAGGCGTGAGCCGAACCCTTCCTATCTCACGTATCACGTCTCACGTCTCACTTCTGTGATTTTCACTGTCCCCAACCTTGTCTCGGCCCTCAGGCTGCTCGCAGTTCCCTATTTCTGGTACGTCCTGGTCGTACAAGATCAGGTGGAATTCGCCGCACTGTTGATCTTTCTCATTGGCGCCACCGACTGGGTGGACGGGTTCCTGGCAAGAAGGCTCAATCAGGTGTCGGAGTTGGGGAAATTCCTGGACCCGC